>JAGBRC010000015.1 GCA_017632535.1 Aeriscardovia sp. | reverse complement strand
GACGGACGCCGTTTCTGATCTGGAAAACTCGCAGAGCTGCTCAAACGAGGGGGGAAGCGCAAACTTGCAGGGCAGCCCTACAAGTCAATCGGCTTTCAGCGTTTCGGGAACTTCGGATTGGGGGCCGGTCCTTTCCTGCGTGGCAGAGGAAACGCAGATGCCGGCGTCCGCCCAAGCTCAGATCAAGTCGTTTGTAAATGGCGTTTCAGCCAATTCGAATTCTGATCTGAGTGGGGGAAGCCTGAATTGGAGCATGAAAGACGGATCTAGAATCTACGCTTCCTATGCCCCGTCCGCCAGCCAGCCGGGGGCTTGGATACTGGACATGGGGGACGCATCGTCTTCCACTGGAAACTGATCTGGCCTAAATCCCCTTCCGCGATCTCAAAAGGACGGGGCCGGGAGCATCCAAATTTCTGCGGGGAGCAGTCTTCCGGCTGCATCAAAATGCGCGCCTCATCACACTCTGCCCGTCTCGTGCAGCTCTCTTAGCCGCATATAGTGCCATCGGTTTTTGACTTGCAAATTTCTCTGCGCCTAATTAGCCAAAGGGGCACTTCGAATGGAAAGAAAGGGGCCTGCCGCCCCGTTTGCCGATCCAGATTAGGCGCCTGCTCTCCGCCCACAGCCTCCCTGGGGCGCCTCTTTTTCTTTTTAATTTGCCCTTGGCGGCGCGGGCGGGATCGCAAAAAAGGCTTAATGCACTTGGAGGGTGGGCCTCAAAATCAGCTCGTCTACGCAGGCCTCGGGCGGCATGTCTATGGCGAAGTCGACGCACTTTGCCACGTCCGAGGCGGGGATGGCTGTGGAGGCGTAAAACTCTTCGTCGTCCCTGCGGGCATCGAGATCTGTTATAGTGCTGAGAAGCTCGGTGTCGACGGCGCCCGGGGCGATCACGGTTACCCTGACCCCGCTCTTGGCTTCCGCCTCTTCCTTCCTTAAGGCGTCGCTTAGCGCCCTAACGGCAAACTTGGTGGCAGAGTAGACTGCCGAAGCCGGGTTGGAAACATGCCCCGCAACGGATCCCATATTGATGATGTGCCCTTCCCCTTGCTCCCTCATAATCTTCAGGCAGGCGTGGATGCCGTAGAGGACGCCCTTAACGTTCACGTCCACCATCCTGTCCCACTCGTCCACCTTGTCTTTGATAATTTCGGAAACCGGCATGAGGCCCGCATTGTTTACCCACACGTCGATCCGGCCGAACTCGGCTATGGCGGCCTGGGCCACTTCTTCCATCTGCACTATGTCTGTGACGTCGGCCCTGAGGAATATGACCTCTCCGCCCTTCTCCCTGATAGAGGAGGCCACCTCCCTGAGCTTTTCTTCGCGCCTGGCGCACAGGACGAGCTTATGCCCTTTCTCGGCCAGCAGCTTTGCGGTCGCTTCCCCTATGCCGCTGGAGGCCCCGGTTACTACTACCACCTTGGATTTCATTTCCTTTTTGCCCCTTTCAGGTGAAATAAGCGGAATATTAGACTTTAGTATATGAGTTTAACTATAGGAATAGTAGGACTTCCCAACGTGGGCAAGAGCACGCTGTTCAACGCCCTCACGAAAAACAACGCCTTGGCCGCCAACTACCCCTTCGCCACAATAGATCCCAATGTGGGCGTGGTGCCCCTGAAAGATGAAAGGCTTTCCAAACTCGCCAAATTGGTCGGAACCGAGACCCTGGTCCCTGCTACTGTAAAGTTTGTAGATATTGCCGGCATAGTCAAGGGCGCCTACAAAGGGGAAGGGTTGGGAAACCAGTTTCTTTCCCACATCCGCGAGGCGGACGCCATTTGCGAGGTCGTCAGAGTCTTTAAAGACGACGATATAGTGCACGTCGAAAACAGAGTCGATCCCAAAAGCGATATAGAGACCATAAATACTGAACTCATCCTCTCCGACATGCAGGTGCTCGAAAAGATGCTCCCCAAGGTGGAAAAGGATGTAAAAGGCGGAAAGGAGGACAAAAAGAAGCTGGAAGCGATGGAGAAAGTCTATGAGGCCCTCAAAGAGGGCAAGATCCTCTCCGACCGCGCAAAGGAAATAGATTACGATCTTTTGAAGGGAGTAGACCTTCTGACTTTGAAGCCTTTCATTTATGTTTTCAATGCAGACGACGCCTCTTTGGAAGACGAAGCCCTCAAGAAGGACCTGTCGGACTTTGTCGCTCCCGCGCCGGCCATATTTTTGAACGCAGAGCTGGAGAGGGAAGTGTCGCAATTGCCCGAAGAAGAGGCTGAAGAGTTTTTGGATCAGTCCGGACTGGACAAGCTCGCGGCCGCAGGCTTTTCGCTTCTGGGCCTGCAAACCTTCCTCACGGCCGGCCCTAAAGAGGTGAGGGCATGGACGATAAGGAAAGGAAGTCGCGCCCCGCAGGCCGCAGGCGTAATCCACTCCGATTTCGAGAGGGGCTTTATCAAGGCGAGCGTAGTTTCCTGCGACGATCTTTTAGAGGCCGGCAGCTATGAAAACGCGAGGAAGGAAGGGAAAGTGCGCATCGAAGGAAAGGACTATGTGATGGAGGAAGGGGATGTGGTCGAATTCCGGTTCAACGTATGAGCGAAAACAATATTTGGCTGGTAGCAGGACTTGGCAACCCGGAGCCGCGCTACGATTCGACTCGGCACAATGCAGGGTTTGCAGCTCTCGACCTTATGGCGCGGGAGGCTGGGGAATCCTTTAGAGATTCCAAGCTTTCTTCGGTTGCAAAAATTTTTAAAGAGGGGGGTGCGAAAATCTTCTTAGACAAACCCCTAACCTACATGAACTCCTCCGGGGCCAGCGTGCAGTCCATGCTCTCTTACTATGACATCGACCCCTCCCGCCTCATAGTCGTGCACGACGACATGGATTTGGAGGTAGGAAGGGTAAAAGTGAAGCTGGGAGGCTCGGCTGCGGGGCACAACGGGATAAAGTCCATAGATTCTTACCTGGGCACTCCTTCCTACTACAGGGTGAGAATCGGAATAGGAAGGCCAACCCGCCCCGGCGGCTCCATTTCGTGGGTGTTGGGAAAGTTCTCCCCGGAAGAGAAGGAAAAAATGGCAGAAGGCGAAGCTAAGGCGATAGAGGCTGTGCAATCCATTATTTCCGAAGGCCTTGCAAAAACTCAGGAAAGATTCAATGCCAGGTAGTTTGGCAGTCTTTAAAAGAGATCTGGAGGGCAGCCCCTCTTTTTGCCGTCTTTTGGGGGCGAAAGGAACTGTTCATCTAAATTTCCCCTCTTCGGCCCTCATCGCCGCAAGCTGCATGGCAAAGCGGGAAGCGGTCCTAGTCCTTCCCACTCCCGGGGAAGCTGAAAAGGCCTATAAATCCTGCCTCGACTGGTGGCAGGGAGATCCGGATGAGGTGGCGCTCCTGCCCACTCCAGAGGCCCTGCCCTACGAGCAGCTTTCCCCCAGGCCCCAGACCGTTGCCGAAAGGTACAAGATCTTCAGGCGCCTCCGCTTTCCCGACAAGAGGAAGGGCTGGGGGAAGGTAAAGCTGGCGGTGTGCGCCCTCAGATCCCTCCTGCAGCCCATCTCCCCGCTCTTCGAAGAGCCGCCCCTTTTCATTCATGCGGGAGAGGAGGTTGGCCAAAAAGAGTTGGAAGCTCGCCTTCGCTCTCTTGGGTACCGCGAAGCGGAAGCGGTGTCTTTGAGGGGGCAAATGGCCCCCAGGGAACACATCTTGGACGTGTTTCCCCCAAACATGGACAACCCCGTGAGAATCTTCTGGGACGGGGGGAAAATAGGCAGGATGCGGAAGTTTTCCGTCCTTTCCCAGCGCACTTTTGAAGGGGTGGAGGAGTGCCACTTGGGACCCTGCCACGGATTTTTGATAACGGAAGACGTCAAGGAGCGCGCCGGGGAGCTTTCAAGCCGCCCGTCTTTTGGGAGCCTCTTTGAAAAAATTTCTGAGGGCAGGTGCGAGGCGGGGATGGAAGCGGTGGAGCCCTTCCTCCTCCACTTGACCTCCCTCTCAAGCCTCCTTCGCGGCCGCCTCTTCCTCTTCTCGAACTCTTCCTCCATGGAGCAGACATCCGCCCTTTTAAAGGAGGCTTCGGAAAAGTTTTTGGAGGCCCAGAAGGGGGAGGGAATGCTCTCTTCGAGTTTTTCAGGACCGGACTTTTCCAATTTTGACGAGCTTAAAAAGGAGCTTAAGGGAGAAGACGCGGTCTTTGCCGAAAATGCGCCCGCTTTTGGGCTCATTGCTGCCCCAAAGTGTAGGGGGGAAAAGGAGGAGGCGAAAAAAGCTCTCGACCTTCCAGGATTTACAGTGGTCCTTTCTTCCTTTGGGGAGGGGGCCGAAAAGATCTGTTCCAACTTTCCCCGCCTTCCTCTCATCCCTGCCTCCTCTTCGATGGAGGAAGGCTTTGAGGATCTGGAATCAAAATTTGCCCTGATTACGGAAACCGATCTTTTCGGCAGATCCACCCTCGCCCCTACGGGAAAAATTTCCTTTAGGGAAAAGAGCGTGGACATTCCCGACCTGGAGCCGGGAGACTTTGTAGTCCATCCCCAGTTTGGGATAGGCAAGTTTATCGGGCTGGAAAAGAGGGAGAGCGAAGAGGGCGCGGCCGATTACGTGGCACTAGAATACGCTTCCTCTTCCGGCAGGGGCGCAGATATGCTCTACCTTCCCGCCTCCCAGCTTTCACAAGTGAGCCGGTACTTAGGCTCCGACTCCCCCAAGCTCGACCGCCTGGGCTCCCCAGCGTGGAAGTCGACGAGATCCAAGGCTAAAAAGCATGCCGCAGAGGTTTCCCAAGAGCTCGTAAAGCTTTACTGCCAGAGAGGGAAGCTGGAGGGGCACGCCTTCCCGCTGGACGGCCCAAAGCAGCGCGAAATGGAAGCGGCGTTCCCGTACAGGGAAACTCCGGATCAGCTCAGGGCGATAGAGGAAGTCAAAAAGGACATGGAGTCGCCTTTCCCCATGGACAGGCTCATAACCGGGGACGTGGGTTTTGGGAAAACCGAGATCGCCATGCGCGCCGCGTTCAAGGCCGTGCAGGGAGGGAAACAAGTGGCGATCCTCGCTCCCACGACCCTTCTGACCGAGCAGCACCTCGAGACTTTCCGCGCGCGCTTTGCCCCCTTCAACGTGAGAGTCGAGGGACTTTCCCGCTTCAGGACGGCCAAAGAGGCCAAAGATATCTGCGCCGCCACCGCCTCCGGGGACGTGGACGTACTGATTGGGACTCAAAAAATCCTCTCCTCTTCCGTTTCCTTCAAAGATCTCGGTCTGGTCATAGTCGATGAAGAGCAGAGGTTCGGGGTAAAAGACAAGGAGTTTTTGAAAAAGCTTAGGCCGGAGGTGGACGTCCTCTCCCTTTCGGCCACCCCGATCCCGAGGACGCTTGAAATGAGCCTGGTAGGAGTGAGGGAAGTTTCCACTCTGACCACCCCTCCCGAAGACAGGATGGACGTTTTGACTTATGTGGGCGAATGGAAAGAAGACCTTGTAGCCGCGGCCATCTCTAGGGAGCTCTTGCGATCCGGACAGGTGTTTTACGTGTGCGGAAGAATAGAGGACCTGGACTCGGCCGCGGCCAGGATTTCTTCTGCCGTCCCGGGATGCAGAGTGGAAGTTGCAGACGGGAAGATGCCCCCATCCAAGCTCGACAAGGTTATAAACGACTTTTGGAAGGGGAAAGTGGACGTTTTAGTGTCGACCTCGATAATTGAGACCGGGCTCGACATCCCTTCCGCCAATACCCTGATAGTGGAGAGATCGGACTGCTTCGGGCTGGCCCAGCTCCACCAGCTCAGGGGGAGGGTGGGAAGGTCGTCGCAAAGGGCCTACGCCTATTTCCTCCACCCCCAGGGAATCACTTCGGACGCCCAGGCGAGGCTGGAAACTATAGAAGAGAACGCCTCTTTGGGATCCGGATACAAAATAGCTCTAAAAGATCTAGAGCTGCGGGGGATAGGAAACCTGGTGGGAGAAGAGCAGAGCGGCTTTATAAAAGGGGTGGGCTTTGACTACTTTGTGCGGATGATGAAGGAAGGGGTGGAAAGGGAGAAGGGCCTTTTGAAAAAGGAGGAGCAGCGCCCCAAGATAGAGCTGCCGGAAAGGGCGTTTGTCCCCGATTCTTTCATCCCTTCCCAAAAACTCAGGATGGAGGCCTATTCCTCCATCTTTTCCGCACCCGGGCAAGAAGAGCTGGAAGAAATTGAAAGGAGCCTGGAGGACCGCTATGGGCAAATCCCCGCCCCCATGCGCGCCCTCTTTGCCCAGCGGCGCCTAGAGTGGCAGGCGGAAGAGTGCGGCGTAAAGGAGATAAGCTGCAGGGGGGGATTCTTATTCTTCCTCCTCTCCTCTCCCCTCCCCGACTCCACGCAGATTCGCCTTGGGCGCCTATTTGCCGGCTCATCCTACCTCAAATCTGAGCCAGGTTTTAAAATTCCTTTAGACAAGGGCTCTCAGGAAGGCGGCGCCCTGGCGTCCGCTTCCCTCGCCCTCTTTCAACTTTTTACAACCGATAAGGGGGAATCGTGGCAGCAATAGAGAGAATAAATGCCAGGCAGATTTTGGATTCGAGAGGGAACCCCACCCTGGAAGTGAGCCTCGAGACCGATGACGGGGCCGAGGGAGTGGCCTGCGTCCCCTCGGGGGCTTCTACGGGGATATACGAAGCTGTAGAAAAGAGGGACGGAGACGCCAAGCACTTCAACGGTAAAGGCGTTTCGGGCGCCATCAAAGCTGTAAAGGACGTCATCGCTCCCGCCCTATTGGGCCTAGATTCCATTGACCAGCGCGGGATAGACGAGCGCATGATAGAGCTGGATGGGACGAAGAACAAGTCCAAGCTCGGAGCCAACGCCATACTCGGGGTGTCGATGGCAAACCTGCGCGCCGCCGCCCAGAGCGCGGATCTTGCGCTCTTTAGGTACCTGGGAGGCGTGAACGGCTACATCCTTCCCGTCCCCTGCATGAATATCCTCAACGGAGGCGTACACGCCGACAACAACATCGACATCCAGGAGTTCATGATCATCCCCTACGGCTTCGATTCATTCCAGGAAGCCCTGGAAGCGGGATGCGAAACTTACGCCAGCTTGAAGTCGATCTTGAAAGAGGAGGGCCTCTCTTCTTCAGTGGGGGACGAGGGCGGATTTGCCCCCAACCTCGAAAGCAACGCCCACGCCATAGACCTGCTGCTCAAAGCCATGAGGGCTGCCGGGTTCGAGCCCGGAAAAGAAATCGGGATCGGAATCGACGCGGCCAGCAGCGAGTTCTTCGATGAAGATTCCAACACTTACATGTTCGAGGGCTCGGCCCGCAGCCGCGAGTGGATGATGGATTACTGGCAAAGGCTTGTAGAGGCTTACCCTGTGGTTTCGATAGAGGACCCATTCGCCCAGGACGACTGGGAAGCGTGGAGCGAAATGGAAGAAAAGCTCGGAGGGGAGATACAGATAGTTGGAGACGACCTTCTCACCACCAACTCCTCCAGGATTTCTAAAGCTATAGACCTCAAGGCCTGCAACGCCCTTCTCGTCAAGCCCAACCAGATAGGGACTGTCTCCGAGACCCTCGACGCCATGCGCATAGCCTTCAGGCACGGCTTTTCCACCATGGTTTCCCATAGGTCCGGGGAAACCATGGACACCTTCATCGCCGATCTCGCCGTAGCCAGGAACGCCTGCCAGATTAAGACCGGCGCGCCTGCCAGAGGGGAGAGGGTGGCCAAATACAACAGGCTTTTGAAGATCGAGATGATGCTTGGCGAGAGCGGGGTGTATGCAGGCAAATCCGCCTTCAAGCGCGCTTCCAAGTTCTAGCCTTTCTTACGAAGATGCGGCCTTCTGCCGCGATCTCGCCCGATTCCTCCTCTCGCGCCCTGCCAGCTGCCAAGAGAGGGAGGAAGTGTGCAAGAGCCTGGGGCGCAGCCCCGACGGGATGGCGGCCGTGGGCGCCCGATGTCGGGGGAGGGTGGCGGCCGTCGTAGTGAGCCCGCAAGTTCGCGGACACCCTTTCCCCACCGTCTTTTACCTTGTAGACAAGGACCTTTCCCGCAGGGCTTCGCAGCTGGAATCGGCTGGAGCCATGAGGGGGTGGAACCTCAGGCTTGAAAGAGATCCTGAACTGAGGAAGGGGTACCTTCGGGCCCACCTGATGTATCTGCGCTTTAGAGGGGAAGTGGGGGAAATCCTCAATGCTCCTCCCTGTCCCTCTAAAGCCTCGGCAGGCGGAATGCCGGAAAGGGTCAAGTGCCTGCACGCCCTTCTGGCCCAGAGCCTTGTGATGGGGCCGGGAATCAACCCCATAGGAGACGAGATAGCGAAGGAAGTTGGAGCATGGTGAGGATAGCGGGGATAGACTGCGGGACCAACTCGGTCAAAATGGAGGTGGCGGACGTCTTTCCATCGCCTTTGGGGCTGCAAATGCAGATCGTCATACCGAGAAAGGTTTGGACGATACGGCTCGGGGAGGGCGTAGAAAAGACGCACCGGCTCTCGGGCAACGCCCTTAAAAAGCTCCGCCCTTCCCTCGAGGGCTTTAAGGCCGACATCCTCGCCTGCGGGGCCGAGCGCCTTCGATTTGTAGCCACCAGCGCCGTGCGGGATGCCGAAAACTCTGGGGAGTTTAGAAAGATAGTCTGGGACACTTTCGGGGTGGAGCCCGAAATCCTCACCGGCCAAGAAGAGGGGAAGCTGGGATTTGAGGCCGCATGCCGCAGCCAGGGCGGGGGCGTAAAGCTCCTCGTGGACCTGGGTGGGGGATCTACGGAGTTCGCGCTGGGAGAGGGCCCAGATCCCTCTTTTGTCAAATCCTTAGACATCGGATGCGTCAGGATGTCCGAAAAGTTCGGATTTGGCTCGGGTCCTATGCCGGAAGATAAAAGGAAAAGGGCGGAGCGCTTTATCAGGGAAGAGATCTGCACCGTTCCAATCCCTTCCGCCCAGCGCCTCATAGGAATTTCTGGCACCATAGCCGTGGTCAGCTTTATGGCGGCAGGTGAGAGGGAGTTTTCCCCCTACAAAAAATTTGAGATTGAGAGGACAAAGGGGATCGAAGTCTGCGAAAAGCTGATGGAGATGGAGGAAGAAGAAATGCAGGACTACCCCATCATCCCCCCTCTCAGGCGCCGGGTAATCCGAACCGGGGCCCTGATATGGAGCCAGGTCCTCGCAGCCTCCCCCCTGGATTCGTACCTTTTTTCAGATGCGGCCCTCCTTGACGGGGTAATACTCGACGAAGCCAGGAAACTGCTTTCCTAGTGCTATATTTGTAGCGTGCCCCCGTGGCGAAATGGCAGACGCAGTGGACTTAAAATCCACCGCCTTTTGGCGTGCGGGTTCGACCCCCGCCGGGGGCACTTTTTTACTTAAACCCTCCGCTGGCCCAGGTTATCAGCAGGGCCACCACAATCACGCACAGGATTATGACTACGCTCCAGGTCACGAGCTTTTTTTGGGCCTTGCCCCTCTTGTAGCTTTTGAGCATCTCCTTGGGGGTCTCCTGCTTGACTTTTTCCAAGTACGCTTCGGCCGCTTCCACAGACTGGGTTGAAGATTTGTCCTGTGCTAGAGAGCTTTGGGCCACGTCTATGGCGTGGGTGTTGGCCATAGCCTCATCTACTCCCTTCGTGAGAAGGGCCACGTTTTTCTGGTATTCCTCTTCCGCCCTGATGCAGTCTTTGGCCGCGGCGTAGACTTTGCCCGCAAATTCGTGAGCCTCCTTTTCTTTGGCGTAGGGGGCTGAAACGTCGAGCTGGCCCGAAGGGGAGTAGAAGTGAAGATCGAGGCTCCTAGTGTCTTTCGCCTCGCCTTCCCCGGAAGGCGGGGTGTAGAGCCCCCCCCTCATTTCGATTTCACATCCGAGCGCCGGGTCGAGCTTTAATGAGGCCTGCCCAAAGTCTAAACGAGTCCGGTAGAGTACGGCGCCTTCGAAAGAATCTATAGGCGCCTGGAACGCTTCCTTTTCTCCTTCCAGTTCCGATTTTGCGCTTTCCACCGCCCTTTCGTGCGCCTTCTGGGCTTGTTTTAATTGTTTTTCTCCCTGCTTAACCCTCTGGCTGTAGGCGCTTTGCGCGGCGCTTAGCGCCCTTTCCGCCTCCCTGAGCCTGATGATCTCGGCCGGTTCCCTGTTCCTTGACAATAAATCCTCCTCTTGTACGCTATAGTTATATATTTATACGTTTCTTTTCATTTTCAAAAACTTTTTACCCAGCAAGGAGGAAGCATGCAGGAAGAAATGCCCAAGGTAGAGGCCAAGTTCGGCGGATCTGCCGACATAACTTTCGACAATCCCGATCAGCCCCAAAACCCCTCCCTCATCTGCCAGGAGCTCGTGAAGGGCGATGGAGCAAAAGTGGAAAAGGGAGACACTGTCACAGTAAACTACAGCGGGGTCGTGTGGGGCAAAAAAGACCCCTTCGATTCGAGCTTTGCCAGGCGCGAGCCCGCCAGCTTCCCGATTGGCGAAGGGATGCTGATACGAGCTTGGGATGAGACCCTGGTGGGCAAGACCGTGGGATCTAGGCTCCTCATCGTGGCCCCCTCAGACTACGCCTACGGCAAGAGGGGCGTGCGCGAGGCCGGCATTGCGGGCGGAGACACTTTGGTGTTCGTGGTAGACATTCTTTCCGCTAGAAAGTAGGGCCATATGTCGGAAGAGGAAGTCATCCGCCTCACTCAGGACGCCTACGACAAAATGCAAAAGGAGCTAGAGCATCGCAAAGGCGAAGTGAGGAGCGAAATCGCCCAAAAGATAAAAGAGGCCAGGGCCGAAGGGGATTTGAGCGAAAACGGCGGATACCAGGCCGCTAAAGAGGCGCAGGGCAAAAACGAAAGCAGGATAAACGAGCTCACCCAAAAGCTGCGCTCGGCCAAAATCCTTTCCGTGTCCAACGACGGCAAAGTGCGCGAGGGGAGCGTAGTGAAGCTCAAATTTGGCGGACAGGAAGCTGAATTTTTGGTTGGAAGCCGGGATCTAAACTGCATCACCGACAAGAGGATCATAAGCCCCAAGAGCCCCATAGGCGCGGCAGTTTTGGGCCACAGTGCCGGAGAGTCGGTCTCCTACCAGACTCCTGCGGGAAGGGAGATGCGGGCCGAGATCCTAGAAGTCTCCCCGATGGGGGAAAAATAGTCACCTCATCTTGCAGATGACTATGAACACCGCCGCGATTTCCAGGGTGTACCCCAACACCGTGAAGGCGTGGAAAACTTCGTGGAACCCAAAGACCTTGGGCCACGGATCGGGTTTTTTGGCCCCGTAGACGATTCCTCCCCCGATATAGAGCAGGCCCCCGCAGGCGGCGAGGATTACCACCACAAACCCCGCTTCGGGAGACATCCATAAAAATGGCATTACGGCCGCCCCGGCGACGCCTATGACGATGTAGGTAGCGGTATAGAGCCACCTGGGGGCCGAGATCCAAAAGACGTTTACAAGGAGCGCCACCGCCACTGTGCCCCACATCACCGAAATCTCAATTACCCTCCCCAAAAAGGGCAGCGCAAAGGAAAAGGGAGTGTAAGTGCCGGCTATCAGGAGAAATATATTGGCATGGTCGATCCTGCGCAAAACATCCGTCACGCGGCGCCCCCAGTTGCCTATGTGGTAGCAGGCGGAATTTATGAAAAGCAGGCAGGTGGAAGCCAGGTATACGCTGCACGCGGCCTTGAGGCCTTTTGTAGGCGCGAGGCATATCGCCACTATGCATGCCGCCGCTGCCGCGGGGGAAAAGGCGGCGTGTATCCAGCCCCGCGCTGCGGGCTTCACCCGCCCGTGCACATCCAGACAGACCTTTTTGCCTGACCTTGCGGGGGCGCTTTTCGCTGCCCCCGCCCTGGCTGCGGCTTGCATTGCAGCTCCTTTCGCATGTCTTACTACAATTAAATTTACTTGCTTTACTTTAGGATTGGAAAAATGAACGAGTGCGGCAATTTGAAAGATCCCGACAGGATCCTGGCCTGTTCAAACCTCACCGACGGCGCCCGGCACCTGCTCCACTCCCTTATAGCCGACTGGGGGATAATAGCGGATCTGGGGTACTGCGATCTGCAGCTCGCCGTAAAAGATGGCAGCGGGGGATTCATCTGCGCGGCCCAAGTGCGCCCGGCCACCGCCCCTTCCTGCCGCCCCGAAGACATGGTGGGGCAAAAGTTTCCCGCGGCCCTCTCCCCATTCCTCTCTTGCGCCCTTTCTTCCGAGCGCCCCCTTTGCCCTTCAAATCCGGAATTTAAGTCCATAAGCGCCGTCAGCGCCAGCTGGCAAGGGGAAAAGGCGGGAGTGGTCCTCCGCATGGCTTACCCCTCCGCCCACACGGGCAAGTGGGAGCAGACGGGGATAGATTCGTCCTGGAAGCTATTTTCCATGATTCCTTTGGGGCAATTTCCCTACAGGGTCCCCGTCAATACCCAGAGGCATAACGCCCATGTCCCTGACGGATTTGTGACTTTAAACTCGGTCTCCCTGGTGACCGACGCCTCCCCCAATGCCATAAGCTGCTTTAAACGCCTGGGCTCCCGGGGCCCTTTGACGGGGCAGAACCTCTCCGAGCTCGTCGAAGGCCTTGCGGCCCCAGAAGAGCTGAGCGAAGGAATGAGGACTCTGCTTTCAGGCGAGAGGCCCTTGGATGCGGTCCTGAGTATAAACAACGTCTCAGCCACGTTGCGCTCCCTTCCCCTGTGGAACGAGAGGGACTACTGCGGAGCGGTGGTGCTGTGCAGGGAGATAACTGAAATCCGCCGCCGGGACAACGAGCTGAAGATAAAAGACGCCACTATCTCCGAAATCAACCACCGCATTAAAAACAACCTCCAGTCCGTGGCTTCCCTTCTGGCCCTTCAAATCAGAGATTCGGAAAATGAAGAGGTGAAAAAGGCCCTGCAGACTGCCAAAAGGAGGGTGCAGGCTATTTCCATCCTCCACGATGCCCTTTCCCAGAGCAAAGACGAGCTAATCGACTTTGACTGCGCCCTGACCAAGCTCCTTCAAACCAACGTAGACATCATGCGGGAAGGGGATCAGAAGATCTCCATCTCCTATGAGGGGTCATTTGGGCTCCTGGCCCCTCAGGACGCCACGCCTTTGGCCCTCATCCTTTCCGAGCTCGTCGCCAACGCGGTGGAGCACGGC
Source organism: Aeriscardovia sp. (assembly GCA_017632535.1). Lineage (GTDB taxonomy): Bacteria > Actinomycetota > Actinomycetes > Actinomycetales > Bifidobacteriaceae > RGIG1476. Next base: position 30,074 of record JAGBRC010000015.1, on the reverse strand, counting down.
TTTGCGGGAGAAAGAGAAGGGGAGATCTGCATTCGCGCCAAAAGGAAGGGGCGCGGGCTCTCTGTGACAATCCTGGACGACGGAGTCGGGCTGGGCAAGATGCCCCCTTCGGGCGCGAGCCTTGGGATGAAGATAGTGGAGACTTTCGTGAAAGTCGATTTCCAGGGCTCCATCCTATGGTCTTCAGCCCCCGCAGGCGGCACAAAAGTCGAACTTTCAATAAACCTGAATGGGGCCCCTGAAGGGGCATGACCCTTTTGGCTTTCGCCCTGACCTTTTTGGCCGGGGCGGGCGAGGGGGCGCTCCGCTTTCTAAAGTCTTGCGGAAAGCCTTCCCGCAGAATCCTCTTTTCCTCCCCGCCCCTCCTCTTGCCCCTCCTAGCCCTTTCGCTTTTCAAAGGCCTCGGGGCCTTCCCCTCCCCGTCCCTTCTTGCCAATTTCTCCATGCTCTTTTCCCTCCTCTGCCTTCTCTTTTTGGGGCGCAGGGCCTCCATCGCCCTGGCGGGGCAAAAAAAGAAAGGGATCTCGGCCGGGGAGCTTTCAAAAAAGGATGCCAAGAGGGTGGCCGAAAAGTACAAGATTTCGAGGTCCTTTTCTTCCCCTAGCTTTTTCGGCTTCCTAGAAGAAAAGGAGGCCTGCCGGGGGGAGGAGGATCCCAATTTTGCTTTTGCCGCCTCCTACCCCTACTGGCAGCTCGCCCGGGAGGGAAGAATAGTGGGGGAGCCGGGAGCAGGGCTGTCCTCGGCCCCTTTTTCTGCGTCCCTCTCCATGGCGGGAGCGAAGGGCGAAAAGCTTTTAGCTAAGTTCTTCGCCCTCTCATGTCCGGATGTGCTGGTCTTTGCCAGCCTCTACGGCCTCAAGGGAGGGAAAAAGATCCCCTCCGACATTGACCTTGTCCTGGCAGGGGTGGACGGGCAGGGCAGGGTGAGGCTGTGGATGGTGGACGCAAAAAACTACAGGGGGGGAGAAGGGGTAGTCTACGACCAGATTTCCCCGGAGTTCCTCGTGCGCCTGGATTCAAAAAGGAGGGCCTTTTTGGGAGGTCAGGGCGGATCTCCGGCCCTAAAAATGGGAGGGAACATGGGCAGGCAGAAAAAGGAGTGGGAGGGGGAGCTTTCCCGGATTTCTAAGGGAAGGTGGGAGGTTTTGGACGCATGGAGGGTGTGCATAGCCTCTACCTCCGCCGCCTCCCAGCCCAAAGTCGCCTCCGGGGTGCAGTGGCCAGGCGGGATAAAGGCCGCTTCCCCCTACCAGATCTGCCGGGAAATCCGGCGTGCGGGGCCGCTTTCCCCTTCCATCCCCATGCCCTTGCGCTCTTTTCTCTCTTCCATGCTCAAATCCTGATTTGCCCCGAGGTGGTAGCATTTAGAGAGATCAACGACGATCTGTTTGCGCCCGAGTCTTATTTGAAAATCTGGAGGAAAAAGTGACACTCTCACCTCAAAATCCCCGGCATCTTCCCGCGTGGGAGAAGCTAGAGCAGCGGTTTGAAAGCATAAAAGGCAAAGATCTTGCCACCTGGTTCCAAGATCCCCAGAGGACCGAAAAGCTCTCCTTTGCCGTGGGGGATTTTACGGTAGATCTTTCCAAAAACCTGATCGATTCGGACATGCCCTCCCTCTTTGCAGAGCTGGCCACTCAGGCCGGAATCCCCGAGAGGGCCAGCGCCATGGTGAGGGGGGAGGCCATAAATTCCACCGAGGGCAGGGCGGTGCTCCACACTTTCCTGCGCGCCCCTGAAGGAATGGCGAGCGGCGCCGGAGAAAGCGCGCAAAAGGCTTTAGAAGACATACGGGGCGTTTTGGAGAGGATGTATTCTTTCGCCAAGGCTGTGCGGGGAGGCAAGATCCGCATGGAAGGGGCCAGGCGCATAAAGACTGTAGTCAATATCGGCATCGGGGGATCGGATCTCGGGCCCGAGATGGTGTACAGCGCGCTTCAGTCCAGAAGCGACGGATCCCTGCAGGCTAGATTTGTTTCGAATGTCGACCCTTCCAGCTTCATAGAGGCCGTCAAGGGCCTAGATCCCGCTTCCACTTTCTTTGTCGTAGCTTCCAAGTCCTTCGGCACCCAGGAGACCCTCTCCAACGCGCAGGAGGCCAAGAGGTGGCTGCTTAAAGGCCTGGGAGAAAAGGGCCTTCTGGAAGGGGAGAAGGAAGCTGTCGGCAGGCACTTTGCGGCGGTGTGCAGCGCAGAAAAGGCGGGAAAGGCCGAAGAGTTTGGAGTGAGGCCTGAAAACGTCTTCGAGATGTTCCCCTTCATAGGGGGGAGGTACTCTGTCGACAGCGCCGTAGGGCTCTGCTTGGTCCTCTCTTTGGGGCCCGATATCTTTGAGAGGTTCCTCGAGGGGCTCAGGGCTGTAGACGAATACTTCTTCTCCACCAGCGCCGAGGAAAATGCGATCATACAGATGGCTATGCTGAACGTCTGGTACGCAGACTTTTTCGGAGCCGAAACCCACGCAGTCCTCCCCTACAACGACTACCTCAGAAAGCTTCCCGACTACCTCCAGCAGCTGACGATGGAATCCAACGGAAAGAGGGTGGATCTTTCGGGCAGGCAAGTGGATCTGGCTACCGGGGAGATTTACTGGGGAGGGGTTGGGACCAACTCCCAGCACTCCTTCTTCCAGCTCCTCCATCAGGGCACCCACCTCATCCCGGCCGACTTTATAGCCTTCGCCAACAACTCCAATCCTTTGGACAAAGAAGAGGAGGAGATGCAGGAAAAGCTCGTCTCCAACTTCATCGCCCAGACTGCGGCCCTGGCTTTCGGCACGGAGCCCGGAACGGCGGAAGAGAAAAGATGCCCGGGAAACCGACCCTCCACGTCGATTTTCGGCCGCACCCTCAGCGCCTACACCTTGGGGGAGCTTGTGGCCATGTACGAGCACATAGTGTTTTGCCAAGGGGTCGTGTGGGGGATAAACTCCTTCGATCAATTCGGGGTGGAGCTGGGCAAAAAGCTCAGCCAAAAGGTATTTGGCCTCGTATCGCAGGCGGGATCAGATCTGTCTGAAGTAGATCCTTCCACGCGCCGCCTCATAGAGTGGTACTGGGAATACAGATCCTAATTGAATAGGTTTGGGCGCAATAGTAGAATACAGAATACGATTATCTAAAATTTCGAGATCGCCCGTTTGCAAGATCTTAATCTGATTTTTTCTTTGTTTATCTGAGAGGTTCTCAATCCGTGTTTAATGACGATAGCGATGCGCTTTCAGGCAAGAAGCTCGTCGAATTGCAAGATATGGCTAAAAAACTCGGGGTTAAAGGGGTGTCGACGATGAGAAAGCCCGCCCTCGTGGGCGTTCTCTCTCAGGCTCTGGCAAAGGCGGCAAAGCCTGAAGAGGCCCCCTCCCCCCGCTCTGAAGGCGGAAGATCCCCCGCTCCTTCGGAGAGGGAAAGCCGGGAGGAAGAGGAACGCGATTCGGCTTTTAGAGCCGTGATGGAGTCGCTTCCGCCCAAAAAACCGTTGCAGAAAGTTAGGACAGTGGAAGATTCGTATGAGGTGAACCGGTACAGGCCCGAGGGGGATCGAAGGTACTACGCCAAGAGCCAGGGCTCATACAGAAATTACAAGCCCCAGAGGTATTCGCGCCCGGAAGAGAGTGAGAAAGAAGAGGAATCCATTCCTATTTCCGGGATTTTGGACATCCGCGACAACCGCGACTACGCGTTCATAAGGACCAGCGGCTACCTTCCGGGAAGCAGCGACGTCTACATCTCGATTTCCATGGTCAAGCGATACGGCCTTAGGAAGGGAGATGCGGTGACGGGCCTGGTCCAGCCCGAGAGGATCGATATGCGCGCCGGAAGGGGGAAGAAGTACATCCCCTTAAAGAGCATTGAAACTATAAACGGCATGAGCGTGGAAGAGAGCCAGAACCGCCCCCACTTCTCCCAGCTCACCCCCCTCTACCCTGACGAGAGGCTGCGCATGGAGACCGTCCCCTCCAACCTCGAAGGCAGGGTGATAGATCTCGTCTCCCCTATAGGTAAGGGACAGAGGGGCCTTATCGTGGCTCCGCCCAAGGCCGGCAAAACCATAATGCTCCAGAGGATTGCCAACGCCATCCATGCCAACAACCCCGAGTGCCACCTCATGGTGGTTCTGATAGACGAGAGGCCCGAGGAAGTGACCGACATGCAGCGCACCGTGAGCGGGGAAATTATCGCCTCCACTTTCGACAAGCCAGCAGAGGACCACACCATGGCGGCAGAGCTGGCTATAGAGAGGGCTAAGAGGCTGGTAGAGCTGGGCGAAGACGTCGTCGTCCTCCTAGATTCCATAACTCGCCTGGCCAGGGCCTACAACCTCTCCATGCCCCTCTCGGGCAAGGTCCTGTCCGGAGGAGTGGATTCTCAGGCCCTCTATCCTCCCAAGAACTTCTTCGGGGCCGCCAGGAATATAGAAAACGGCGGCTCTTTGACCATAATAGCCACGGCCCTGGTGGAGACGGGATCGAAAATGGACGAAGTGATTTTCGAAGAGTTCAAGGGCACGGGAAACATGGAACTGAAGCTTTCCAGGGAGTTGGCCGAAAAGCGGATGTTCCCCGCTATAGACATCAACGCCTCCGGCACCAGGAAGGAAGAGCTTCTAGTGCCTTCAAGCGACCTGTCGTTGATTTACAGACTCAGGCGCGCCATAGGGGGGCTGGATGTAGAAGAGGCCTACCAGACGCTTATACCGCGCCTGCGCCAGACGCCCTCAAACAGGGAGTTTTTGGACATGCTCGCCAAGTCCGTAAAGGACTAGAACTTTATTTCGGCCCCGGTTTGCGCCTCTGTGGGGTCAAACTCTATAGCCTCTGCGTGCACGGCGGCCTTGAGGTCGTCGGCTGCGATCTGCGCCGCCGCCGCCCCCTTGCCGAAGATTCTCGCGCTTTCAACTTCGGTCTTCAGCGAGACTTTCTTTTCGCTTTTCAGCTTTCTAAGCATCGACAGGCACAGCGCCGCCTGCCTAAATCCCTCAGGGCTTTGCCCGGTTTCAAAGGGCTTTGGCCACGGGGAAAGGTGAATGGAGATGCCATCCGGGTGCGCCCAGTGCCACGCCTCCTCGGTGACGAAGGGGAGGAAGGGCGCAAAGAGCGACAGGATGGCTTCCAAAGCGAGCCTGAGGGCGCTTCTGGCGCTTTCGCTGCCCCTGTAGGCCCTGTCTTTGACCAGCTCTATGTAGTCGTCGCAAAAGCTCCAAAAGAAGTCCTCCACCTCCTGGAGGGCCGAGGCGTGGTCGAAGGCTTCCAAAGCCTGGGTGGCCTTCTTTTCGACCTCCCCCAGAGAGGAAAGCAGGGAAAGGTCCAAGGGGGAGGTGACGCGGGAAATGTCCCCCGCGCCACCTCCCAGATCGAGGATGAAGTTGGAAGCGTTGAGGATCTTGTTGGCCAGGCGCCTCCCTATCTTCATTTCTCCCTCGTCGTAGGCCGTGTCTACCCCCAGCCTGGCCGAGGCGGCCCAGTACCTGACCGCGTCGGGGCCGTAGGCCTCTATGGGCTCTTTGGGGACGACCACGTTCCCCTTTGACTTGCTCATCTTCTTGTGGTCCGGATCCAAGATCCATCCGGAGAGCGCCACGTCCTTCCACGGGAGCTTTTCAAACTCCATCCAAGTCCTAAGGACCGTGTCGAACAGCCAGGTGCGGATGATGTCTTGGCCCTGGGGGCGAAGGTCCATCGGGAAGGTCTTTTCAAAGAGGCCCTCGTCTCTCTTCCAGCCGGTGGCCAAGAGGGGGGTAAGAGAGCTTCCCGCCCAGGTGTCCATAACGTCGGGCTCGGCCGCAAAGCCTCCGGCAATCCCCCTCGCCTCCTCTTTGAACCCTTTGGGGGCCTGCGAAGAGGGATCTACGGGGAGATCTTCCGGGGAAGGGAGGATGGGGGAAGAATAGTCCACTTCCCCGTCCTCTTTGATCCTGTACCAGAGCGGGAAGGGAATCCCAAAGAACCTCTGCCGGGATATCAGCCAGTCCTGGCTTAGGCCCTCCACCCAGTTTTCGTACCTTTTTTCCATGAAGGCAGGGTGGAAGGAAAGATCCCTCCCGCACTCCAGCATCTTTTTTTTCAGCTCTTCGTCGCGCGATCCGTTGACTATGTACCACTGTCGGGAAGGGAGGATCTCTATGGGTTTTGACCCCTTCTCGTAAAAGTTGGCCATCCTGGAAGTGGGGACCGGATCCCCCTCCATCTCCCCGCTCTCTTCTAGGAGGGAGGCGATTTCCTTCCTCGCGCTGAAGGTCGTGAGGTTCTCCAGCTTTTCAAAGGCTTTTTTCCCTTCTTCGCTTTCTATCCACTCGGGAACCTGGGGGGAGATTCTGCCCGACTTTGTGAGAATGGGGCGCAGGGGAAGCTTTAGCTCCCTCCACCATTCGACGTCCGTGGCATCCCCAAATGTGCAGCACATGGCGATCCCGGCCCCTTTGTCCATTTCTGCCGCCTCGTGGAAGAGGACGGGGACTTCTACTCCAAAGAGGGGGGTCTTGACGGTTTTCCCCTTGAGGTGGGCGTAGCGGGGATCTTTCGGGTTGGCTATGAGGGCCACGCAGGCGGCCAAAAGTTCAGGCCTAGTGGTCTCTATCGCCACATCCCCTCCTTCCCCGTGGAAGAGGAGCTTGTGGTAGAAGCCGGGGTATTCCCTCCCTTCGAGCTCGGCCTGGGAGACGGCAGTTTGAAAAGTGGTGTCCCAGAGGACCGGGGCCATCTTCTGGTAAGCCTGACCTCGCTCAAGGTTTCTCAAAAACTCGAGCTGCGAAATCCTCCTACATTCTTCCCCTATGGTGTGGTAGCTCTTGGACCAGTCCACGCTGAGGCCCAGCTGGACCCAGAGGTCTTTGAACTGCTCCTCGTCCTTTTGGCTCAGCTCTTCGCAGAGCCTTATGAAGTTTTCCCTAGAGCACGGCACTGCCCTAAAATCCTTGGGCGCCTTTCCTCCTTCGAGGGGCGGGCGGAAGGCGGGGTCGAACTTTAAGGAAGTGTCGACAAAGACTCCAAAGTAGTTCTGCACCCGCCTTTCGGTGGGCAGGCCGTTGTCGTCCCAACCCATGGGGTAAAAGACGCTAAAGCCCCTCATCCTTTTGTAGCGGGCGATAATGTCGGTGTGGGTGTAGCTAAAGACGTGCCCCACGTGCAGGTGCCCCGAGACGGTGGGGGGCGGGGTGTCGATGGAGTAGGTGCCCCTCCGGTCCGTGCCCTTGTATTCGTAAATTTTCTTTTCTGACCACCACCGGGTCCACTTTTCTTCAAGGCCGTCTACGGTCTTGGCCCTCTCGGGACGCTTTTTGTTGCCCTCTTCTGACATACTTGCTAGTTTAACAGGTTCACCCTTTCAGCCCGAAGACGGGGAGGCAATAGTCGGTCAGGTTCTCCGGCACCCCGCTTATCCCATCCTTCCAGGCTCCCAAAACCTGCATCTGGTAGAGCCAGTCGGCCGGCTGGCCCTGGGCTATGAGCTGGGCGGTTTTTTCCATGCCCTCCGTATAGGTGCCGTAGTCGGGGGAGATGATGGCCTGCTGGTAGATTTGGTCGGCCTGTGGGGAGTCATAGCCCCACCAGGTGTCCCCGCTCGTCCAGGTTCCCAGGGTGTGGCTGCCCCCGCTGATGTAAAGGACCATGTCGTACTTCATGCTGGATGCCACGTCATTGTTCCATTGGTCGGCGGTCAGCTTGTAAATGTTTACCGTGATTCCCGCCGCCGCCAGCTGGCTTTTGATCGATTCGGCCACAGGCTCGACAAGGGAGTTCCTATAGGCCAGGGTAAAGGTTTTGTTGTAGTAGTAGTTTATGCTTTCCTTCCCTTCCTTCTGGTTGAAAGGAAATTGGGAAGTGAGGTCCTGATACCCCGGGTCCAGCATAGGCACAGGGCCCGCCACGACCATTCCCAGGCCTCCCGCGGCCGATACCGCCTGGTTTTTATCGATTAAAAGCCTCATGGCCTGCCTGGCCTTGAGATCGCTCATCAGGCTGGAAGGATGGTCGTTGAAGACGAGGGTGACGATTTTGCTGCTCAGGCCCTTGTAAACTTTGTAGGAAGTCGGAAGCCCGGAAGAAGAAGTGAGATCGCAGGCCCCCTGGATCTGCCCGTCCTTGAGGGCGGAGATTTCGTCTGCAGAAGACGAAAAGTACTTGAAGACCACAGTCGAGTAGTAGGGCTTGCTCCAGTAGTAGGGGTTGCGGGTGAGGGTTATAGACTGGGGGCCTTGGGAGGAGACGACGTAGGGGCCGGCCCCTACGGGCAGGCCCTGGTAGTTGTATTTATTCGGCTCGATGATGATGGAAGAGGGGCCGGCCAGGTACCAGAGAAGCTCCGGATTGGGCCGCGAGAGGTGGATTTGGAGGGTGTAAGGGCCCGGGGAGCTAAACGAGCTCACGCCCGCAAAGTCGAGGTATCCCGGATATTTCTCGCTCACCAAAGTCTTTATTGACCAGATGACGTCCTGGGCCACGACCCTTTTTCCGTCGGAAAAGTAAGTTTTTCGCAGCTGGAAAGTGTAAAGGAGCCCCCCTTGGCTCTCATTCCACCCCGAAGCCAGTCCGGGGGCTACTTCGTTTTGATCGTTTCTAATCAAGAGCCCTTGGTAGACGTTTTGAAGAAGCACCCTCTGGGCATTGGGGTTCCAGGTGGTGCGCATATCGAGAGAAGTCGGCATGCCCTGAAGGCCGATCGTAATCTGCCTCCCGCTGTCGGAGATCTTTTCCGCCCCCGCCCAAATTCCCCAGCAGATTAGGGACAGGATCACCACGAGGGATGAAAACGTGATCCATTTTTTGGTGCTGTAATCTCCTGTTCGGGCTTCTCTTTTTTTCATACTTTAGACTTTATAGAACTAGCCTAACAAATTGGAGGGGAGATGGAAAAAGCTCCTAGGGAGAAGATCTTAAAAGAGGCGGCAATCCTCAGGGCCAATTTCCCGGACGCCAGGTGCACGCTGGAATTTAGAAACAGGTTTGAGCTTTTAGTTTGCACAGTCCTCAGCGCCCAGACCACCGATAAAAGGGTGAACCTCGTCTCCCCGGCCCTTTTCGCCGCTTTCCCCACGCCTCGGGCAATGGCCGGCGCGGGCGAAGGGGAGATAGAAGAGATAATAAGGCCCCTGGGCATGTACAAGGCCAAGGCCGCAAATTTGAGAGAGCTCTCCCGACAGCTGCAAGATGGGGGTGGAACCGTCCCGGGGACTATGGAGGGGCTGACGCGCCTCAGGGGGGTGGGCAGGAAGACCGCGAACGTAGTTTTGGCCGAAGGCTTTTCCGTTCCCGGCTTTCCCGTAGACACCCATGTGACCCGGGTGACTTCGCGACTGCGCTGGCACAGCCAGTGGGACCGCCCCCACCCCGACCCGAAAGTCATAGAAGAAGAGCTGTGCGCGATCTTCCCGCCCAAAGAGTGGATAACGATGTCCCATACCCTGATAGCTTTCGGCAGGGAAGTGTGTCACGCCAAAGCTCCAGACTGCGCTTCATGCCCCTTAAGGGATCTGTGCCCCTTTGTGAAGCACGGTTAAAGTACTAGATTTACATAGTCACACTTAATTGCAAACGGCGGAGGGCGGATGAAGTCTGCCAAAAGATTTTTGAGGATGTCTCTTGCATGGGCAGTGGTTATGGGCATCCTGTTTTTTCTGCCCGCCCTCTGGGACAGGGCCGGACGCGGGGGCTTGTGGGCCGGGCGCATAATCGCCCTCGTCTTCGAAGCCTTCCTGAGCGCCCTTTTAAACTCCACTTTTCCCAAAGCAGACGTCATGGCCCCGCGCTTTGCCAAGGGTTTCGGATCCTTTTTCGGAGGCGCCTCCCTGGTGCTCAGCGCCGTCTTTTTGTACCTGCCTTTTCCCCTGCCCTCGCGGGCCTGGTTTGAATCTGCGTTCTTTCTTTTGCTCTGCGCCCTGGCCTTTGCCTTCTTCTTTCAGATTTTTAGAAAAAAGCGCACCAACGCCCTCTGGTCGCTTTCGTCCCTCTCGGCCCACTCCTTCTTGTCGATAAGCCTCATGGGGTGGGTGTTTGTACCGGAATTGTGGATGGAAAATTTGGGATGGGAAAAGGGAGCTCTGATGATAATCGGAATTTTGTGCGAGCTTTTGATATTCTGCCTGGGATTTTTCGTCGTTGCTAAGTCGGTCAAAGAGGATCCGCTCCTGACCGGATCCCGCGCCCGGGCCTTCGCGCCGGCGCTCTTTATACCAGTGGCGCTAGGGGCCTTGGTTCCAGCCCTCTTTTGCGCTCTGGGAATTTAGCCTCAGAGGGACTCTTTGAGCCTGGCCTGGGCCGCTTTCAGGCATTCCATGGCGTGGGCCTTGTCTTCCATATGAGCTCCGGGCATCACTTTCTTTCCGGGCTCCAAAGCCTTGTACTGCTCAAAGAAGTGGCAGATTTCGTCTTTGTGGAACCTTTCGATGTCGTCTATGTCCCTGATGGCGTCGTACCTTATGTCATTGGGCACGAGGATGATCTTGTCGTCGCCGCCCTCTTCGTCGACCATGTGGTACATTCCCACGACCCTGCACTCTATGAGGCACCCCGGGAAGACCGGGATCACGTCCATGACGAGGGCGTCCAAAGGATCCCCGTCTTCTCCCAGGGTCCCTTCTATAAAACCGTAGTCGTCCGGGTAGCCCATTGCCGTGAACAGGGTCCTGTCCAGCTTTATCCTTCCGCTCTTGGGGTCCAGCTCGTACTTGTTCCTAGAGCCCCTGGGAATTTCGACAAGGACGGTAACTATATCCTCTTTCATTTCCACTCCTAACTTGTAAAGTGCCTACTTTAACAAGTATTACTGAGGAATTGGATTTTTCTCTGAGTAAAAATGAATAATTCCTGTTTTTTTACTGTTGGAAAGGGCAGAAGAAGATAGACGAAAGGAAAAAGACTATGGCGTTTCTGCCTGATGTAATAAATGATTTGTCCGACACCCCTTGGGGCGCGATCCTCGGCCGCGCACAGAGCGGATCCATGGCGTCCCTGATGCGCACCGACATCTCCGAAACCCCCTCCGACTACAAGCTCGAAATAGAGCTGCCGGGCTTCACCAAGAAGGAGATCCACCTCCAGCTCAAGGACGGATACCTGATAGTGTCCGCCAAGAAGGGCGAGAAGGAAGAGGCAGACAAGGCCGGCAAGCAGTACCTTCGCCGCGAACGCTCCGTGGAGGCGTGCTCTCGCACCTTCTACGTAGGCAAGGAGTTGCTCTCCACCGACATCAAGGCCCGCCTTTCTGACGGCATCCTCACCCTCACCATCCCCAAGGAGATTGAGACCCCTAAGGGCGAAGAATTTATAGAGATTGCTGACTAATTTGCAAACTCCAGACAGCCTTCTATAATTGGGGGCAAGATTAAGTTTTTAATCATTGCGGGCGCTTTTCCCAACGCGAGTGCGTGAGGAGAGGCGCCCGCTTTTTTAATTGGCTTTTTGTGATGCAAGGAGCGATTATGACTGTAAAAATGAACGGCGCAGATCTCTTGGTCGAAGCCCTCAAAGCCAACGGGGTAAAAAATGTCTACGGCCTCGTGGGCATCCCGGTAACTGACGTCGCCCGCCTGATGGAGATGGAAGGGATACACTTCTATGCCTTCCGCAGGGAGGACGCCGCGGTAGAAGCCGCCGCCGCCGCCGGATACCTCACCGGCCGCCCCGGAATCGCGATGACCGTTTCCGCCCCCGGATTTTTGAACGGCCTAGTGGCCCTCAAGGAAGCTACCGAGAACTGCTGGCCTGTGATTATGATTTCGGGATCTTCCGATCGCGCCCTCGTCGATATGGACAGGGGCGAATACGAGGGGATGGACCAGTACAATGCCGCCAAGCCTTTCTGCAAAGCTGCCTTCCGCATTGACAAGCCCGAGGACGTGGGCCTAGGAGTTATAAGGGCGATCAGGGCCGCTATAGGCGGTCGCCCGGGAGGAGTGTACCTCGACGTCCCCGGAGAGATGCTCGGCCAGATGCTCGATCCCTCAATCGATCCCGCTTCAACCATCCACGTGCCGGTCGATCCTGCCCCGGCCCAGTTCCCGAGCGATGAAGCGGTGAAAAGGGCTGTAGACATCCTCACTTCCGCAAAGCGCCCCGCCATCCTTCTCGGAAAGGGCGCAGCTTACGCCAAGGCCGAAGATCAGATAAGGGACCTAGTCTCTTCCACTTCCATCCCCTTCCTCCCCATGAGCATGGCTAAGGGAATTATTCCCGACGGAGACAAGAACAGCGCCGCCGCCGCAAGGTCCCTCTCCCTGGGGACGTCGGATGTGATCCTGCTTTTGGGCTGCAGGCTCAACTGGCTTTTGAGCAACGGCGCCTCCCCCAAGCCCTTCTCTTCTGACGTGAAGTTCATACAAGTCGACATCGACGGGCAGGAGATAGATTCCAACCGCCACATTGCGGCTCCGCTCGTAGGAGACATGGTTTCCGTCCTCAGCAAGTTCGTCCCCGCCGTCAAGGCGACGGGTTACAAGGCCCCCCAGGACTGGCTGGACAAGATCGCTGAAAAGAAGGCCTCCAATGTGGAGAAGATGAGCAAGGCCGAAGAGGCCGGCAAGAGCAGGGAGCCCATGGGCTTCTACGGTGCCATGCTCCCCATCCGCGACCTTATAGCCGAAAACCCCGACACTTACCTGGTGTCTGAGGGGGCCAACACCCTCGACACCGGCAGGGACGTAATCAATATCTTCCAGCCCCGCCACCGCCTCGACACCGGAACCTGGGGGGTTATGGGAGTGGGACTGCCCTACGCCATAGCTACCGCCGTGGAGACTGGGCGCCCCGTAATCGACCTGGCCGGCGATTCCGCCTTCGGATTTGACGGAATGGAGACTGAGACCATCTGCCGCTACCATCTGCCGGTAATAGTTGTGGTTTGCAACAATGGAGGAATTTATAACGGCAAAGATTCCGAAATTGACGGCATGGTCTCCCCGACTTACCTGGATCCCAGCGGTCAATACGACCTTATAGCCCGCGCCTTCGGGGGCAGGGCGTATTGCGTGCGCACCTATCAGGAGATGGAGGATGCCCTCAAAGAGGCTTACGCTTCCAAAGAGCCCACCGTCATCAATGCCGTGCTGGATCCCAACATGGGCAAGGAGAGCGGACACATAGGCCACCTCAATCCCGTCATCTTCCACGAGGACGGGCCAGTGAATCTTCCTATTGAAAAGTAACTTTTCTTGTTACATAATAGGAGGCGATTAGAGCATTAATCATTGCGGGCGCTTTTCCCAACGCGAGTGCGTGAGGAGAAGCGCCCGCTTTTTTAATAGGCTTATACAGTGATTGAAAGGTGTTTATTTATGAATGAATTTGCACCGCTGAAGGGAATTACAGTAGTCGACTGGACCCAGGTCCAGTCCGGCCCGTCCTGCACCCAGATCCTGGCTTGGCTCGGGGCAGACGTAATCAAGATTGAAAAGCCCGGTTCGGGAGACCCCACCCGCAATCAGCTCCTCGACATCGCAGACTCCTGGGGCCTTTACTTCCTGCAGCTTAACGCCAACAAGAAGTCCCTCACCCTGGACGTCCGCACCGAATCCGGCAAGAAGGTCATGACCGAGCTTCTCAAGAAGGCCGACATCTTCGTGGAAAACATCAAGCCCGGCGGAGTCGACAAGCTAGGATTTGGCTGGGAAGACGTGCACAAGCTCAACCCGCGCCTCATAATGGGCAGCATCAAGGGCTTCAACAAGGGCTCCCGCTTTGAAAACGTAAAGGCTTACGAGCCCGTGGCCCAGAGCGCCGGCGGGGCGGCTTCCGCCACCGGCTGGAACGAGGGCAAGTTCAACGTCCCCACCCAGTCCGCGGCCGCGCTCGGAGATTCCAACTCCGGCATGCACCTTTGCATAGGCATCCTCGCCGCCCTCGCCCAGAGGGATCGCACCGGGGAAGGGTGCTTCGTGTACCAGTCCATGGTCAACGCCACCATCAACCTCTGCCGCATCAAGCTCCGCGACCAGATCATGCTCGACAACCTCGGAGCCCTTCCCCACTACGCCGTCTACAACACCGACTTCAAGTGGGGCAAGGCCATCCCCAGGGCCGAAAACACCGAGGGCGGACAGGTCATCGGATGGTGCTACAAGGCCAAGGGCTGGGATACCGATCCCAACGACTACGTTTACATCGTCATCCAGGATCCCAAGTCCAGCTGGGAAGCTCTGTGCAACACTATAGGCAAGCCCCAGCTCATCGACGACCCCCGCTTCGACACCTGGCAGCACCGCCAGCTGCACAAAGAGGAGCTCTACGCCGAAATCGAGGACTTCACCAAGAACTACGACAAGTTCACCCTCACCGAGATGTTCGGCAAGGCAGGGCTTCCCTGCGGGCCCATCATGGACTGGTACGAGCTTGAAAACGACCCCGATCTGAACTCCGACGGCACCATCGTCACCATCGACGAGGGCGGCAACCGCGGGGACTTCAAGACCATAGGCCTGCCCTTCACCATGTCTAACTACAAGCCTTCCTACAAGCGCGCCCCCGATCTCGGCGAGAACAACAAGGAAATTCTTTCCGGCCTCGGGTTCAGCGAGAGCGACATTCAGGGAATGGTTGCCGATGGAACAATTTCCGAGGCCCGCGGACCGAAGAATGCTGCTCCGGAAGTGATTAAGTAGACAAAATAAACCTATAAAAAAGGAGGGGAGTTAAAATCTTAACTTCCCTCCAGTCATGTCTATAGGACTTCCAATGAACATAGGAAAGATCATTGTAGATGACCTGGTCCCAATTCTGGTCATCATGGCCCTGGGGTGGTGCCTGGGGTGGAAATGGAAGGGCCAAAAAAGGCCCTTCATAGATAACGCGGGCCGACAAGCCTTGAACTACTTCGTGTTGGACGTGGCCCTCCCTGCGGCTTTGTTTGCTTCCATTGCCAAAGCCTCCAGGAAGCTGTTCATCCAAGACGGAGTCTTGACCCTCATTTCCTTTATCGGCGTCACGGCTCTTTTCATGCTTTGCTACTACTTGGACAAGTGGCTGTTCAAGCGCAACAAGGCCGAAGCCGCCATTTGCGCACTGATCGCAGGTTCGCCCACTATCGGCTTCCTGGGATTTGCAGTGCTTGACCCGATTTTCGGCGACACCACCAATACCAATCTGGTGATTGGCATTATATCCATAGTAGTAAATGCCATTACTATTCCCATTGGCGTGTCCTTGGTGGAATCCTACTACAACGAGCAGGCCGCCAAGGCGGGCACCCTCAAGGAATACGATGAAAAGGGCAAGAAGATCCACCGTGGCGCCGGATGGTCAATCCTCCGCGCTTGCTGCAAGCCCGTGGCCGCGGCCCCTATCCTCGCCGTCATATGGGTGCTTATCGGAATTCCGTGGCCTTCTTGGTTCACCCCGAACTTCGAGCTGATAGCCAAGGCTAATTCCGGCGTCGCCGTTCTCGCGGCAGGCGTCGCCCTGGCCGCCACGGGGACTTTCGCCTTCAGCTGGGAAATTATCTGGAACGTTTTCTACCGCTTGCTCCTCATGCCTGGAATCCTAATCTTCGTAGGATTTTTGTGCGGAATGTGGAGGCACCCCAACAGCCTCATCCTCCTCGAGATGCTGGCCCTTGGAACCGGACTGCCTCCTGCAATGAGCGGCGTTATAATTTCCAGCCAAAACAATATCTACGTCAAGGAAGGCACAAGTACGCTGGCTATTTCCACAGTCTGTTTCGCAGGTACATGCGTGCTGTGGATTTGGCTGATACCACTCATCTCCCACGCCCTCTAGCGCGGGAGAAGCTTGTGCCACAGTTTTGAGTGGTAAATCCATCTGTCGTTCCGATTTATTGGAGTGCAGGTTTCGCCTACGCCCTCCTTTCTTAGGGAAAATCGGAGCAAATCCCTCGGCAAAAGGCCCGGCCTTGGGGGAGATTTAAAGACTGCGGGAGCTTTCCGGCGTTCAGCCTGAAGGCGCCCGCTTTTTTATGGGCCACTTTTACAGGAGGATAGAATGACGGAACAACAGGATCCCGACTATAAGAAGGCGGCGCAGGAAAATCCGCGCCTCGACCCGTCCAAACCCTACCCACTCGAGGGAGTTTTGGTAGTAGATCTCACCCGCGTCCTTTCAGGGCCCACCTGCACCAGGATGCTGGCCGATGCGGGGGCCAGGGTGATACATGTAGAAAGGCCTCCCAAAGGGGACGACACCAGGAGCATGGGACCCTACGTAGCCGACGGATCTTCGGACTATTTCCGCATAGCCAATGTCGGAAAAGAATCCATAGCCCTGGACTTTAGGAACCCGGACGACCACGCATTCCTCATGAAGATGATTGCAAAAGCCGACGTGGTAGTTGAAAACTTCCGCCCTGGAGTCATGGCCAAAAACGGGCTCGACCCAGAGGATCTGGTCAAAAAGTTTCCCCGCCTCATCGTCTGCTCCATATCTGGCTTTGGGCAGTGGGGCCCCATGTCCCAAGAGGCCGCTTACGACACCGTCATTCAGGCCTGGAGCGGACTTATGGATCTGACGGGTCTTCCCGCCGATGAGGGGGGGCTTCCGACCAGGGTGGGCACTTCCATTTCCGACATTGTCGCCGGAATCCACGGCTACGCCGGAATTGTGACTGCCCTCTACGCCAGGGAAAAAACGGGCAAGGGCACTACTGTCGACATTTCCATGCTCGACACTTCCTTCTCCCTCATGGCCCAAGGGCTTATGAGCTCTCTAGGGCTCGGGCAGAGGCCGAAGAGAATCGGAAACCGCCACCCCTACATGTATCCTTTCGACACTTTCATGTGCGCCGACGAAATGGTGGCGATCTGCTGCGGAAACGACAGGCTCTGGGGACTTTTGAGCGCCTGTTTGGGGCACCCCGAATGGGCGAAGGATCCCGACATGGCCACAAACGACCTCAGGGAAAAGAACTGGAAGAAGGTCAAATCCCTCATGGAGGGAGTGCTCTCTTCAGGTCCCGCAGAAGAGTGGCAGAGGAAGATTTCGGAGGCGGGAGTGCCATGCGGCCTTTGCCTAAACGTCGACGACACGCGTCGCATGCCCCAGATAGTCTCCAGGGGCATGGTCAAAGAGATGCCCGACGGCCAGCTCGTTTTGGGAGACCCCTTCAAGTACGGGACGTGGAATTCATACGGCGCCAAGAAGGATGCCCCCTCCTATGATGAAAACTCAAAAGAAATCAGGGAGGAATTTGGGGCGAGCGGCAAATAGGCCGGAGGATTTTTAATAGGCTGGAGTGGGGTTTGGAGTTTGCCCCTCCCCTTGGGCGCGCGCCGCTTTTGAGACAATCCCCCCCCGCTTATTTTTCCAGCCCAAGGGTTCTCTGCCAGTGCCAAGTTTTCCCCGCCTTTGATTTGTTTTCCAAAAACAGCCCTGCGCGGGATCCGGGCAGCCTTCTGGTTTTCTTCTTACCTGAATTTGAAAAGTCCGATTTGCCGCGCTTCCGCTCTAGAATTTGAGTTCCCCCAGCCGGACGCGCAAGCTTAGGCGTTTAAAAGTTTTGGGCCGGCAAAACCGGCAAATGCGTTGCGCCTTCACACCTTTTCATGCGCATGCGCCGCTGGGGCGCCCCTCGACCCTTTTTATAAGTCTCTGGCGCATATGGCAGCGCAAGGCGTATTTAATTTTGAAATTGGAAAAATTGGGGAAAAGGCATTGAAAGCCCATTAAGTTTCTCCATGGAATGCGCTTTAAAGGATCGGACGTAAAAAAGGGGCAACACCCTTGCAGGGGATTAATATGGATTCTCAGGAAGACCGATAAAGCTGCAGGGCTGCAGGGCTTTCTTTTCGAGTTTTCCCGAGACACACAGAATTTTTATTTTTGAGGGGCTCAAGGCACTGCTGGAAGCCTTTGCGAAGATAAAGCGATATGAAAAGGAGGAGCGGTCAAATGGCAGACGAAGACAAGAGCAAACAAAAATTGGATGCCGACTTGGCCAACCTGGACGCAGACTACGCCAAATTAAAGGCCGATCTTGCAAAATTTAAGGCCGACTGCGAAGAAATAAGGCCAAGAGAAATATAAGAGCAAGATCCTACGCATCTTTAGGTTCCTGCCGGGTAAAAGGGCAAACGATCTGCCTGCCGGGCCAAGGTTGCTGGGGCCGCCTTCGGGGCGTTTGCCCTTTTACCCGTCTTCATTTGAGTTGATTTAATCTGCAACGCCTCAAGCTCCATCAGGGCGAAAAAGGCCTCCTCTAAGGCTTTCGCGTCCAAAACTTGCAGGAAAGGAAGTTTTAACGGGGCCCCATCCGGCAAAGGAGAAGTGCCAACCTCTTTCGCCGATTGCCCCCCAATCTGGGACATTTTGTCAGGATTTAATTTTGGCCCTTTATTTTTCCGCTTTGTTTGTGTGAAAGCCGAGATCGCCGTCCTCGGATTTATGCGCCTTATGCGGCAATAAAAAAGCCCCCATAAATGGGGACTTACTTCGTAGCGGGGTCAGGATTTGGACCTGAGACCTCTGGGTTATGAGCCCAGCGAGCTACCGAGCTGCTCCACCCCGCGTCGTGTTACCTATTGTAACAGGGAAAAACTGTAGGCGCAACAGGCGTAAAACAGGCCGGGTTTGTCTGATGACACCTATAAATTAATGAGGTGTAACGCCGATTTTGACTTTTTGAATCGCGCGCAACCAACGAGACAACCGAGTAGAAGGCGAGGGATAATGCTCATCCTAGAAAATGCCTGAGTTGCTTCTGGCTTCAGGCCCGGATTTTCCGTCGGTAAGCGAACTCCTCCCCAACGCTCCCTTGTTCCATGGCACGATTTTCGCCATAAACAGCATCATCTTGATAAGGCTGGTGGCAACAGCGCTGATTTTGCTGATTATGTGCATAGCGGCGGCCAGGGCCAAAGTAGTCCCCGGCAGATTTCAAAGCGCCGTAGAGTGGGTCATAGACTTTCTGCGCAGCAGCATAGTCTACGAGTTCCTCGGAGAGGCCCAGGGGGAGAGGTATACAAACCTCATAGTCACCCTCTTTGTCTCCATATTCCTCTTCAATTTCTGCGAGAATATCCCGGGGGCCAACGTGGCCGCCGACACTACCATCGCGATGCCCCTCATCTTGGCCGTCTGGTCGCTTATCACTTACTGGGCCGCCGGAATACGCACTAAGGGCCTGTGGAAGTTCCTCAAAGACGAGCTGCTCCCCAAGGGCGTGCCGTGGCCGATTTACATCCTCCTAGTCCCAATAAACCTGTTGGAGATAATCATTATCCGTCCCTTCTCCCTGACTATCAGGCTTTTTATAAACATGGTGGCCGGATACCTTTTGGTGGGGCTGTGCTTTGCGGCTACGCAGTGGTTCTTCTTCTCCACGGGCTGGGATCTTAAGTGGATAGGGGCCGTGTCTCTCTTAGGCGGATTTGTGATGACCTGCTTTGAGATGATGGTGGATGCCATCCAAGCCTACATTTTCTCCGTCCTGACGGCGGCCTACATAATGCTCAGCATTCCCGACAGTTCCGAAGTCGGGGCCGGGGACCCTGTCAAAGCTTCAAAACTTCAAGCGAAAATCGGGTCGAACAAGGCAAAGAGCCTGTCAAAGGTGAAAGGATAGTCAAATGCTAGATGTAACTACGCTCGCGGCCGTAACCGGAAGCGTGTCGGTGATAGGCTACGGCCTAGCCGCCATAGGGCCCGGAATTGGCATGGGCATGATAGCCGGCAAGGCCATAGAGGGCACAGCAAGGCAGCCGGAGCTGGGGGGCAGGCTCATGGTCCTCATGCTCCTGGGCATAGCCTTTGTGGAGGTCATAGCCCTCCTCGGCTTCGTTTTGGCCTTCATTCAGTAACCCCTCCGGGAGGTCCCGATGGTTGTGTTAGCAGCGGGCTCAGGATCTGACCTATTTTTCCCCAAGGTCTACGATCTCATCTGGTCTTCAGTCGTGCTCGTAGTGCTTCTCATAGTCTTCGCCAAATTCGTCATGCCCAAGTTCAACAAGGTGATGAACGAGCGCGCAAAAAAGATCAAAGGGCAGATAGAAGACGCCACGGCCATGAAGCAGGACGCCCAAAAACTCAAGGAAAAGTACGACGAGCTTTTGGGATCGGCGAAGATGGAGGCTGAAAAGATCCGACAGGAGGCCAGATCCCAGGCCGATCAAATCGTGGCTGAAGCCCAAGAGAGGGCGGCGGCCGAGGCTGAAAAGATCCGACAGGAGGCCAAAGCTGACCTCGAGGCCCAAAAGGCCAAAGCCCTTTCCGACCTCAGCGCCGAGGTGGGAAGCCTGGCAGTCTCCATGGCATCTAAAATCCTGGGATCCGAGTTGAAAGATCCCGGCGTACAAACGAGCATGTCGGATTCGGCTATTTCAAGGATTGGCTCCGGGGAGGAAAAGTGAAGCCGGGAGGGCAGACTTCTAGGATCTCTCTCGAGAGGGCTGAAAAAGAGTCCGCACTGGGGAGTTTTTTCAATCAGGCAAATGTTGACACTGCCCTATCGCTTTTTGCCCTTTCTTCTCTCATTGCCTCCCACGACAAAATTCTTGAGGCTTTTTTGGATTCCTCGCACACCCTTTCTGAAAAAGAGGAGCTCGCCTCCGCCCTTTTGCAGGGCGCCAGTCCCAACGCGGCGAAGGCTGCAGCTCTGCTTTCCTCCCTTGCATGGAGCAGAAGGGAAGATCTTGCCTGGGCCGCTGAAAAAATGGGCAAAGACTGCCTGATTGAAGGGGCCAAAAATCGTAAAACCGCACAGAAGGTGAGAGGAGAGCTGGAGCTCTTCCAGGAGCTCGCATCCAGCCATCCGCTTTTAGACCGCTGCCTTTCCGACAAGCTCGCCTCGGGGCAAAAGAGGAAGGAGCTCTGCGAAAAGCTCATTCCGGAAGGCTTTGAAGAGGAGAGCCGGATCCTAGCGGCAAGATGCGCGCAAGAGGGAGGGGGAAGATACTCATCACTCCTTGGAGAGCAGATAGAGGCAGTAACTTCTTCCTTGGGCGAGGCTGGGATCGAAGTTCGATCCGCTTCCCTTCTCACTTCGGGCCAGGTTGAGGCCTTGAAAGCCGCATTTTCCAAAAAGCTCAAAAAGCCCGTGCACGTTCGACAGCTTTTAGACCCCTCCCTCGTCGGCGGATTTACCGTTCGCTGCGGGGCCGACGTCACGGATATGAGCGCGAGCTCCCAGCTTGAAGCCCTGAAAGCGAACATGGAGACAAAATTGGCCTTTTGCGCAAAAATTGAAGGAAACAAATGACGGATTTGAAAATAGATCCGGGAAAGATACGCCAAGCCCTCGAGGAATTCGCCGGCTCCTACTCCCCTTCCCTGCCCCCCAGCGAGCAGGTGGGCAGAGTTGTGAACGCTGGCGACGGAATAGCCAGGGTAGCCGGCCTGCCAGGATGCATGTCAAATGAGCTTCTCTCCTTTGAGGGGGGAGTGCAGGGACTGGCTTTCAACCTGGACGAACAGGAGATAGGGGCGGTAATCCTGGGCGACTTTTCCGGAATTGAAGAGGGCCAGCCCGTCAAGAGGACGGGCAAGGTGCTTTCGGTTCCCGTAGGAGACGCATACCTGGGGAGGGTAGTCGACCCCCTCGGGCGCCCCATAGACGGCATGGGGGAAATCCGGTGCGAAGAGAGCAGGATCTTGGAGGCCCA
Organism: Aeriscardovia sp.; assembly: GCA_017632535.1. Taxonomy (GTDB): domain Bacteria; phylum Actinomycetota; class Actinomycetes; order Actinomycetales; family Bifidobacteriaceae; genus RGIG1476. The sequence goes on along the minus strand of JAGBRC010000015.1, from coordinate 8,544 downwards.
GGCGCCGGATGTAATACACAGAAAGTCTGTCCACGAGCCCATGGAAACGGGGATAAAGGCAATAGACGCCATGGTCCCTATAGGCCGCGGGCAAAGGCAGTTGATTATCGGAGACAGGCAGACCGGCAAGACCGCGATCGCGCTCGACGCCATAATCAACCAGAGGAAAAACTGGGAGAGCGGCGACCCATCCAAACAGGTGCGCTGCATATACGTGGCCGTGGGGCAAAAAGGCTCAACTATTGCGGGCGTGCGCGCATCCCTGGAAGAGAATGGGGCCATGCGCTACACGACCATTGTGGCGGCTTCGGCTTCCGATTCTGCAGGCTTTAAATACATCGCCCCTTACACCGGATCGGCCATAGGCCAGCACTGGATGTATTCCGGAAAGCACGTGCTCATAGTGTTTGACGACCTTTCCAAGCAGGCCGAAGCTTATAGGGCCATTTCCCTGCTTCTTCGCCGACCGCCGGGGAGAGAGGCCTATCCTGGCGATGTCTTCTACCTCCACTCCAGGCTCCTTGAACGCTGCGCCAAGCTTTCAGACGACAAGGGCGGCGGCTCGATGACGGGACTGCCGATAGTGGAGACGAAGGCCAACGACATCTCCGCCTACATCCCCACCAACGTCATCTCCATAACTGACGGGCAGATTTTCCTGCAGTCAGATCTTTTCAATGCCGGCCAGAGGCCCGCGATAGACGTGGGAAGGTCGGTATCGAGGGTAGGGGGCGCCGCCCAAACCAAAGCCCTAAAAAAGGTCTCCGGGACTCTCAAGATCTCCTTGGCCAGGTACAGGGACCTTCAGGGCTTTGCCATGTTCTCTTCCGACCTCGACCCCGCCACAAAAGCCGAGCTGACCCGCGGATCGCGCCTCATGGAGCTTCTAAAGCAGCCACAGTTCCACCCCGTGCCTATGGAAAGGCAGGTCGTACAGGTGTGGAGTGGGACGCACGGCAAGTTTGACGACCTCGACCTTGAAGACGTGGTGCGCTTTGCAAACGAGCTGTGCGACTGGCTGGAAGACGGTACGGGAATCTTGGGCGAGATTAGGGACTCTAAAGACTTTTCCAAAGACACCGAGGCGCAGCTTGAAAAAGCCGTGGAAGAGTTTAGGACAAGGTTCATCACCCACACCGGCGAGCCCCTCGTAAAGGAGGCGAGGCCCGTGGGGGAGGTTGACCAAGAAAAGATGGTGGTGGGGCAAGCCTGATGGCCTCCCAACTCGCTTTAAAGTCCAGAATCACCTCCACTAAATCCCTCTCTAAGGTCTTCCAGGCCCAGGAGATGATAGCCTCTGCCCATATAGCCCGCGCGAAAGCTAAGGCCATCGCCTCCAGGCCTTACAGCGAAGCCGTAGAGGAAGCCGCAAAGAGACTGGTGAGCCATGTCAGGGATGTGGACCACCCGATTTTCAGGAGAAACGAAAAGAGTTTGAAATCGGCAGTCTTTCTGGCGGCGGCCGACAGGGGGATGGCGGGGCCCTACAACGCCAATGCGATACGAAAGGCCGAAGACCTCCTCTCCCAGATCGCAAAGGACGGAAGGGAGCCCATTCTTTTCACCTTTGGAAAACGGGGGGAGGCGCATTTTTCCTCCAGGATGAAAGTTGAACGGGCATGGGAAGGACACTCCGACAACCCCCGCTCGCAAGAGGCTGAAGAAGTGTCAAAGGCCCTGCTTTCCTGTTTTCTGGAGGGGGGAGCCGGAGAGGTGTATTTGGTCTACACGGAGTTTGTAAATCTGGTATCTCAAAAGGTTAGGGTCCTCAGACTCCTGCCTATAGAGATCGTCCGAGGATCCGGATCCGCCCCCGATCCCCTCTATGAATTTGAGCCCAACGCAGAAGACGCGTTAGACGCGCTTCTTCCCCGCTACATCGCCTCCAGAATTTACGAGTGCCTGCTCTCCAGCGCTGCATCGGAAACGGCTTCCAGGCAGAATGCCATGCACGCCGCCACCGAGAACGCCAAGGGGCTCATAAAGGACCTGACTATAAGCCTTAACAAGGCGCGGCAGGCGCAGATCACCCAGGAGTTGACCGAGATAATCTCAAGCGCAGACGCGCTGTCCAAGAAGAAGTGAAATGGCAGAAGAAGAACAGCAAGCAAAGGCAGAGGGCGGAGAGGATCCGTCCCTGGGGAGGGTAGTGAGAGTCCAGGGCACCGTCGTCGACGTGGAGTTCGCTCCTGGGCACGTTCCGGCCATCTACACGGCCCTCAAAGTTAAGATCAATTCGCCCCACAAAGCCGGCGCCGACAAGGACGTTGTGCTCGAGGTGGAAGCGCACTTGGGAGATTCGGTCGTCCGCACTGTCGCTTTGGGCCTCGTAGACGGGCTCGTGCGGGGAACTGAAGTTGCAAATACCGGGTCCCCCATAAGCGTCCCGGTCGGAAAGGTGACTTTGGGCCACGTCTTCAACGTCACCGGCGATGTTTTGAACGCCAAGGACGGAGAAAAAATAGAGGTCACAGAGAGGTGGCCGATACATAGAAAGCCCCCTGCCTTCGACCAGCTAGAGTCCCAGACCAAGATGTTTGAGACGGGGATAAAGGTCATAGATCTTTTGACCCCCTACGTGCAGGGAGGCAAAATCGGGCTATTTGGAGGCGCCGGCGTAGGAAAGACCGTCCTCATCCAGGAAATGATAGCCAGGGTGGCCCAGAACCACGGAGGCGTGTCGGTATTCGCCGGGGTCGGGGAGAGGACCCGTGAGGGCAACGACCTTATAGGGGAAATGATGGAGGCGGGAGTCCTCGACAAGACCGCCCTCGTCTTCGGACAGATGGATGAGCCCCCGGGGACGAGGCTTAGGGTCCCTCTCACGGGCCTTACCATGGCAGAGTACTTTAGAGATGTGGCCGGACAGGATGTGCTCCTATTTATAGACAACATCTTCCGCTTCACTCAGGCCGGAAGCGAAGTTTCCACGCTTCTCGGAAGGATGCCTTCCGCTGTGGGCTATCAGCCCAACCTCGCAGACGAAATGGGCCAGCTCCAGGAGAGGATCACTTCCACCAAAGGGCACTCCATAACTTCCCTTCAGGCCGTCTATGTCCCGGCCGACGACTACACCGACCCTGCGCCCGCTACCACTTTTGCGCATCTGGACGCAACAACTGAGCTTTCCAGGGACATCGCTTCGCGGGGCATTTACCCTGCAGTCGATCCCCTCTCTTCCACTTCCCGCATCCTCGATCCGCGCTACATCGGAGAAAAGCACTACGAATGCGCAAACAGGGTCAAAGCCATTTTGCAGAGGAACCGGGAGCTTCAGGACATAATTGCCCTGATAGGGATAGACGAGCTGAGCGAAGAAGACAAAGCTACAGTGCAGAGGGCCAGGAAGATCGAACAATTTTTAGGCCAAAACTTCTATGTAGCAAAGCAGTTTACGGGGCTGGAAGGATCTTACGTCCCGGCCGACGAAACTATAGAGGCCTTCACCAGGATCTGCGACGGGTACTACGACAAAGTCCCCGAACAGGCCTTCTCTAACATCGGGGGCATAGAGGACCTCGAAAGGAAGTGGAGCGAACTTAAGAAGGAGTTTGGCGAATAATGGCCGCCAAGTCTTTCGAGGTCACAGTGGTCTCCAAAGAAGGGCCCCTGTGGAAAGGGCAGGCCTTCCAGGTCGAAGTTCCGGCCATAGGGGGAGGGATGACTTTTCTCGCAGGCCACGCCTCGGCCCTCGTCATCCTCTCCAAGGGGGAGATGAAGGTTAAGGCCGAAAAAGATCTGGCCTTCTCAATCGAAGGGGGGTTTGCCTCCTTTGACCGCAACCGCCTCGTGGTTGCGGTAGACAGCGGCAGAGAGGATTAGCCCTTCAAAAAAACCCGCCCAAAAAGGGCGGGTTTTTGGCGTTCTCTAGCTAATTTGCCGTGCCGAGGATGTCTACTACAAATACCAGGGTGGAGTTTGCCGGAATGCCGCTCTGGGCGTTGCTGCCGTATCCCATGCTGGGCGGGATGATGAGGAGGACCTGGGAACCCACAGTCTGCCCGGCCAAGCCCTTTTGGAAGCCCTCTATGGTGTTGGAAAGGGAGAAAGAGGCCGTGGTGTTTCCTTCATTCCAAGTCGATTGGAAGAGCTTCTTTGTCGAAAGTACCCAGCCTGAATATTTGACTACGACAGATCCGGAAGAAGAGACAACGGAGCCGGTCCCTTTTATAAGGGTCTGGGAGACGAACTGCCCATTTGACTTGTAGTTGTTGAAGTCCAAACTGGGTTCTCCGGTAGAGGAGTTGGTAGTGACTTTGGGAAGATCGGCTGGAATGTTTTCCACTGTCGTCCCCTGCGCCTTAGACAGCGTCTTAACTACGCTCACAAGCGTCATCACCGATATATAGGCGTCCCCGCTGTTGGCGGGTCCGGAAGCCGAGGAGCTTTCCTGGCTTCCAGGCACTCCGAAGGCCACCGAAGCTCCGAGGTTCTGGGAAGAGAGAACCTGCTCGTAGCCTGCTTCAAGGGAGCTGTTTAGAGTGAGGGAGCACAGCGGAGTCTGCTTCCAGGTAGAGTCTATCTGTGATCCCGTCCTGGCGTTGTAGACCATGTACTGGTAGCAGACAGTCTCCCCCTCTTTGAGCTTGGCCCCGGTGCCGGGGATGAGGACCGCGTAAGAATTTTGGGAAATTGTCATCGGGGTCTTGAAGTGGATCTGGGGCTCTTGCCCGCTCTCTCCTGTAGCGCTCACCCCTTCGAGTTTGGAAAGGGGGGCGGAGGCGCTGGAAGAGGAACTGGAGGAGGAGGAAGAAGAAGAGTTCCCGCAGGCGGCGAGGCCCGCGCAGAGGCCCGCCGTCGCCAGCGCGGCCAAGAGGAGCTTTAGCGCTCTGGCCTTGTGAATATGCACGTTAAACATCTGATTTATAATAAGCTGTAATGTAAACTTTTGAGAGCGAAGGCGGCCGTGGACAGACATTCCCCCCCATCTGGCAAAGCTTCTCCGTTCGGGGGAAAGGCCTTTAAGGCCGTCCGCTTCTGCCTCTTTGCAACCTTTGCCGCCGTCGCGATCGCGTTTTTCACCCTTTCCATCCTCTCTTCCGTCCTTTGGAAGCCTAAAAGCGAAATTTCAGCCTCCCTCTCTTCTTCAAGCGAGTACCTGGTATCGGTTCCAGGCCTTTTGTCTTTAACTGGAAGCGAAGTCAGCGTGGGAGCCTCCTCCAGCCAGAGCGTGTGCGTGGCGATAGGGCAAAGCGGGGACGTGGAGGGGTGGATCGGATCTTCACCCTATACCCAGATAAGCGGCCTGGCCTCTTGGACGAGTTTGGCCTCAGAACCGTCTTCGGGGCCAAAGTCCTGGCCCGAGGACTCCCCGGTCACCTTCCAGGACAGCGACATGTGGGAAAAAGTGGAATGCGGCAAGACGATGGGCTTTCAGTGGGATCCCTCTCCGGATCAGGATCTGATCCTCTTCAATCCCAAAGGCACCCCCGTGGACCTGTCTTTGGGATGGAAAAGGGCGAAAGTCGTCAACCTCACAGGCCCCTACGCCTTCTTGGGATGCGTGGGCGCCCTTTTCGCCTTTGTAGCTCTGGCCTTTTCAAAGCTTTGCAGAAAAGGGAAGGGTGCCCCTGAAAAGGAGGCGGAGCCTGCCTCACCGGGGGAGGCTCCCAGGTGGGTCCAAGACCAGCGCGCTTTGGACAGGCGCCGCGGCCACAGCCGCCCCAGGACCGTCAAAAGCACCAAAGTATTTAAGATTCGGGAAAAGAGCGAGGAAGACGACGTGAGCACGCAGGTGATGGACCTGTCGGCCCTCAGACACATGGACTTTGGATCCAGCGAAGATCCCATGGCCCAAAAGCCCTCGCTTTTCGGATCCGAACCCCCTTCCTTCCCGGCCGCCTTCAAAGCATTGGCGGCAGGAACCGCCTTCTCGGTGGCCTCCTCTAAAGAATCGGATCCCAAAGCTAAAAATAAGGGACCCGCCATAGTCGACAAGCGAAGCGTGAACCTTTTGGCAAAGTCCGGCTCATCCGAGCCGGTGCAGCTGCACCCCAAGAGCGAGGATCTGGGAGCCTACTTTAAGAGGCTGAAGGAAGAAAAGGAGGAAGAGAAGCGTGAAAAGAAAGCCTAAAGCTCTCCTCGCCCTCATTTTGGCGCTTTTCTTACCCCTCCTTTTGGCAGGTTGCGGAGATCCTCTGACAGAGCCTGTGCCCCCTAAGGCCGGAACCGCCGCCTGCGCCACGGAAAGCACCCGGCAAAATGCCGAAAACCGCATCCTTTCCGGCCTCTCCGCCGCAGGGGACAAGAACTTTTCCTCCCTCCCCTCCCTCCTCTCAGGGCCGGAGCTTTCTATAAGGGAGAGCCAGATGAAGGTTGAGGCGTCTACGGGGCAGGCAAACGCAGACATGCAGATCCCCTATCCCGCCTCGGCTGTCTTCCTCCCCTCCTCCTGCTCCTGGCCCAGGTCCATAACCGTCTTAACCGAGCCCACCGGGGATCTGTACTCGCAAAGGATTTTGACTTTCACCCAGTCTTCGCCGAGGTCCAACTACACCCTTTGGTCGGAAGTCATCTTGTACCCGGGAGGACAGCTCCCCTTTGAGGCATCTGGCACCCAGAGGGTGAAGTATGGAGACCAGCTGGATGCCGGCCTCATAGCCACTCCTCAGGAGGCCGTCTCCTGGTATGTGAACTTGTTGGAAGAAGGGGAGAAGTCGCCATACCTTCAAAAATTTGAGACCGGGGATTTGTACATGAACCTCCAGGAGCTGAAAAATGAGCTCGCGACGGCTCTGTCGGCCTCCAAGGGGAGCCAGAGCCAGACTTTTTTCCCAGATTGCTCCTCGGCCAAAATCCTAAAGCTCTCCACCGGCGACCTTGTAATAGTCCAGATCAATTCGACTTGGGTAAGAGATGCCGGAAAGGGCGGCACGGCCAAGCCCGCCACGGCTGCGGAAAAGGCCCTCTTCTCTTCCGAGCCCTCCCAGACTTTGACCGCCAAATACGTGAATGTGGTCGCCTTGTTTATTCCTTCTTCTTCAAAAGGTACGAAAATTGAAGTGTTGGGGGCGGCCAGAGAGCCCGTCTCCGTAAAAGCGAGCTGAAGGGAAATTTATGAATGAAAGCGAAGAAAACAGGAATGGACGAATAGGGATATCTTTGGCAGGGGCCGTGGACCTGTCGGGATTGAAAGTGAAGGCGGCGACGGGCCGCAAGGAGTCACAAGGGGAGAAACAGGCCTTTTCCTACGTTTTGGACGTCTCTTTTGCCTCTGTAGAGTCTTATGCCCCCGCCTCGGCCACTTACCCCATACTCCTGCTGATATACGGAGCCGGCAAGGAAGGCTTTGCAGACGATCTCGCCCGCGCCGTGGAAGGAGAGGGAGGCAAGCTCCAGCTTTTGAGAATTGACGCCTCCAAAGACCCAAACGAAGCCGCCGTAGTGGATCCCTCCACCCTCCCGGCGCTTTTCGCCATGATTAAAGGAAAGCTCCTCCCCCTTTTCGAGGGGCCTTTGGATTTGGATCCTGACCAGGAAGAAGAACTTGCGAAAGGGAGCGTGGAAGCCGCCCTCGACGCTGCGGCGCAGGAAGGGGTGACGGGTTCTGCCCCCAAGATGGGCAAGGGGGAGGAAGCCGGAAAGGGAGAAGCTCCTGAGGAAGAAAAGAGCCTCTATTCAGAGGCAGAAAAGCTTGAAAAAGAGGGGGAGTTCGACAAAGCTGCACGGGAGTTTAGAAAGATTGTAGATGAGAACCCCGCAGACGGGCAGGCCGCATCCAAGGCCGCGAAAGCCGAGCTCATAGCGAGGGTAAAGAAGTCTGATCCCGCTTCTGCAAGGGAAAAAGCCGCAAAGGATCCTAAAGATCTGGAGGCCCAGCTGGCCGCAGCCGATCTGGAAGTCTACGAAGGACACGTGGAGGACGGCCTAGGGCGCCTTTTGGACTTCATTGCCTCCTGCAAAGATCCGGACGGAAAGGTCAAAGACCGCATTCTCTCCTACATCTCCATGCTTCCTGCAGGAGATCCAAGGGCGAAGAACGCCAGGATGAAACTTGCCTGCCTGCTGTATTAGAATAGTGGAAGCGGGCTCGTAGCTCAATGGATAGAGCGTCTGTCTCCGGAACAGGAGGTTGGGGGTTCAATTCCCCTCGAGCCCACAAATTTTTAAAAGCGAAGCTCCCCGCAATTTGACTCGAACTTAAATCAAAAAATAAAAAGGCCGGCACAAGGCCGGCCGGTTTAAAATAGGCTCACAGCCTATCTGTTTTCTTTAGCCCCTTTCTTTTTCAAGACCTCTGCCGCCACTCCGGCGGCCAGGAGTACGGCTGCGCCGATCGCCGCTGCGGCGGCGTCAGATCCGGTGGAAGCGAGGTCGGATGCGGCCTTCGCCCCTTGCACCTGAACCTGGCCTCCGGAAGCCATCGGGCTGGCAGAAGAGCTCCCTGCAGGAGACATGTCTGCGGCGGGCATGGCCTGGAAGGGGAGGGCCAAAATCTTTTGCGCGAGCCCGGGCTCGGTGCCCTGCCCGATGAGGGCGGTGATTGTGGGCTGAAGGTTGTCCATGCCAACTACGATCGGGTGGGCGAAGTTGTAGTCGTTTCCG
>JAGBRC010000014.1 GCA_017632535.1 Aeriscardovia sp. | reverse complement strand
GCCCAGAGGAAAGAAATGGCGGGGGACGTGAAGGCCAGCTGGGGCGATCAGATCCGCTCCTATGTCTTCCACCCCTACCAGATGGTCAAAGACCTCAGAAGCGGGGAGGAAACTTCAGACATCGAAGGCGTGATGAACGGGGAGATAGACAGGTTCCTTTCCAGCGGGATGCGGTGGAAAAAGCAGCATGAAGAATAAGAAAAAGCCCGACTCGAAAACCATAGCCACAAACAGGCGGGCGAAATTCGACTACTTTCTGGAAGACGAAATAGAGGCCGGCCTGGCGCTGGTCGGAAGCGAAGTAAAGTCTTTGAGAGATTCCAGGGCCTCGCTGGCCCAGTCCTTCATCTCCATAGACAAGCGGGGTGAGGCATGGCTGGAAGGAGCGAATATTTCCGGCTACGCCTTCGCCAACAGCTTCAGGCACGATTCTTTGAGAAAGAGAAAACTGCTCCTGCATAAAAAGCAGCTTCTAAAGCTCGCCCAAAAATTGCAGGTGAAAGGGTATACCCTGGTACCTTTGCGCCTTTACTTCAACGATGAAGGCCTGGTTAAGCTGTCCTTTGCGCTGGGAAAGGGAAAGAAAGAGTACGACAAGAGAAGGGCCGTGAGGGAAGAAGAGGACAAAAAGGAGGCACAAAGGATCCTCAGGCTAAAGAACCTCAAACGGGGCCTGAAGGCCTAGGGCAGACAGTTTTTGAAAAGGGGCGATGCCTCACTTCATCTTCGCGGTAAACAAAGGAGCAAAGCGATGGGCACTGGCCTCAGCAGGGGCGCCCGCAAAAGGCGCGTCAGACACTTTTTCCTCTTTCTTTCGGCGGCGGCGTGCATCTTGGGCCTTGCTTTGATCTTCGGCCTCAAGTCTTATGCCTCCCAGGACGCCTTCAACCCCGACGTGCAGCTGGAAATCCTAAATTCCGACGGCACGGTAGAGACCAATCCCACTTTCAAGGTGTCTCAAACCTACCACGTGCAGCTGAGCGCGACATTGCCCTCAACACAGGAAGTGAAAAACGAGGGCAAAGACTTCGCCGTGGGCGCCCGAGTGTCGGGGGGAGTGGAAACCGAGCTGCTAGACTCCCTGGGCACTTGGATAGAAGGGGGGCAGTACAGCCCCACTCTTGCCGGTATTGATCTTGGAAAGCCTTACAGCAGCTCCAACAACACCGTAGGAGTGGAAGAGGCGATGATGGTGACAGGCGGAGGAGTGGGCGGAGTATCCGCTGCAGGGCTGAACTCTGCCGTAAATATCTGGAGCGGTCCCGGGGCCCAGTGGGATCTGACCTTTTCTCCGTCTTTCATAAGCTTTTTGGAACAGTACGGACACAAGGCCGCCACCGCTCAGTCCCCTACCGCCTCCGGGGCGGGCCTGAAGCCCGGAGACAGGTTCGGGATAACTTTCTATATAAAGATCTCTTCCTCCACGCAAAGCAGTAAAAACGGGCTGACGGCCTACAGCGGATTTGCAGGCAGCCCCAGCCAGGATCCCTCTTCCTGGTCCTCTCTTTCTACCGGCTCCTTTGACATGGCGCCCCCCGAACCCAAAAACGACGGGAGCCTGAACGTGGAGCTTGGGCAGATAAAGGGAGGGCTTTTAGACAAAAATCAGGCGCTCTCCGCTTCTTCGGGAGCTTCTTTGGATTTTCAGGCCACCTCTCCCCTTCCGGATGCCTCCTCCATGACCGGGCAGAGCTCCTACTTTGCCTTCAAGATCCTCCCCTCTTCAGGTCTCGACCTGACCGACCTTCAGTCTGCAAAAGTGGCCGGCATCCCCCTTTCGAGCCTTGCAGAGGGCTGGCAGGAGGAAACTTCGTCGGGTTCGGATTCGACAGTCAGCGGAGGAAGGTTCGCCTATTGGGTACTGGAACTGAGTGCGGAAGATATTTCTCAAATTGAAAAGGACGGATTTGCTCCGGCCTCTGCTTCCCAGCCCCAGGCAAGCACTCCCGGAATTAAAGCGGGTTCTCCTTTTGCTCTGACCTTTTCAGCCCAGCTCTCAAACAATCCTCCTCAGACTTCTTACTTGAAGGCTGTTGCGGGCTTTAAGTCCCTGTCGGCATGGAGCAGGCTATCCCCCTCGCCTGCCCAGATCGCGATTTCTTTGGAGGGAAGCGGGCAAACCCATCCCCAGGAAGAGATGGAAGTAAACCTTCTCAGTTCCGACGGACTTGTAGAAACTTCTAGCCCCTACTATTACTCGACAAAACTTGAAACTTCCTCCGACTCTTCTGCCATGACCAACAGCTCCACCGGAAAATTCCGCTTTCAAGTTGTAATCACTCTTCCAAATCCCGCAGACATGAAGGGAAATCAGGCCGACCTAGTCATTAAAAATACCCCGGGCCAGGGCCTGGCTCTTCCAAACCCGGAATATATCCTTACCAACATTTCTGCCTCTTACTCGCAAAACGGACAATTTTCCATAGCGGGCCAGCCCATTGGAAGCAACAAATTAAAGCCCACTTTCAAGACCAGCTGCGAAAACACGGTCGCCATGATAGAGGGAAGCGAGGATGGATCTAGCTATTGGGAATTGGTTTTGACTCCTTCGGCAATCGAAGAGATAGAGCAGTACGGTTCCGCTCCCGCCACTCCTTCTTCCCCGCAGGGGGCCTCCGGCCTGAAGCCCGGAGACAAGTTCGCCATTGTCTTCAACGGGTTTGTGACAAACAAAGCTTCGGGAGTCGTAACGGATCAACTCCAGCTTTCATGGGCTCCCCAGGCCCCTTCTGGACAAAAAGACGAATCTCAACAAGTCATTTCCAGCAAAACCGTTTCCCTCTATCCTCAGACTTTGACCGTCTCCCCTTCTGCAAATTTGAACGTGCTAGATCAGGGCTATATAAACCAAAACCCCTATACCGGGCTTGAAACCCCTATTTCCTACCAGCT
>JAGBRC010000013.1 GCA_017632535.1 Aeriscardovia sp. | reverse complement strand
GCCCTTATAGCCGCCGCCACCCTTTCCAACCGCTACATTACCGACCGCCAGCTCCCCGACAAGGCGATAGACCTTGTAGACGAGGCGGCGGCGCACCTCCGTATGGAGTTAGATTCTTCCCCTGAGGAAATAGACGAGCTCTCCCGCAAAGTCACCCGCCTTCAAATGGAGCAGCTCCAGCTTTCAAAGAGCGAAGACGCGGCGAGCAAAGAGCACCTTGAAGAGATAAACAAGGAGCTGGCCGATGCCAAAGAAAAGCTAAGCGGGCTCCAGGCCAGGTGGAACAGCGAAAAGAGCGGAAGAAACAAGGTAGGAGAACTTAGGGCAAAGCTGGATGCCAAGAAGGTCGAGGCCGACAAGGCCACAAGATCTGGCGACCTTGAAAAGGCCGGAAGGATTATGTACGGCGAAATCCCCGAGATCCGCAAAGAGCTCGAAGAGGTGCAAAAAGAGGCTGAAAAGTCCTCAGGCGACTCTTCAAAGGAGCCGATGGTTCCCGACTGCGTGGATGCCGAGAGCATCGCCAGGGTGGTGTCGGAATGGACCGGAATACCCGTGGGGAAGCTGACGGAGTCTGAAGACGAAAAGCTGCTTCACATGGAAGACTACTTAGGAAAGCACGTCATAGGCCAAAAGGAGGCCATACACTCTGTAAGCGACGCAGTGCGCCGCTCAAGGAGCGGGATCTCCGATCCCAACAGGCCCACGGGATCTTTCATGTTCCTCGGGCCCACGGGCGTGGGCAAAACCGAGCTCGCCAAGGCCCTGGCCGAATTTCTCTTCGACGACCAGAGGGCGATGGTAAGAATCGACATGAGCGAATACATGGAGAAGGCATCGGTCTCCCGCCTGATAGGAGCGGCCCCGGGGTACGTAGGCTACGAAGAAGGGGGGCAGCTGACCGAAGCTGTGAGAAGAAGGCCCTACTCTGTAGTCCTCTTTGACGAAGTTGAAAAGGCCGACCGCGAGGTCTTCGACCTTCTTTTGCAGGTCTTAGACGACGGAAGGCTTACCGACGGCCAGGGGCGCACCGTAGACTTTAAAAACACCATCCTCATCATGACATCCAACCTGGGAAGCGAATACATGGCCAGGCAGGACATGGATGAAGACGCAAAGAAGAAGGCCGTGATGGATGCGGTAAAGGCGCACTTCAGGCCCGAATTTCTAAACAGGCTAGACGACATAGTGATGTTCCAGCCCCTCACCCGCCAGGATCTTAGAAAGATTGTCGACATCCAGTTAGACCAGCTCGCCTCCCGCCTTTCAGACAGGCGCATCGTCTTGACCGCTACCGACCCCGCCAAAGACTGGCTGGCCAACGTCGGCTACAGCCCGGCCTACGGGGCGCGCCCGCTTCGCAGGCTGGTTCAAACCCAGGTAGGAGACAAGCTCGCCAAGGCCCTGCTTTCCGGAAAAGTCCTTCCCTCTTCCCAGGTCGTAGTAGACCACAGGGGGGACGACGACTTTTTGACCCTGGAAGACGGCAGGGACAAAAAGATAATCCAGGTAGACTAAACCCCTTTTTTTAGGGAAAAATAAACCAGCCCGCGCTTTGGAATAATCGCGGGCTTTTTTAACTTGAAATACTGAGAGCGCGCCGGGAAGGTCCCGGCGCTGGAAGAAGGAGGATGCGCGATGGGGCGCTCGGTTGGAATAGATTTAGGCACAACCAATTCCTGCATTGCAACCCTTGAAGCAGGACAGCCTACAGTGATAGTCAACTCCGAGGGGCAGAGGACCACCCCCTCCGTGGTGGCCTTCGCCAAGAACGGAGAAATTTTAGTGGGGGACGTGGCAAAGAGGCAGGCCGTTACCAATGTGGAGCGCACCATTTCCTCTGTAAAGCGCCACATGGGAACCGACTGGACGGTGGAAATAGACGGAAAGAAGTGGACTCCCCAGGAGATAAGCGCCCAGATCCTGATGAAGCTTAAGAGGGACGCGGAAGCAT
>JAGBRC010000012.1 GCA_017632535.1 Aeriscardovia sp. | reverse complement strand
GCAGAGCGGGAGCGTGGTTGACGTGGATGCCCTGAGCTTTGACTACAAGTCAGGGAGGGCCCCGACAAAAGAAGAGCTCTTTGCCATAGAGCAGATGGTAAACATGAAAATCATGGAAGACCTCCCCGTCAGCGCCGAAGAAATGCCGCTCGAAAAGGCTATAGAAGAGGGGGCTATGCACCTCTTTTCTGACAAATATTCACCGATAGTCAGGGTAGTGTCCATCGGGGAAGACGGATGGAGCAGGGAACTGTGCGGAGGGACCCACTTGCCCTCCACGGGCAGGGCCGGCCAGTTTGTCATAGTCTCGGAATTTTCCAACGGTGCGGGCATACGAAGGATTGACGCTCTGGTCGGAAAGAAGGCGTACCTTCAAAACCACCTGAACCACCGGACTGTCAAAGCTCTCTCTTCGGCCATGGGCTGCCTGCCCCAAGAGCTCGAGACCAGGGCCTCCTCCCTGCTTTCGAACCTGAAGAGCGCCGAAAAGGAACTGTCGGGCTTCAGGGAAGAAAAGGTTGAAGAGAAGGTGAAGGCCTTAGCCGCATCCGGAAAGTCGGCCTTTGTGGAAGACCTGGGCAAAGACGTCACGATCGACCTTCTCAGAAAGGCCGCCACCAGCCTAATCTCCAAAATCCAGAACCGCCCGGCCTGCTGCTTCTTCTACGGGGTGTCGGTTTCAGCTCCCATAGTTGTGGCGGCCGCCAACAAGCAGGCCGTCGAGGAAGGGGTAAAGGCCAACGAGCTTGTGAAGGCCTTCTGCACCGCCATAAAAGGAGGCGGGGGCGGGAGCGCCTCTTTCGCCCAGGGCGGGGGCAAGGCGGGCCAGAAAATCGAAGACGGGATGAAGGCTGTAAGGGAGAAGCTGGAGGCCCTCAGAGCCTGATGAAGTGCATGGGGGTAGATCTGGGGAAAAGGCGCATAGGTCTGGCCCTGGGGGAGAGCGAATCTCTCATGGCCTGGCCCTTAAAGACCGTGGATGCTGGAGGGGACCCTTTCTTTGCCTTGGAAGAAGTGGCGCAAATCGCCCGTCAGGAAAAGGTGGGCCTTGTGGCGGTGGGCCTGCCCGTAAATATGGACGGGTCTTTGGGGCCGAGCGCCAGGGCCGCCCTCAGATGGAAGAAGGCGTTTGAAAGGAGGGTGGATTGCAGGGTGGAGGCTGAAGACGAGAGGCTGACTACGATGAGCGCCCACAGAGAGCTTGAATCTATGGGCCTAAAAGCCAATCGGCATATGCGGATGGTAGATCAGCTGTCTGCGGTGATGATCCTGCAGTCCACCATGGAAAGAGAGGCGAAGAAGAATAGTGCCCAGCCCGGACAGTGACGAGGCGGAGCCCGAAGAAGCCGAAAGCCAGACAGGAAAGGAAGGCGCCTTCGAGCGAGAGGCGCCGGAACCTGAAGCTTTCGAAGAGGCCCAAGAAGAGCGAGAGGGGCTCGACGACTTCCAGATTTTCGAGCAGCAAGTAGGCGCCGCCACGGGCGCGGCCCAGGGGCGCTGGGAGCGCAGGCAGAGCAAGAAGGCGAAAAAAAGGAAGATTATAACCGTCTGCATCATCTGCGCAGTCTTCGCCTTGATCGTAGCGGCCGGGGGGATCGCCACCAGCCGCTTCGGCGGCGGCCTGTTTTCCTGGTTCGGCAATGCCGTAGATTCAGACTACTCCGGACCCGGATACGGGTCAGTGGACTTTACCATAAATCCTGGAGAGGGCACCTCCCAAATCGCCCAGGGGCTCGTCAAAGCAGGTATTGTGGCATCCGTGAACGGGTTTGTGAACGCGGTGGAATCCGGCAACGACTCCCAGTCCCTGCAACCCGGCACCTTCGCCCTCAAGTACCACATGAGTTCGAGCGACGTGCTTTCCGTCATCACCGATCCTTCCAAGGCCATGGGGATGCTGGTATTTACCAGCGCCATGAGGGCTACGGACATGATCCCCACCCTCCTCAAATACACTTCCTGGACCAAGTCGGAAATAGAAAGCGCCTTGAACGGCGGGGGAAAGGGAATCCTTCCCGCTTCGGCAGGGGGGAGCTTTGAAGGCTGGCTGGAGCCGGGGACATATGACCCGAAAAGCTACCAGAATATAGACGGCCTTTTGAAGGCCATGGTCGACGCCAGGATTTCAGAACTCAATTCCCTCGGGGTCCCCACCGGGGCGCAGAGGGAAAAGATCCTCAAAATCGCCTCCATAATCGGCCAGGAGGTAAATCAGGAGCAGTACTACGGAAAAGTGTCTAGAGTCATCTACAACCGACTCTCCCAAAACATGGTCCTCGGCATGGACAGCGTCATAGCTTACGGCTTCGGGGTGCAGGCCAAAGACCTCACCGAATCTATGCTCACCGACGCTTCCAACCCCTACAACGACAGGCTGCACCAGGGGCTGCCCCCCACGCCTATAAGCAACCCGGGGCCCGAAATGATAAAGGCGGCCATGAACCCCACGCCCGGCAACTGGATCTACTTTGTAACCGTCAACCTCGATACGGGGCAGACCTACTTTACCGACAGCGAACAGCAATTCCAGGCCTACAAGGCCCAGTATGAAAAGTGGCAGGCGGCCAATCCATCCGTGTGAGGACCGCATGGGGTTTCCCGGCCAGGTGATACAATGAAATTCCATGGTTACAGAAAACAGTGGGCATATAACTAAGCAAATCTTTGTAATCGGCGGAGTAGTTTCATCCCTTGGAAAGGGCATAACTTCTTCATCTCTAGGCAGGCTCCTGCGCAGCCGGGGCGTGAGGGTCCTGCAGCAAAAATTGGATCCCTACATGAACGTAGATCCCGGCACCATGAACCCCTTCCAGCACGGAGAAGTGTACGTCACTGAAGACGGGGCCGAGACCGACCTCGATCTGGGTCACTATGAAAGATTCCTCGGCACCCCCCTCTCCCAAAAAGCGTCCGTCAGCTCAGGGCAGATCTACCAGGAAGTTCTGAGAAAGGAGAGGGCGGGAGAATACCTGGGCGAGTGCGTCCAGGTCATCCCCCACGTCACCGACGAGATAAAGCGCAGAATGCGCTCCCAGGCCGGAGACGACGTGGACGTAATAATTACTGAAATCGGGGGCACTATAGGCGACATAGAGTCCCTCGCCTTCATGGAGGCGGCCAGGCAGGTGTGCCAAGAGATAGGCCAGGAAAACTGCATGTTCATCACCGTCTCCCTCGTCCCCTACCTCAAGGCCCCCAAGGAGTTCAAGACTAAGCCTACCCAGCAGGCCGTGATGCTTTTGAGGCGCGAGGGAATCAGCCCGGACGCCATAGTGCTGCGCTCCGAGCTCCCCTTGCCAAAGTCCATAAAAGAAAAAGTGGCGCTCATGTGTGGCGTCAAGGAGAAGGGCGTAATCTCCTGCCCGGATGCGGAAAACATCTACATGGTCCCCAAGATGCTCCACGAAGAAGGTCTGGATTCCTTCGTAGTGGAGCGCCTGGGCCTCAAGGCCCACGAACTGGAGTGGGGAGAGTGGGCGGACCTAATGGACGCCATTTCCCACCTCAAGGGATCGGTGGAGATCGCGATTGTAGGCAAGTATGTGGACCTTCCGGACGCCTACCTTTCAGTGGTCGAATCGGTGAAGGCCGCAGGATTCGGCGACAAGGTCGATGCAAAGATCCGCTGGATTGACGCCGACGAGTGCACGGATGACGAAAAGATCGCCTCCCTCCTCAAGGGCTGCGACGGCCTGATAATCCCCGGAGGCTTCGGAAAGAGGGCCGTAGAAGGGATGATAAGGACCCTGAAGTGGGCCAGGGAGAACAACTTCCCGGCCCTGGGGATCTGCCTCGGCCTGCAGTGCATGGTGATAGAGTACGCAAGGGACGTCTTGGGCCTGAAGGACGCCTCCTCCACCGAGTTCAACCCCAACACCTCCAACCCCGTGATAGCCACTATGGAAGAACAGAAGGCCGTAATAGCGGGGACAAAGGACATGGGCCACACCATGCGCCTGGGAAGCTACCCCGCAGTGCTCAAGGAGGGCACCAAGGCGTACTCACTCTATGGGAAAAAGGATATAGCGGAGAGGCACAGGCACAGGTATGAAGTGAACTCCGCCTACAAGAAGGCGCTCGAAGACGCAGGGCTCACCATTGCCGGCACCAGCCCTGACGGAGAACTGGTGGAATTTGTGGAAGTCACCGGAAACCTCTTCTACGTTGCCACCCAGGCCCATCCTGAGATGAAGAGCCGCCCCTACGCGCCCCACCCCCTCTTCAAGGG
>JAGBRC010000001.1 GCA_017632535.1 Aeriscardovia sp. | reverse complement strand
GGGGCCAAGGGATCGGTTTTGTCGCTGTCTCTGGCCGGTAAAGGCCAAATCCAGGACACCGGAGCGAAGATGATCCATCTTTCCCCCCACACCTCTTCCACAATCGTGGCCAAGTCCATATCCAGGGGGGGCGGAAGGTGCGCCTACCGCGGCCTTGTAAAAGTGATAAAGGGGGCCCAGGGATGCAAGTCCTCAGTCAGCTGCGACACGCTGCTGGTGGACGACATTTCCAGATCCGACACCTACCCCACTATGGACATCTCCGAGAACCAGGTGGAGATGAGCCACGAGGCCACGGTATCCAAAATCTCATCCGACCAGCTCTTCTACCTTCGATCCCGCGGGATCGAAGAAAAGGAAGCGGCCGCCATGATTGTTCGGGGCTTTATCGAGCCCGTGTCAAACGAGCTCCCCATGGAGTATGCCCTTGAGCTCAACCGACTCATAGAGTTGCAAATGGAAGGAGCCGTTGGATGAAAACCGATGACGGTCTTTTCGAGCCGGAGGGGACGGCATCATTCGACTTTGGCGCCTTCGGGAATATGGAAAAGAGGGAGGAGTGGAAGTACTCCCCGTTGGACGTCGCAGAGGAGTTCAAAGAGCCCTTCAAGCCTTCCCTCGCCGCCCGCGTGCTTTTAAACGGATCCGAACCCGGGGAGGGGAAAGCCGAAAAACTCCTCTCCCCGCGCGACCAGGTGGAGGCCGCAGGTTTTGCCTCAGTGGGCCGATCTTTTCCGATACGGGTCCCGGAGGGCAAGACGAGGATAGAAGTCAAAAACGAGGGCAAAAGGGACTCCCTCTTCCTTTCGCTGAGATTTGGAAAAGGGAAATCCGACGCCGTACTGTTCTTTGAAGGCGAAGGGGACGGGGTCTACTTTTTGGATGCGGCCGCCCCTGAGGAGAGCCAAGTCTCTCTCACCGTCATCTGCCTCGGAAACGGCAAAAGGTTCATATATGATTCGACCAGGATCGCTTCCGGGGCGAAAGTGAAGAGGAACCTTTTATGCCTAGGAGGAGGTTTTGACAGGTACTCTTCCGGAGCCTACTTTGCAGGCCCCAGGGCGGAAGCGGAAATGAACGGGATCTATTTCGCCTGCGGGGAATGCTACACCGAGTGCAGGATCAGAGTGGCCCATTCCGTCCCCGACTGCAAGTCCAGGGTGTCTTACAGGGGCGCGCTGATCGGAAGCTCTGCCAGGAGCGCATGGGTCGGGGAAAGCATTATAGGCAAAGGTGCTCCCGGAAGCGATTCGTACGAACTCAATAAAAACTTCGTCTTGACCCCCGGGGCCAAGTCTTTTTCGGAGCCGCAGCTGGAAATCAAAAACGGAGACATCGTCGCCGCCGGCCACTCCAGCTCCGTGGGCTACTTCGATCCTATCCAGCTCTTCTACCTTCGATCCCGCGGGATTGGCGAGGAGGAAGCGAAGCGGATGATCATCTCAGGATTTTTCGAAGAACTCCTCTCAAATATGGAATCGGGAGAAGGGGAAGAGGAATTTAGGGCCTTTTGCAGGAAAATGGGGGTTTCAAATGGCGCACAGGCTTGAAATAAAGGACTTCAGAAGCTCGGTGGCAACCAAGGAGGGGCCCAAGGAAATCCTGAAAGGCGTAAATCTCGAGGCCTCTTCGGACGAGATCCACGTCCTCATGGGCCCCAACGGATCCGGCAAGTCGACCCTCGCCTACAGCCTCATGGCCCATCCCGATTACGCGACCTCCGGCTCCGTAAGGCTCGACGGGACCGAACTTGAGCTTTTGACCCCGGACGAGAGGGCGAAAGAAGGGCTGTTTTTGGGAATGCAGTACCCGGTGGAAGTGCCGGGGGTCCCCCTCGCCAACTTCCTAAGGACCTCCCTCAAAGCTTTGAAAGGCGAAGCCCCCTCGATCAGGAGCTGGCCCTCAATTTTGAAGGGATACATGGAGAGGCTGAAGATGGATCCCCAGTTTGCCTTCAGGAACGTGAACGAGGGGTTCAGCGGCGGAGAAAAAAAGAGGGCTGAGATACTCCAGCTGGAAGTTTTAAAGCCCAAGTTCGCGATCCTCGACGAGATAGATTCGGGGCTTGACGTGGATGCCCTGAGGATTGTCAGCGAAGGCATTTGCCGCAGCCACGAGGAAGGGTGCGGCATAATCCTCATCACCCATTACGCCAGGATCCTTAAGTACGTGCACCCCGACTTCGTCCACCTCTTCTACAAGGGCAAAATCGCAATGAGCGGCGGCAAAGACCTTGCAGACAGGATAGAAGAGGAGGGGTACGACGGACTGATCGGAACCCTGTCTTGACCGTCCGCGATCTTTTCCCGTTCTTTGCCGCCAATCCCGATCTGGCATACCTGGACTCGGCCGCCACGAGCCAAAAGCTCGGCTCCGTCATAGAAAAAGAGCGGATTTTTTCCTCCTCCTTCAACGCCCCCATCCACCGCTCCACCTACTCTTTGGCCTTTGAGGCCACGGAAGAGTTTGAAAATGTGCGCGGAAAGGTCGCCGGATTTTTGGGGGCCAGGGCCGAAGAGATAGCCTTCTGTTCTTCAGCCACGGGCGCCTTTAACCTCTTGGCCAATTCGCTCGGATACGTCGAAGACCCCAAAAGCCCCCTCTTTATAGGCGAAGGGGACGAAATTCTCCTTTCCCGCTCCGAACACAATTCCGTCCTCCTCCCCTTCCAGGAGCTTTCCCGCAGGCGGGGTGCGAAGATAAGGTTTCTTCCCATGACAGAAGAGGGGGAAGTGTGCGGCTGGAAGGAAGCCATAGGGGAAAAGACGAAAGTCGTCGCCGTCTCCAGGCTC
>JAGBRC010000011.1 GCA_017632535.1 Aeriscardovia sp. | reverse complement strand
TTTTTACCCCGCTGTGAGATAATCCTAAGTATGAACACAAGCTCTGAGCAAAGCCAAACCTGCGGAGGGGAAGATACCCTTACCGTTTGGGGCGGAAGCCCTTTGAAGGGCGAAATACGGGTTAGGGGCGCCAAAAACTTTGTGAGCAAAGCGATGGTGGCATCCCTTTTGGCTCCTGGGGAATCGGTAATACAGAACGTCCCTGACATAAGGGATGTAAGAGTGGTCTCAAATCTTTTGCGCCTCCATGGGGCAAAGGCCGAAGTCGACAAGGAGGGGGGCGTAGTCAAAATAGACGCCTCCTCCATTTCGGTTGCCGACATAGCCGACGTACACACCCTCGCGGGATCTTCCAGAATCCCCATCCTCTTTGCAGGTCCGCTCCTCCAGCGCCTGGGAAGGGCCTTTATACCCTCTCTTGGAGGAGACCAAATAGGCAAGAGGCCCGTTGACTTCCACCTTTCGATCCTAAAGCAGCTCGGAGCCGAAATAACCGAAAACGAGAACGGAAGCATAGAGCTCAAAGCGCCCCACGGCCTCAAAGGCGCCATGATCCATCTTCCCTATCCTTCAGTTGGAGCCACAGAGCAGGCGCTTTTAACCTCTGTCGAAGCGGAGGGGAAGACAGAAATTTCCGGGGCTGCGATAGAGCCCGAAATCATGGACCTTGTGGCCGTCCTCCAGCGCATGGGAGCCTTGATAGCCGTGGACGTAGACAGGACTATCAGAGTGGACGGAGTAAAAAGCCTCCAGCCCTTCACCTTCCGCGCCCAGACCGACAGGATCGAGGTGGCTTCCTGGGCCTCGGCCGCCCTCGCCACCAAGGGGGACATCTTCATCCGGGGCGCCCAGCAGTCTACCATGATGACTTACCTCAACGTGTACCGCAAAATCGGGGGCAAGTTCGACGTCCAAGAAGACGGCATCCGCTTCTGGCATCCGGGAGGGGACCTAAAGCCCATAGCCCTTGAAACAGACGTGCATCCCGGATTTATGACCGACTGGCAGCCCCCGCTCGTCTGCGCCCTGACGCAGGCAAAGGGCCTCAGCATCGTGCACGAGACGGTTTACGAGAACCGCTTCGGCTTCACGGGTACCCTTGTGAAGATGGGTGCCGTGATACAGCTCTACAGCGAGTGCCTAGGCTCCCTTCCCTGCAGGTTCGGCCACAGGGGCTTTGTTCACTCGGCCGTGATCTTCGGGCCGACCCCGCTCCACGGGGCCGATATCGACATCCCCGACATCCGCGGAGGCTTTAGCCACGTGATAGGCGCCCTGGTAGCCGAGGGAAAGAGCTGCATCCATGGCATCTCCCTAATCGACCGCGGATACGAAGACTTTAGAAAGAAGCTTGAAGCGCTGGGGGCAAGGATAAGTTGAAATCTCAAGAGAGGCGCTCATGACTTCGCCCGGAAAACCCTCCCCATTCCACTTGATCCCGCCCCTAAAAAACAAGCAGGTGGCCCTTTTATCCAAGAGGCACAGGCTTATAGATCCCACAAGGAAGCTTTGCGGAGGAGGCTTCCTTCGGCGCCCCTGCCCCCTGGACAGCACTTATATAAACATCCCTATAGAAAGAAGGCTAATGGAAGCCGCTATGGCCTTCGTGAGGGCAAGGGCGAAGGTATACTGCTGGGGAATTGAAAATGTTCCAGAAGACGGACCCTTTATCTTGGCCAATACGCATATAACCCAGCTGGACGTCCTCATCCCCATGGGATGCATGCACAACCTAGGCCGCTATCCCCGCTTTATGGCAAAAGCCGAAATCCTCCGCTGGCCCTTTATAGGCAAATGGCTCGCAGCCCTGGCCATGCAGCCGGTGAGGAGGAGGAGCGGAAAGACAAAAGAGATAGAGACGGATTCTATAAAGTCCCTTGTAGCAGGACAGCCCCTCGCCATATGGCCGGAAGGCACCCTCACCCGCGATCCCGACAAGTGGCCCATGACTTTCAAGCTTGGCATGGCCGAAATCGCCCTCACTGCATCCAAAAAGCTCGGATACCCCATCCCGCTTTTGGTGGCTGTAACTTGGGGGGCGGCCTCTATACGAAACTTCGCCCCCTTCCCGAGAAAGAACGTGGTCCTGGCCATCACACCTCCCGTGGAATACGCAGATCTGCTCGAGGGAGACTGGCAAGAGCCTCCCAAAGAAAACGCATTGAAGCTGAACTGGCGCGTGCACAAAGTTATGGAAAAGCTGGAGGGGGAAATCAGAGGAGAAAAGCCTCCCGCCGCAGGAGTGTGGGACTACCACAATTCGATGAGGCACCCTCTCGGGGAGGAAGAACAATGAAGATATCCATTATAGGGTGCGGCGCCTGGGGGACCTGCTTTGCAAAGATCTGCGCGGACGCCGGAAATGAAGTCCTGGCCTGGACCCGGGAAGCGGAAACGGTGGAAGAGATAAATTCCAGCCACTCCAATAAATCCTACCTGGGATCGGGCTTCCGACTGCCTGAATCCGTCAGAGCCACTAGGAGTCCAGAAGATCTGGCCTGGGGAGAAGTGGTAGTTTCCGCCCTGCCATGCCAGGCCCTCAGATCGGCTCTTCCGGCCTTTAAAGATTGGACTGCAGGAAAGCCGGTGGTCTCCCTCACCAAGGGCATGGAAAACGGCACGGCCGCCCTCCCCTCCCAAGTGATAGAAGAATGCCTTGGGACCGATCCGGGGCGCGTCTTCGCGCTGGGGGGCCCGAACCTTGCGGCCCTTTTGGCCAAAGAGGAGCCCGCGGCCGCCGTAGTGGCCGGAGGGAGCCAAGAAGAGCGCGGGAGGCTGGCGTTGGTGTTTTCCACCCCCTATTTTGCGGTCTCCCCCTCCGGGGACCTTACAGGGGTGCAGGTGTGGGGGGCCTTAAAGAACGTGGCCGCTATAGCCTGTGGAATGGCGGCCGGAGCCGGATTTGGAGAGAACACGGCGGCCGTCCTCGTGGCGGCGGCCCTTTCCGAAATAGAGGCCTTGGCCATAAAGCTCGGAGCCAGCGCCGAAACGATGGAGGGCCCTGCGGGCGTCGGGGACCTGGTTTGCACAGCCTCAAGCCACCTGAGCCGGAACTTCTCTTTGGGCTATAGCATGGGCCTTGGAGTGGACGTGGAAGCTGCAGCCAGGGGCGTCAAGGGAGTCACCGAGGGCAAAGACACCATAACTTCGGCGCTCTTCCTTGCCAAAAAGTATGATTCGCCCATGCCCCTGGCACAGGGAATAGAAAAAGTGATGGAAGGCGAGGGCGATTTCTCCTCCCTCTTCTCAAACATTTCCAAAGGAAGATCATGAAAAGAATAGTTGTCCTTTGCGGGGGAAAGAGCGGAGAGCACCCCATTTCATGCGTGTCAGCAGGGAGCGTGGTAAGGACCCTCAAAGACTGCTTCCAAATAACCCCCGTGGGAATAACCCGGAGCGGGGAATGGGTGGAAGTTCCGCTCGAAGAAGTTTGCTCCTGGAACCTGAAAGACCTTCCCGAAATTAAAGCCGAGGGGAGGAAAAAGATTGAGGCTGTTCCGGGCTCCGGGCTCTTTTTGGATGGAAAAAAGATCGGGGCCGACCTGGTATTTCCCGTGCTGCACGGGGTAGGAGGAGAGGACGGGGCCGTGCAGGGCTTTTTGGAGACCCTGGGCCTTCCTTACGTAGGCTGCGGCGTATTCGCCTCCGCGGCCTGCATGGACAAGCACTACACCAAGCTCATTTTGAAGGCCTCGGGGCTCAGTGTAGCCCCCGGAATTACAGTGGACGCCCGGGGTGGGATTGACGCGGCTTCAGTGGCAAAGAGGCTGGAAGAAGAGGGAATCTCCTGGCCCGTCTTTGTAAAGCCCGCATGGGGGGGATCTAGCGTAGGGGTGGCAAAGGTTGAAAAACCCGAAGGCCTCCAAAAGGCCCTGGAAGAAGCCTGCAAAGTCAGCTGGAGGATCTTGGTGGAAGAGGGAATCTCGGGCCGGGAGATCGAGTGCGCGGTCCTAGAAAGGAAGGGCGAAAAGCCCCTGGCGGCCCTGCCGGGCGAGATTATCCCGGGCTCTCCTTCCGCCTTCTACGATTTTAAAGCCAAGTACATCGACACTTCCCTTTGCCGGGTCCAGGTCCCGGCCGATCTCGATCCTTCTTCCCAGCGCGCCATCCGCGCCGCGGCTGTGAAAGCTTTTGAGGCCGTGGACGGCCGCGAGCTCATGCGGGTCGACTTCTTCCTGAAAAAGAACGGCCAGATCCTCGTAAACGAGATCAACACCATGCCGGGCTTTACCGAGATTTCCATGTATCCTTCGGCTTGGAAGAGCCTGGGTATGAGTTACAAAGAGATACTGGTAGACTTGGTTGAGAATGCCGTTTAGTCTACTCTCTGCAATATGCTTGAAGGGTTTATGACTGAGTTAGGAAGGTTAAAAATGTCTGTATACTGCCAAGTGTGCGGGAAAAAGCCCCAGACCGGCTACAGCGTATCCCACTCCCACAGGCGCACCAAGCGCCGCTTTATGCCCAACCTCCAGGTCTTCAGGATAGAAGACGGAATGGGCGGCACTGTAAAGCTCAGGGTCTGCACCGCCTGCATCAAGGCCGGAAAGATCCGCCACAACGCTTAACTCGGCCCCGCGCGGGCCGAAAAAGGTAGAGGGTGCGAGAAAAAGTTAGTCTGAGCGCTCCCGCCGCCAGCATCGCCACTGACAAAAAAAGCGCAAAAATTTTAGAAGAGGCGGGCTTTGAAACCGTAGAAGACCTGCTTTCCTACCGCCCTTCCCGATATATTGAACCCTGTTCGATTTTTTCCCTCTCAAACCTTTGGGAAGGGGAGAAGATCTGCGTTTTGGGGGAGTTTGGGGAACCGGAGATCACCTATCTTGGCGACAAGACGTACTGCACCGTGAGCTTGGTTGAAAAAGGCTCTGGAAGAACCATAGAGTGCATGTTTTTTGCTGCAAAAAATTCCTATCGCCACTTTCTTCTCCGTTTTTTAAGGTCCGCAGGCCTATCGGCCGTAGAGGGAAAGCCCACCCCCTTCGGCCGGCGCTACCGCCTGATACACCCCCAAATCACCCCCCTTTCAAGCCTGGAAGATGGGGAAAAGTACTGCAGGGAGGCTGCAAAGCCCCACGCCGTCTATAGAAGCTGCAGGGGGGCATCGCCTGAAAAAATTTCACAGCTCGTCTCCCTCGCCCTGGACAAGTCCGACATACCCGACCTTCTCCCTCCTTCCCTCGCCTCCTCTTTCGGCCTCTTTACCCGAAGCGAGGCCTTCAGGGCCCTGCACAAGCCCAACACCTTGGAAGAGGTGAAAAGGGCGGAAAAGACCTTCAAAATGGAAGAGGCTCTGGTGAGCCAGGGGGCGCTTTTAAAGATGAGGGAAAAAGAATCTCGCGCCCGCGCCGCGGCGATCCTTAAAGGAAGCCAGCTGGAAGCGATCCTGGAAAAGTGCCTCCCCTTCTCCCTCACCCCCTCCCAAAAAAAGGCCCTGGTGGAAATTTACGGGGAAATGGGAAAAGAAGTCCCCATGAAAAAGCTCCTGGAAGGAGACGTGGGCACGGGAAAGACCATCGTTGCCCTCCTCTCGATGCTTCGCTGCGTCTCTTCGGGAAGGCAGGCCGTCCTCGTGGCCCCGACCGTGGTCCTAGCCTGGCAGCACTACAAAAATTTTAAAAAGCTTTTGAGCCTCTTGGGCCTCTCGGCTCCTGAGCTCTACTTTCTTTCGGGAGAACTTAAAAAAGGGGAAAAAGACAGGGTGAGGCAGGCCGCGTCCTCCGGGCGCCCCTGCCTTTTTGTGGCCACCCATTCCGCCTTCTACTCTTTCTTTCCGCGAAAGCTGGGCCTTTTGGTCATAGACGAGCAGCACCGCTTCGGGGTGATGCAGAGGGGGAGCTTTTCCGAGGGCGGGTTTTCCCCGCATATTCTGTCTATGAGCGCTACCCCAATTCCGAGATCTCTGGCTATGGCCTTCTTTTCAGATCTTTCGATAAGCCGGCTGGAGCCGAGAAAAGAGCAGGCCCCATCGAGGACCGTACTAGTAGAAGAGGGGGAGGGGGAAAAGATGGCGCGCCTCTTTTGGCACTGCAGGAGGGAGATCGATTCGGGCCGGAGGGTATTTGTGATCTGCCCGGCAGTAAAGAGCGGGGAAAAAATGCATTCGGTGGAAGAAATTTCTTCCCGCCTCAAGGCCCTCCCCCAATTTCGGGGAGTTCCCATCGCCTCTTTGACCGGACAAAACAGCGCAGCCGAAAAAGAAGAAATCATGGGCGAGTTTGCTTCAGGGGCCAAGCCATTGCTGGTTTCCACCAGCGTCGTCGAGACGGGGGTGGACGTGGCCCAGGCCAGCTGCATGGTGATTTTTGACGCCAACCGCTTCGGCCTCTCCCAGCTCCACCAGTTCCGCGGGAGGGTAGGAAGGGACGGGACCACTTCCTGGACCTTCCTGGTGTCCCGGGAAGCCGAAGAGGACGCCCAAGAGAGGCTTGAAGTCATGAAGGAGAGCTCTACTGGCAGGGAAGTGTCGAAGTTCGACATGGAAAACCGAGGGGAGGGGGACGTTTTGGGAGAGGGGCAGGCCGGGAAAAACTCCTCTTTCAAGTTCCTGAGCGTGGTAAAAGACACGGCAGTCATCCAGGCCGCAAAGGAGGAGGCCGAAAGGCTGGACTTTTCGGCCTATCCGGCCCTGGAAGAAAAGTGCGCGGACTTTTTGGAAAAGTACCAGTCGTTTTTAATAAGGTTCTGATGAGGGTAATAGCCGGAGAATACAAGAATTTGGAGCTGGAAGTTCCCAAGAGCGGGACCCGCCCCACCACTTCCAAGCTTAAGGAGGCCGTCTTTTCCTCCCTCGAGGCCCGGGGAGGGGTGGAAGGGAGAGTCCTCGACCTTTTTGCGGGCAGCGGCGCCTTGGGCTTTGAAGCCCTTTCAAGGGGGGCCTCGTCCCTCACGCTGGTAGATTCTTCCAGGCAGGCCGCAAAGTGCCTCAAAAAAAACGCCCTCCCATTCAAAAAGGGGGGAAAAGCCGTGGAAATCTACTGCATGAAGGCGGAAAAGTTCCTGGAGGAGTGCCGCAGGGAGTTTGACCTCGTCTTCCTGGACCCCCCCTATGGGATGGGAAGCGCGGAATTTGGAGAGGTGCTCTCCCGCTCCATAAATTTGCTAAGCTCCGGAGGGTATATTGTAGCTGAAAGGGAAAAAGAAGACTTCCTTTCCTCCGGAGCGAAAATCGTAAAAATGATGAAATCGGGTTCCACCACCTGCGAGATTTTGTTAAAAGGGGCAGACGATTATGGACAGTGAAAATCAAAAAGAGTTCCTCTCCCTTCTAAAAGAGAGGCGGAGCGTTTATCACCTGGGCAAAGCGGAAATATCCGACGGCGAGGTTGCAAGCTACCTGAGGAGCATCTTCTCTTCCGTCCCTTCCGCCTTCAACGCCAGGGCGCAGAGGGTGCTCCTGCTCTTGGGGAACCAAAACTATCTGTTCTGGAACGCCCTCGTGCCGGACGTGCTCAGGGGACGCCACGAGATAAATCCCGAAGACGAGGCGCTTTTGGCCAAAAGGGAAGGCCTTTGCAAGAGCTTTTGTAAGGGCAACGGCACCCTCCTCTTCTTCACAGATTCCTCCGTCGCCGACACCCTCAGGGAAGACACCCTAGAATACGCCTCCTCTATCGACAGGTTCATGGCCCAAGAGGACGCCATGGTGGAATACGCGATGTGGCTGGGCATTTGCAAAATAGGCCTAGGGGCCAGCCTGCAGCACTTTTTGGGACTGCAGGAAGCCGTAAAGACAGCCTACAATTTGGACGAGTCCTGGAAGCTGGACGCCCAGATGCCATTCGGATCTATAGAAAAAGCCCCGGCGCCCAAGGACACTTCCCAGGCTCCGGAGCACTTCAAAGTTATAAGCTAGTCAGCCCTCATAGTTCTTTCCGGCCCTGGCGGGATCCAGGTATTGGATCTGCGTCACTTCTATCACAGGGACGACCGTGGGCTTTTTGGTCCCGTGCTCTTCGGCGAAGGCGATGGCGTCATCGAAGATCTTCCCGTCTCTGTGCAGGACGACCTTGCCGTAAAACCTGAACCCCTTCTTTTCAGCCAGGTTGGCGCAGGCTATGCAGATCTTTCCGTTGGCTTCGAGGTTCCTGTAGGTCTGTCCGGCGGTCCTTTCAAAGTACATCAGGTGGGAGTCATCCAGGACCCGCATGCTCATCTTGGGGCCAAGATCCAGCTTCCCCTCGTCGCTTTCGGTAGCCACAAAGCAGAGGTTGTGATCTACGAAGTCCTTCATCTCTTCTGTGAGTTTCATTATTGCTCCTTCTTCGGCCGATCCCCTTCAAGATCCCATCCGAGATCTTTCAAAAGCTTTATGTCCGCCTTGTCCAAGTCGGATCGGGAAAGCCTTTCTATGAGGTCCGGCCTGTAGCGGTCGGTCTTTTTCAAGCTCTCATCTCGCCTATAGCGGTCGACTTTACCATGATCTCCTGAAATTAGGACTTTGGGGGCGTCCATTCCCCTCCAGGAGAAGGGGCGAGTGTATTGGTTGTGCTCCAAAAGTCCGTTTTCATAGGATTCTTCTTCCAGCGAGGCGGCATTGCCCATAAAGCCGGGGAGCAGCCTGCACACCGCTTCCAGCATCACGCAGGCGGCGCTTTCTCCTCCGGAGAGTATGTAGTCTCCGAGGCAAAAGCCCATCACCCTCCAACCCTTGTCCCGGCACCAGCGCCACACCCTCTCATCTATCCCTTCGTACCTTCCGCAGCACACGACTATCCACTTCTCTTTTGAAAGCTCGTGTGCCGTTTTTTGGGTAAAAAGGGGGGAAGAGGCCGAAGGGTAGGTTATGAGGGGATCTCCTGCGCCAATTACGCTTTCTAGCGCCCTAGCCCACACTTCCGGCTTCATCACCATCCCGGCCCCCCCTCCCAGGGGGGTGTCGTCTACGGATCTGTGAACGCCCTGTGCAAAGTTTCTAAGATCTATCGCGTTTACTTCCAGAGTGCCGTTTTCTATGGCTTTTCCGAAAAGGCCGACCTTTAGAACGTCGAAATAGGAGGGGAAAATGGAAATGAGGTCTATTCGCATTAGAAGATTGCGCTTATAAACCCTATGACCACGAAGGCTCCGGCTATAAAGCCCATTATGGTCCTCCACATCAACAGGGTCCTAAAGTTCCCCCTTGCAACGAGAAAGTTGCCGTTTTGCGGGGCATTTTGCATAAATTGCGGCCCTGGCATGGCCTGGGGAGGGACGGACTTGAAGTCTGGGTTTGTCATGGTGCCGTCTTTTAAGTCTTTGAGCCCTTGGGGGCCGATCTTGAAGATTTTTACCCTTACCATCTCGTCTAGGCCGTAGGAAATGGCCTGAAAAGGCAGGGCGAGGATGAAGCACCACATGGCCAGGTTCCTGTCCATACTCATCGAGCTCGTGGCGCACATCAGCATCAAAAACAAGCTGATGGCGTCTAGCCAGTATTCTCCGGCCTTGCGCGGCCCGCTGAACTGCGATCGAAAAATCATGTCACCTGCTTTGGAGTGGGCCTTCGCCCGTCAATAGCTGCACGCAGATAAAAGTCCGTCGGGAAGGCTCATTATAATCCTCCCTCCTTCCAGGTCCACCTGTTTTACAAATTCCTTCACCCAGGGAATGAGGCACTTGGATCCGGATCTGTCTACTTCGAGGAGAAGCTGGGGGGTCTCCAGGACCCCTGATACGGTCCCGACTTCTTCCCCTCCCTCCAGCTCCACTTTGAGCCCGGGAAGGTCTTTATAGTAGATCCCGTTCTCGTCCGATTTTCCCGCTTCAGCGAAAAGGTCCTTGCCCCTGAGGGCTTCGGCCTTCTGCCTGCAATCTACTCCCGAAAGGGATAAGAGCGTCTGAGTTCCGGCCTGCCTGGCCGCGCGCACGCGGTACTTGTTTCCGTCCCCGTCGACCAAAGAAGCACCCTTCTTTAGCCTGCCTTCGGGGTCGTCGGTGGTCAAAAAGAACGAAACTTCCCCCCTCACCCCGTGGGGCTTTACAATCTTTCCTACTCGGACCAAATCCATCCGGGGCCTCCAACTCGGGAGAAATCAAAAAAGAAAAGGCGGGGAAGGGCAGGCCCCACCCCGCGCCTGCAGCCGGCAGGATCCTATTTTTCGACCTCGTCGGCCGCGTGCTTGGCTTTGAGGGCCTGAGCCTCATCGCTCACTTCTTCGACCTTCTTTTCGGCGCTCACCTTCTGGGCGGGCATCTTCAATGTGCCCTCGGCCCCCGGCAGCCCCTTGAACTTCTGCCAATCGCCTGTGATCTTGAGGAGCACCAAAACGGGATCGGAGGGCTGGGCTCCCAAGGAGAGCCAGCGCTGCACCTTTTCGGAGTCGATGTGGATGATGGAGGGATTGGGGTTGGGGTTGTAGTAGCCCAACTCCTCTATCGCTTCTCCGTCGCGCTTCTTGCGCTGGTCGACCACCACCACGCGGTACTGGGGGTCGTGAATCTTTCCCGTTCGCTTCAGCCTAATCCTTGTAGACACAGCCCTAACTCCTTTTTTAAAAGAAATCTGACCTTTCCATTTAAGTGGGGCATAAACAAATCAGTCATTTACCATCTGCGCCACGTGAGAGGAGGGTTCGGCGCATTTCAAATACAGTATAGTACCTTAGTCCTCTTCTTTGCCAAGGCGGCTTACAAGGGCCAAGTGATCGGTTCCGGGAATCTTTTTGGTTTTTACTTTGTAGCTTTTGAGGCCGCAAGAGTGCAGGACGTGGTCTAGCTCCAAAGTTTGGTGCCACCCTTTCCAGGTGGCCGGAAAAGTGGGGTGGAGCCCCGTGTGCACGTCCATCGAAGAATCTTTCATGCCGCTTCTGAGCACGGCCCTGAAAGAGGGAAGATCGATTGAGGAGTTCATGTCCCCCATGGCTACGACAAAGTCCGCCTCCCTATTTGCAAAAGGCTCCGAAATCGGAAGGCTGGGGCACATTTTCGGCATCTTCACATCTTTGCCCAGGTAGCAGAGGAAGGAAGCCAGGTGGTTTACGCCCCAGCCCCAAAAATCCCCCCCGCGGTGGGGGGATTTGGGGTGAACGCTGGCAATCAGCAGCACTTTTCCTTCAAAATCGAACTTCATCGCGGGGCACCTAGCCGCGGCCAGGTCGACAGATGAGCGCATGGAGCCTATAGGCCGCACGCGGCTCAGGACCATGTTGAACCCGCCGTTGTCTTCTCCGCTCTCCCCTCCCGAAACTTGGTAGGGAAAACGCGAAAAGAGCGAAGCCTTTTCCTGCAGTTCCGGGCTCACTTCCTGGAGGGCCAAAACGTCCACGCCCTCTTTTTGGGCGAACTCCTCTATGGCTTTCGCGTCGGCCCTGCCGTACCTGCAGTTTAGGGTCATGACGGTCAAAAGCTTTTCAGGAGCCTTCCTCCTTTTTCCGAAAAAGTAGGACCTTAAGAACCATATCTCCCAGAGGACGAAGACGGAGCCCAAAATCCCGCATCCCCAGTTGCCGCTCCCGTAGGAGACGATGGTGATCAAAAGCTCGGCCACGGCGGCGTAGGGGCACAGCGCTATGAGCTCTGTAAGGGGGCGCTTGGAATCCGCCCCCGCAGGGACAAGCCGAAGAAGGAGGAAGAGGGCGAAAAATGAAGCCAGAACCCAGCAGATGATGTAGAGGGCCAGCATCTCAGTCTAGCTTTTTCCCGCCGAGCTTCTCCATGAGGGCCCTCTCTTCCTGCTCCCTCTTGGCGGGGTTGCCGGACTTGAACTTCTTTTTCTTTCCAGATCCTTTGCCCTTGGAAGATCCCTTGCCTCCGGAGGGGAGCCCGAAGGGATCCATGGCGGCCCCGGCCGCCATGTTGGGGCCCATTTTCTTCATCATTTTCGAGGCCTGGGCGAAGCGGGTGAGAAGGGAGTTGACTTCCCCCACGCTCGTGCCAGATCCCCTCGCGATCCTGGCCCGCCTGGATCCGTTGATGATGTCGGGGCGGGCCTTTTCCTCGGGGGTCATAGAGGAGATGATGGCGGTAATCCTGTCCAGCTTCCCCTCGTCCATGTCTTCTATCTGGCTGCGGTACTGGTTCATGCTGGGCAGCATCATCAGCATCTTCTTGATGGAGCCCATCTTCTTTATCTGCTCCAAAGAGCTCACGAAGTCGTCGAGGCCGAAGCTTCCCTCTTTGATTTTCTTTGCGACTTCTTCCCCGCTCTTCTCGTCAAATTCCCTCTCCGCCTTCTCTATGAGGGTGAGGGTGTCTCCCATGTCCAAGATCCTGCTGGCCATGCGGTCGGGGTGGAAGACTTCAAAGTCTTTGAGCTTCTCCCCGTCCGAGGCGAAAAGTATGGGCTTTCCCGTCATCCCCGTAACCGAGAGCGCGGCCCCGCCCCTGGCGTCGCCGTCCAGCTTGGTCAAAACTATCCCCGTAAAGCCCACGCCCTTGTCAAAGGCCTCAGCCACTTTCACGGCATCCTGGCCGATCATGGAATCGACTACGAGCAGGACTTCGTCCCCCTCCACCGCCTTCTTTATCTGGGAGGCCTCCTTTACGAGGGCGTCGTCTACTGCGAGGCGCCCGGCAGTGTCGATGATGACGGTGTCGTAGAGCTTGCGCTTGGCGAACTCTACCGCGTCTTTCGACACCTTCACCGGGTTTTTCCTTCCCAGCCACCCGCTCAGATCCGGGGTGTATATTCCGGCCCCCACCTCTTTGGCAACTTTGGAGACCTGCTCTACTGCGGCCGCCCTCTGAAGATCTGCCGCCACGAGGAGGGGGGTGTGGCCGGTCTGCTTTAGCCAGAAGGCGAGCTTGCCTGCGAGGGTGGTCTTTCCCGCGCCCTGGAGGCCCAAAAGCATTATCACGGTGGGAGGGTTTTTGGCGAAGTGCAGGGGCCTTTCCACCCCTTCTCCGAGCGCCTTCTCCAGCTCCCCATAGACGATTTTTACGACCTGCTCGCTGGGGTTGAGGGCCTTGGAGACTTGCGCGCTAAGGGCCCTCTCCTTTACCTCCGCGCAGAACTTTTGGACCACCGGCAGGGAGACGTCGGCGTCCAGCAGGACCGTCCTTATCCCGGACACGGTTTCGTCTATGTCTTTTTCGCTCAGCTTCCCCTTCGAGTGGGCGAAGGAAAAGACTTTCGACAGTTTGTCGCTAAGAGAACTGAAAGCGGTCATGGGTTTTAGTTTGTCCCTCCGTTGTCCATGCGGCGCCACACGGTGCCGCCTTTTCCGTCTTCCAGGGCCACTCCGGCCCTCTTCAAAACTTCCCTTATGGCGTCGGCCTTGGCAAAGTCTCGCTCCCTGCGGGCCTTTTCCCTCTCCTCTATGAGCTCTTCTACCAGGGGGGAGAGGCCGCCTTCGGGCTCGGTCCTCTTCCAGGCGGGATCTGCCGGAGAGAGGCCTAAGACCGAAAGCATGGCGAAGGCCGAAAGGATCCCGCGCTCGGTTTCGTCCCTGCCGGCTGCAGATCGCATGGAGGAATTTAAAAAGCGAAGAGAATCGAAGAGCGCGGCCAAGGCCGGGCCCACGTTGAGATCTGAATCCATAGCCGAGACGAACTTTTCTGGAAGGGCCCCTTTAGGGAGGCTTTCCGCCTCCGCCTGGCGGATTTCTCTTCCCAAAAAATCTTCCGCCTCCTCTTTGAATCGGAAGATCCGCCTTTCGACTTCCTTAGCCTCCATTCCGGCTTCATCCCCCCACTCGAGCATAGATCTGTAGTGGACGGACCCCAAGGCGAAGCGCAGGGCCCAGGGGGAGAACTTTTTGCAGACTTCTTCCACCCCCAGTCCGTTTCCCAAAGACTTGCTCATCTTTTCGCCCTTTTGGGTCACCCAGGCCGAGTGGAGCCAGTAATGGGCGGTGGGCCAGCCGGCCGCCAGAGACTGGGCCATCTCGTTTTCGTGGTGCGGGAAGCGCAGATCCAGGCCTCCGCCGTGGATGTCAAAATCGTCGCCCAAAAACCTGTGGCTCATGGCCGAGCACTCCAAGTGCCAGCCGGGCCTCCCCTTCCCGAAGGGGGCGTCCCAGGAAGCGGAGGCGGGCTCGGAGGGCTTGGGAGCCTTCCAGAGGGCAAAGTCCCTCGGGCTCTTTTTGCCCTTGCCATCCTCTTCTAAGTCTTCCAGCGCCCCCTCCCCCTGCCGGGTGAGGGCTCCGTAGCCCTTCCACTTTCCCGTGTCAAAGTACACGTCCGCGCCCCCGGTTTGCGGTCGGGGGACCGCGTAGGCAAACCCCCTTTCCAGCAGGATCTCAACCAATTCCACCATTTCCGGAATCTGCCCCGTGGCCCTGGGCTCGTAAGAGGGAGGAAGGACGTTTAAAAGCGAGTAGTCCTTTTCAAACGACCTTTCAAAGCCGTAGGCCAGGGCCCACCACTCTTCTCCGGCCTCCTTGGCCTTTTTGAGTATCTTGTCGTCGATGTCGGTGACGTTCCTTATGAAGTTCACCTCGTACCCGCTCTTTTCCAGCCATCGGCGCATGATGTCAAAAGCTACGGCGGAGCGCATGTGGCCTATGTGGGCTTTCCCCTGCACGGTCGCCCCGCACACGT
Organism: Aeriscardovia sp.; assembly: GCA_017632535.1. GTDB lineage: Bacteria > Actinomycetota > Actinomycetes > Actinomycetales > Bifidobacteriaceae > RGIG1476. The sequence continues at coordinate 11,081 of JAGBRC010000011.1, read as the reverse complement.
ACACCCCGGCCTTTCCGGGGACTTTGGGCGAGAACTCCTCCTCGCGCCTGGTAAGAGAGTTAAAAAGGTGAAGGGTCTGTCGTTCCATGCATCTCCAATTCCAGCTTCAATGCGCCCCGGCGCCCTTTTTCAGCGCCGCGCAGGCGAGCTTTGCGGCCTCTTCTTCCGCCGCCTTTTTTTTGCGCCCCCGGCCCAAAGAGAGCACCTTTCCGGAGGGAAGGAGGCACTTTGACACAAAGCACCCCCCCTCTTGGTCGAGGGCGGTAGAAAAGGAGGGCTCCCCCAAGTTTTGGGATCTGGCCAAGACCGAGAGGGTGGTTTTCCAATCCATATAGGGGTTTGCCCCTCCCAGCTCCTTTAGGTTTTCCTCCATCGTCTTTTCCAGCCTGGGGCCTGCAAATTTCTCCGCCGCCTCCCAGCCGCCGCTCAAAAATACCGCCCCCACCACGGCTTCGAAGGCGTCGCAAAGGAGGCTTTTTTGCTCCCTGTCCCCCTCCCGGCCGGCGCCCTTCCCGAGAAGAAGGCACCGGTCAAGGCCGAGATCCAGCGCCATCTGGGCCAAGCCTTCTTCGCGCACAGCCGTCATCCTGAGAGAAGTCATCTCCCTTTCAGGCATTTTCGGGAAGCGGTTGAAAAGGTAAATGGTGGCGATTGCCTGAATGACGGAATCCCCCAAAAATTCCAGCCTCTCGTTGTTTGGGGCATCTGGGTGCTCGTGGGAAAAGGAGCGATGGGTGAAACTCTGCATCAAAAGCGCCTGGGGGACCTCTACCCCCATGGACTTTGAAAGTTCGGGCAGGCGCGCCAAAAGGCGTTTCCAGGCCCTGAGGGTCTGCGCCGGGCGCTTTACCGGCGCCGCCTCCTCCCGGCTCTGCCTGTTGACGCTGTGGGCCATAGGCCGCCTTCCCGTAGATAAAAATTATGCCGCCCCCTTCGGAGCGGCGGAAAAGAAGCGGCTGGGCCTACTTCTTGTACTTTATGGCTTCCTTATAGGTTTTGCCGCGCCAATTTCCGCAAAACGGGCAGGCCGTGTGCTGGAGGGTGGGCCTTCCGCAGTTGGGGCACTTATTGGTTGTCGTAGCATCTGCTTTCCATGCAGATCTGCGGGTGTGTATGTTGGCACGCGAGGTCTTATACTTGGGCAGCGCCATTCTAACTCCTTTAATCCTTCGGGCTTACTTCTCAGATTTTAGTTCCAAAGCCCTACTTTGTCATTCGTTCCTTCAGTTCCGCCAATTTTTCGAACCTGGGGTCCAGGTCCCTTTCGTGGGAGTGGGGGCCGGCTTCGTTCAAATCTACTCCGCATTTTTGACAAAGCCCTTTGCAGTCCGGACGGCAAAGCCTGATCATCGACAGCTGCAGCGTGAGCTCGTCTCGGATGAGGCCCTCAAAGTCTGCAAAGTCCCCCTTGAGGGGGTAGATTCCGTCCTCATCCATTTCGTAGCTCATGGGAGAATCTTCGTCCATTGCCTTTTGGGGAGGCATGAAGGCGGAAAACTCCACCTCGACCGGGCGCTTTATGTCTTTGAGGCACCTGGAGCACTTCCCCTCTTCGGTGGCAAAGATCTTCCCTTTGGCTTCTATTCCGGAACGCAGGGAGGAAAGGACCGCCTCCACCCTGACGGGGCTCCCTTCTTTTACCCCGTAGAAAGAGTCGCCTATCCCGTCGGGAGCCTTCACTTCAAGCTCCACTTTTTCCCTGGATCCCGTTTCCCTCAAAAGCCCCGCTACGGGCACCCTGTATCCGCTTTTCACTTTCCGGCCCCCTTTTCAAACCTCTGCTTTTGCCTGGCCTCTATGCTAGCCACTCCCCCCTGGGAGGTGGCCAAAAGCTTTTTAAGCTCGGAAGAGAGGCCGTTTAGGCATCCTAGGCAGTACTTGTCGGCAGAATCCTCCAGGCTTGCCGCCCTGGAGGCGGCTTCGCCCAAAATTTTGGCGCTCTCGGCCTTGGCCTGGGCGATCATATCCCCGGCCTTCTGTGAGGCCATCCTCGCCACACTGTCTTCGCTGGAAAGGTAGTCCGCCCTCTCCTGGGCCTCCCGGACGATTTTTTCGGCCTTGGCCTGGGCGTCCCTCATCGTGCTCTCGGCCTTGGCCGTAGCCTGTCCCATCCTGGCGTCGGCGCTCCTCATGATCTCTACAGCGCTTTTCAGCTGGGTGGGGAGGGCGGCTTTAAGCTCGTCTAATAGGTTTTCCAGAGAGGAGCGGCTCACCTTTATGAGGTCCTGATCCATGAATCCGCTCTTGGCTTCTGACAGGATTTTGTACATTTTGTCTATCACGGAGAAAATATCTCCGTATTCGCTGGGCTCTTCTTGTGCCATGGGATCCTTGCCTGAAATAGAAAAAACTACACCTATTCTATATTTTTTCGTAGCATGGAAGTATGGAAAAAAATGACAGCGGCCCCTCTACGGCGCTAAAGGAAAAGGCAGAGGCCAAATCCGAAGAGGACAGGCTCTCGGGCGACTTCGATTCGGAAAAATACGCCCACTACGTTCAAAAAGACAAGCTTAAGGACCTGGAAGCGGGAAAGCCCGTGGTGGCCCTGTGCGGGAAGGTGTGGGTCCCCAAAAAGATCGTGCAAAACTACCCGGTGTGCCCGGAGTGCCAGAGGATCTTCAAATCCCTCTTCGAGGGCCAAGACTAACTAATGCGCGCGCACCATCTGGGTCTCAATTACAGGTTCTCCCGGAGAGAGGGAGAGGATCTTTTCAGGAAACTTTTTGAGCTCCTCCCGGCACCTCTCCCTCGCCGTTAAGAGCCCTTCTTTGCCGCAGAGCCCCTCTTTGGGCTCGCCCCCTTCGGCTACAGTGTGCAGCATGGGGACGAGCCTTTCTTTTTCGGCGTGCGCCTTTTGCCACTTCTCCTTGCCCTCAGGGCTCCCCATGACGACTATCTCTTTTTCGTACTTTCCGTCCTCGACCAACCTGAAGACGGACTTGGCGTAGGGGTAGCTGTTCTTGCCCGCGCTCTTTTTCCACACGGGCTGCATTTTCCCGTTCTTGTCTTCCCTCTCCACGAGCTTGTAGACCATTTGGCTGGTCGGGAGCCCCGATCCTGTCACGAGCCTCGTGCCTATGCCGCAGGCGTCGACGGGGGCGGAGTTCAAAGAGAGGAGGGCGTACTCGTCCAAATCCCCTGTGACGGTGATTTTGGCGTTTCCCGCCCCCAGGGCGTCGAGCTCCGCTCTCACCTCCCTGGCCAAAGATCCCAAGTCCCCCGAATCTATCCTCACGCCCTTGAGGCTGGGCCCTGCGATCTTCACGGCTGACGCTATCGCCTTTTTTACGTCGAAAGTGTCTACGAGGAAGGTGGCGTCCTTGTTGTTTTTGTACTGTACCTCGAAGGCCTGCTTTTCCGAATCGTGCACCAAAGTGAAGTTGTGGGCGCTGGTGCCGATGAGGGGGATGCCGTAGAGCATTCCGGCCTCCATATTGCTTGTACCTTCAAACCCCCCTACTATCGCCGCCCTCGCAGCCGCTACTGCCGCCCACTCGTTCATCCTCCGGCTCCCCATTTCGTAGCAGGGCCTTTTGGGGTTTACGTTGCTCATCCTGCACGCGGCGCTGGCGATGGCGGAGTCGTAGTTGAGGATTGAAAGGGAGAGGGTTTCCAAAAGCAGCCCTTCCGCGTAGCTTGCCTCCACCTGCATCACAGGAGACAAAGGGAAGTACATGTCCCCCTCCATATAGGACTTGAGGGTCCCGGTGAAGCGAAAGTTTTCCAGCCACTCGGCCGCCTTTTGGGAGATGATTTTTTTAGACAGGAGAAACTCCAGATCCCTTCCGGTGGGCCGCAGGTCTTTGAGGGAGGACAAAAGGCGCCCAAGCCCTGCAAAGACTCCGTATCTCCTCCCCCCGCCAAGGCTCCTTGTGTACACTTCAAAAACGCACCTTCTGAAAGCCGATCCGTCGGAAAGGGCGTCGCTGAGCATGCTGTATTCGTACATGTCAGTCAAAAATGCTACAGACTCCATGTCCTGCCCCCCAAAAAACAAAAAAGTTCCGCAATAAAGATTATTGCAGAACTTTCCCGAGCAGCGTTTAAGCCCTGGCGGCCTTCCTTTCTTCGTTGAGCCTGCGCCTCTCCTCTTTGGGGATTGTAGAAATCGCGCTGTAGCGGGGAAGGGCCTTGTCGAGGCCGTAGAGGATGTAGCCCAAGATGAGGAAGCCTATCGTAAAGTAGATGACCATCTTCCCCATCTCTGCCCAGCCGATCTTAGGGACGTCTACGAACCAGTAGGGGTAGGGGTTGTGGCTGCCCGGATCTACGCCGGCATTGGGCCATATGGCCGCCCTGATCAGGATGAAGATGAACCAGCAGTAGGCGTAGAGGGGCCAAGTGAGGGGGAACCACCACTTGTAGCGCTTGTGGCGCTCGAAGAGGAAGAAATCTAAAACAGCCATGATTGGCACAGTTATGTGGACGAGGGCGGTGTTGGGAATAAAGCCGAAAGCCTTCCACTCGGTGGCGTAGTCGGGGGCGGGCAGGATGGTGTTGGCCACGACGCCTGTGATGATTATGCACAGCGTCACTATCCCCTTGAGCCAGGGCCAGGGCCTGTAGCCCTCCGTCAGGGTGGCTATCCCCTCCCAGATGAATACGATCGCGATCGCCAAGTTGCTTTGGAAGGTGAAGTAGCAGAACTCTTCCCACTGCCCACCGACGTAGCCCTGTGAAATTCCGCCTAAGGCGAAGAGGGCCACGAGGAACTCGAAGATGGCTATTAGGATTTTTCGTGTCATTCCATTAGTATATCTGAGATTTCGAGACTGTTTGGCAGTGCGTTTATTAGACTGATTCACTGTGGAAAGCATGCATTCCGACTCCCTAAGGCCAGACGGCCGGGAGTTTGATGAATTGAGGCCCTGCGCGATCTATCCCCACTGGACGAAGAATCCCGAAGGATCGGTGCTGATAGAGTGCGGGGGAACGAGAGTCCTTTGCACGGCGTCGTGGGAGGACGAAGTGCCGCACTGGAGGGCGGGGCGGGGCCTAGGGTGGGTCACGGCCGAGTACTCCATGATCCCCCGGGCCACCGGGACGCGCAACCCCAGGGAAGCGGTGGCCGGGAGAAATTCCAGAAGCCAAGAGATAAGCCGCCTTATAGGGCGCTCGCTGCGCATGGCCGTAGACTTCGAGGCCATGGGGGAGTGCGCGCTCTACATCGACTGCGACGTGCTCCAGGCCGATGGGGGCACCCGCACGGCCTCCATAACGGGGGGGTGGCTCGCCCTGAGGGAGGCGGCGAACTGGGCCCTTGAAAGAGGGCTGGTTTGCAAAGACTTCATCCGGCACCAGATCTCCGCCGTATCTGTGGGGGTGACGGGCGCCGGGGAGGTTTTGGATCTCGATTACGCAGAAGATTGCAGGGCTTTTACTGACATGAACGTGGTGCAGACCGAAGAGGGGGAGTTTGTGGAAATCCAGGGGACGGGCGAAAAGGCCCCCTTCACTTCCCGCCAGCTCTCCCTGCTTTTGGAACTGGCATCCAAGGGAAATGAAGAGTTGAGGCAAAAACAAAGAGAGGCGGAAAAATGAGCGTTCTGGTCACCGGGGGCTGCGGATACATAGGCTCCCACATCGTCAGGGCCCTAAAGGAGCAGGGCGAAGAGACCGTGATAGCAGACGACCTTAGCTACGGCAAAGAAGAGCGGGCCAAAGGCTCCAAGTTCTACAGGATGGACGTGTGCGCGCCGGGGGCCAAAGAGGATCTGGAAAGGATTATGAAAGAGTGCGCAGTCACGGCCGTAATCCACTGTGCCGCCAGAAAGCAGGTGGGGGAGAGCGTAGAAAAGCCCATCTTCTACTACAGGCAGAACGTCGGCGGATTTTTGAACGTGATTGAGGCAATGAAGGACGCGGGCGTCAAAGACATGATCTTCTCCTCTTCGGCCGCGGTGTACGGGGAGCCTCCGGTGGACGTGGTGCCGGAGTTCGGGGTGGAAATGGTCCCCATAAACCCCTACGGGCAGACCAAGCTTTTCGGAGAGTGGATGGGAAACGCTGTGGCGGCGGCCTTCGGTTTGAACTTTTGCGCCCTGCGCTACTTCAACGTCGCAGGCTGCGCCGGCCCGGATCTTGCAGACCCCTCGGCCCTAAACCTCATCCCCATAGTCTTTGAGCGCCTCTCCAAGTTCCAGGCCCCGGTGATATTTGGAGACGACTACCCCACCCCTGACGGGACGTGCGTGAGGGACTACATACACGTAGAAGACCTCGCCTCCGCCCACATTTGCGCTTTGCAGTACCTGAGGCGCCCCGGGAAAAAGGAGTACTCCGCCTTCAATGTGGGGACGGGCAAAGGCACCTCGGTCCGCCAAATCATAGACGCCATAAAGCGGATCACGGGGATACAGTTTGAAGAAAAAGTGGAGGGCCGCAGGGCGGGAGATCCGCCCATGCTCATAGGCAACGCGGAGCTCATAGGGCGAATCATGGGCTGGAAGAGCGAAAAATCCCTCCAAGACATCATCTCTTCTGCCTGGCAGGCCTGGCAGGCGGGACCAAAGAGAATAGAAGTGGAAACCTGGAAAGAAAAGGCCTAGCTTTTGGCCTTTTTGCCGTGGGAGTAGGAAGAGCAGGATTCTAGCTGCTTTCTTCTAGCCAGCTTCATCTGCTTTTTGAGCCACACCTGCTTGGCGGGGTTCACCCTCTTTTTTTCCAGCTGCTGCCTGTAGGCGGGATACCAGAGGTGCATTATAGGGTAGAGGGAAGTGAAGACGTATTCCGGCCTGGTGGTGCGGATGTGACCGGGGTGGGCTTCAAAAGTGTTTTTAAACCTGCGCATGTAGGTAAGGAAGTCGGACTTTGAATCCCCCATCCGCCTCGCGCTCATCCCCACGATCATTTTGGGGTTGTAGGCGGTCTTGAGGCCGTTGGCTATAAGGTGCAGGGAGATGTCGATGTCTTCGTGGATCTGGTCTTGCAGGTCCTCGCACACTTCCCCTTTTATGGCGTTCCAGGCTTTGGCCCTCAGGGCCATGTTGGATCCAAAAAGCAGCACCTTCCCCCCGTCGGCCTTGTAGACCCTCTTTCGGATCTGGTTGTCCCCCACCAGGCTCACCATCCTGGCCGGCATGTCGTAGTAGGTGACGGGGCCGGTCAGCCCCATGACCGCCCTGTCGTGGGCGAAAGAAGCCGTCACAACTTCGACCCAGTGCGGGTCCATCATGCAGTCGGCGTCTATGCGGCCGAAAATGTCCCCCGTGGCGTGGGCGAATCCGAAGTTGCGGGTGGGGATGAGCCCCTGCCTGTCGGACTGCTCGAGTATTTTCACGTGGCAGTTCGGATTCTGGGCTATAAATTTTCTGACTATTTTTTCGGTATTGTCTGTGGAGTTGTTGTTTACGACCAGTATCTCCTTGGCCGCCACGGTCTGGCGCGTGGCGCAGGTGAGGCATTCCGCTATCCGCTCTTCTTCGTTCCACGCGGGAATTATCACTGACACCGATAACATACTTATATGATAAGTTAAACGGGGTCAAAGGGATATTTGAGGCCCTTTTCGATAGTTTTGGGCAGATGGTGCAGGGAGAAGATCCGAAGAAGGAAGATGGGAAGCGGGCGGCCCCCGAACCCGAAAAGCGCATAAACCTCGGAGAAGAGCTGAGCAAAGGAGACAGGCGCCATTCGCCCCCCTGGCTCCCGAGGGCCCTGATCATGGTCATGGCCTTCGCATTTTTGGCAGTATTCCTTTGGAAAATCTGGGGGGACATCCGGGGGATAGTGTGCGATCTCGTGGTGTGCCTGTTTTTGAGCCTCGCCATGGAGCCGGCCGTCAAGTGGCTCATCCGCCACGGCTGGAAGCGGGGGCTTGCGGCTTTCTGCGTGTGGCTGATAGTGCTCGCTTTGGCGGGGGGGTTTGTGTGGATTTTCGGGAGCCTCTTTGTCACCCAGGCCACCGACCTCGTCTCTTCCATCCCCAAGTTCTACCAGGATCTGAGGGGATACGTAGATTCCCACACCTCTTTCAAGCTTCCCGAGATAGGGAACCTGGGATCCTTTGTGCTAAAGCGCGCCCAGTCCTCCTGGATTGGCAACTTCGCCTCCACCGCCGCCAGCGTGGCGGCGGGGGCCACCCATGCCGCCATCTCCTTTATGATCATCCTTTTCGTCACCTACTACATCATGTCTTCCGGCCCCAAGATGCAGCGCAGCATCTGCTCGTGCCTGAAGCCCTCGAGCCAGAAAAACTTTTTGATCGTCTGGACCGTGGTGCAAAACCAGGTGTCCAGCTTTCTGTCTTCGCGCATAATCCTGGCGGCCATTTCGAGCGTGTGCATGGCGGTCTACATGCTCATAATGCACGTCCCCTACTGGCTCCCTTTGTGCCTCATGTACGCTTTGGTGTCGCAGTTCATTCCCATGGTGGGGGCCTTCATAGGCGCGATCCTTCCTTTGGCTATAGTGTGGGGCGACCAGGGCTTCAAGTGGGCCCTCTTTTTGGCGATCTACATCCTCGTCTACCAGCAGGTCGAGAACATGATCCTGGCCCCCAAGATTCAGCAAAAGACGATGTCCGTGCATCCGGCCATAGGGCTCATAGCGGTATTTGTGTTTGGGGAGGCCTTCGGGGTGCTCGGATCTTTTCTTGCCCTCCCCATCACAGCCAGCCTCGAAGTCGTGTTTGACGCCTACTTCATGCGCAGCCACCTTGTAGATTCCCCGCTCCTTTCAGATCCGGCTCCCGAGAAAAAGTCCAGGGTGGCCAAGGCCGCGGAAGCTTTCGAAAAAAAAGTCTCCCCCCACTTTCCCAGGAAGGCCAAAGGATCTACCCGCCGCGCAGCTTCAATAAGAGAAGAGCTGCGCGCCGCTGGAATGGCATACGAATCCTACAAGCCCGATGAGGAGCTAGATTCCAGCAAAACCGTGGCGATGGTAAAAAGGGAGAAGAAAAACAGGCCGCAGGGCCTGGAGAACCTGAAGAAGGATTCCCCTAGGACACATTGGGAAGACAAGGAGTGAGATGCCCATTTTGACCTTCCTCGACTGGATGCTGTCTTTGGTCGGCGGGGCTATGGTTGCCTACGAAGTCTTCTACCTGGTGATGGGGCTGTTTGTAAAGGCCATAGTTTTCCCCGACGCCCCGCAGGACAAAAGGTACGCCGTCCTAATCTCGGCCAGAAACGAGAGCGAAGTCATAGGGCAGCTCATAGGATCCATCCGCAAAAACGACTACCCCAAGGAGCTCATAGACATCTGGCTGGTGGCAGACAACTGCACAGACGACACTGCCAAAGTGGCCAGGGACCTCGGCGCCCACGTGATAGAGAGGGAGAACAAGGTGCAGGTGGGCAAGGGCTTCGCCCTCACCTACCTTTTGAACCGCATGGAAGAGGAGGGCGCCGCCGATTCTTACGACGCCTTCCTCGTCTTTGACGCCGACAACATTTTGGACTCGCACTACTTTACCGAGATGAACAAGGCCTTCCACAAGGGGTTCCAGATACTGACGAGCTACAGGAACTCCAAAAACCTCTCCGAAAACTGGGTTTCGGCCGGGGCCGCCCTGTGGTTTATAAGGGAGTCCAGGTTTTTGAACAACACCAGGATGTTTTTGGGATCCAGCTGCCACGTGGGGGGGACGGGCTTCCTCTTCTCAAAGGAAGTCATGAAAAAGAACGGGGGGTGGAAGTTCCACCTTCTCACCGAGGACATAGAGTTCACATTAGATTCCATCCTCGAGGGCTACACCATAGGCTACTGCGGCACTGCCATCCTTTATGATGAGCAGCCGGCGAGCTTCACCCAGAGCTGGAGGCAGAGGGTGAGGTGGAGCAAGGGGTTTTTGCAGGTGTTTCGGTACTATGCCCTCCCGCTTTTGCGCAAGATGTTTACAGACGCCGAGTTCGCATCGGTAGATCTCATGCTGATGGTGTGCCCCCTGACGGTGATGTGGTTCTTGAGGGAGGTTTTGGGGATAATTTTCGTCTGCTGCGGGATAGTGACCTGGCAAAGCCAGCTTATTTCCCTGGACAACTGGCTCTACGGGGTGGGCTGGGGCATGGCCGGGATGATGGTGATAGCCGCCCTCACCGCGATCGCGGAAAGAAAAAGGATCGGGGCCAGCAACAAGGAGCTTTTGGCATTCGTTCTCTCCTTCCCCATCTACGTGCTCAGCTATATCCCCATTTCCTTCCAGGCGCTCTTCGCCAAGAGCCAGTGGAAGCCCATAGTCCATCACAAGCAGCAGGAGGGGGGAAATGTCTAAGGAAATGAAGAAGGCGGTAGGCGAGGTGAGGAGATGCTTTAAAAACGCCCCCCTCTCTCGAGGAGACCTTCTCCTTTTGGCCTGCTCGGGGGGGAGGGACTCCCTCGCGCTGGCCCTCTGCTCGCAAATCTGCGCCAAAAGCATGGGGCTTTCCCTTTGCGCGGTTGTAGTCGACCACGGGCTGCAGGAAGGCAGCGGACAAGTGGCAAGTGAGGCCGCAGCCAAGCTTTCCTGTATGGGGATAGAGGCGAAGATCGCAAAGATTTCTCTAGACCCCAAAGAAGAGGAGGAAAACGGAGAGGAGGCTGCGGCGAGGGAGGCGCGCCACAGCGCCATAAGGCGGCAGGCTAGGGCTCTCGGCGCCAGAGCCGTCCTTTTGGCCCACACCCTCACCGATCAGGCCGAGAGCGTGCTTTTGGACGCCTGCAAGACTCCCTCCTCCGCCTCATGGATTGGGATGGAGGAAGAGTGCGAAAGGGAGGGGGTGCTCTACCTTCGGCCCCTCCTAAAAATCTCTAGAAAGGAGACGACGGCAATCTGCAGGGAGGCGGGAGTCTCTTGGTGGGACGACCCCACCAATGGGACGCCGGGGGAGGCCGGAGACTGGCTCCCCCGGCGCAGCCGCATCCGCTCCCTCGTCCTACCGGATCTGGACAAAATCTCGGGAGGCGGGGCCGAGGCGCATTTGGCGGCTTTCGCCTCCATGCACAGGGAAGACGAGGAATTCTTGGACTCTTTGGCCAAAAAGGCCTTGGAACCTTTCCCCTTTTCCCTACCCTTCTCTATTCCCCTCTCCCTTTTGCGCTCCCTACCCAGGCCTGTGGAGAGGAGATGCTGCAGGATCATCCTCAAAGGCTTTTTGGAT
>JAGBRC010000010.1 GCA_017632535.1 Aeriscardovia sp. | reverse complement strand
TTCTTGGACTCTTTGGCCAAAAAGGCCTTGGAACCTTTCCCCTTTTCCCTACCCTTCTCTATTCCCCTCTCCCTTTTGCGCTCCCTACCCAGGCCTGTGGAGAGGAGATGCTGCAGGATCATCCTCAAAGGCTTTTTGGATCGCAGGGCCGCCGTCGAAAAGCAGGTGGAGGCCTTTATGGGGCTGGTAGAAAAAGGGAGTGGGCAGATCAATTTGGCCTCCTCTCTGAACCTGTGCGCGCAAAAGGGGAAGGCGATAATAAATTTATGCAATAATTGATTTCATGGAGATAGAGGATGTCAGGAATGATATCGAAAAAGTTTTGCTGACCAAAGAACAGATTCAGAGAATAATCAGAGAGACCGCTCGCAAAGTGGATGAAGACTACGGCGGAAAGAACCTGGTCATGATCGGCGTCCTCAAAGGCGCGGTAAACGTGATGACGGCGCTCATGAACTACATGCACACCACCTGCCCCATAGGCTTTATGAGCCTGTCTAGCTACGGGGAAGGGTTCGAGTCGAGCGGCCGCATCAAAGTCCGCTCCGACCTCAACGTGGATGTTGAGGGCAAAGACGTCCTCATAGTCGAAGACATAGTAGATTCAGGCAACACCCTCCACTGGCTGGAGGGATACCTTCTAAACGAAAAAAAGGCCAAGACGGTGAACGTATTTCCGCTCCTCAGCAAGCCTTCCCACAGAAAGTGGGACATATACGTCAAGTATCCCGGCTATGAAATTGAAGACGACTTCGTCATAGGATTTGGTCTAGACTATAAAGAATGTTACCGCAACCTAGATGCTATAGCGGTTCTCAAGCCTTCCGTATACTCACAGGAAAGGATGTGAAATTTGCCCTCTCCAAATTCAACCAATGGAGGCCATAGGCGGTCATTTTGGAGCCAGCCCTGGGTATGGATTGCATGCATACTGATTCTCGCGTTCCTCTTATTTGAGTTTTTGGGGAATCGGGGGTCTAAGACCATAAGCACGCAGGAAGGCCTAGACCTGCTAAAGCAGCAGGGTTCAGTGCAGGTGGATTCTGCCACTATAAACGGGCCCAAGCAGGTTGTCACCTTGCAGCTCGACAACAACTTCACCCCCACCATTGACGGCAAAACCGTAAACTACGGCAAGGACGTCCAGTTCTACTACGTCCTAGCCCAGGGATCCCAGGTGGCCGAGGCGGTGGAGAAGGCTACCAGCCGCAGCGGCTACAAGTACAACTCCATAGTCCCCAACAACAGCGTATGGAGCTACCTTCTAACTTCCCTGCTCCCTCTCATCATTCTTTTCCTGGTCTTTTGGTGGCTCATGAGCAAGCTCCAGAGCGGGGCCGGGGGAATCATGGGCATGGGCGGAAAGAAGAGTAACCGCCTCCCAAACTCCGAAATTCCCAAGACGAAATTCTCGGATGTTGCCGGAGAGCCCGCGGCAGTGCAGGAAGTTGAGGAAATTAAGGACTTCCTAAAAGATCCTGCCAAGTACAGGAGGCTGGGAGCCAGAATCCCCAGAGGCGTCCTTCTCTACGGACCCCCTGGAACCGGGAAGACCCTTTTGGCCAGGGCCATCGCAGGCGAGGCGGGCGTCCCCTTCTACGCTATGGCAGGCTCAGACTTTGTGGAGATGTTTGTGGGCTTGGGCGCATCCAGGGTGAGGGAGCTTTTTGACGAAGCCAAAAAGCACGCCCCCGCCATCATCTTTATAGATGAGATCGACGCCGTGGGCCGCAAGAGGGGTTCTGGCATGACGGGCGGCCACGACGAAAGGGAGCAGACTCTAAACCAGCTCCTGGTTGAAATGGACGGCTTCAACAACGACACCGGCATAATCGTCATAGCCGCCACCAACAGGCCGGACGTGCTGGACAAGGCGCTCCTGCGCCCGGGACGTTTTGACAGGCAGGTGGCGGTTGAGGCCCCCGACCTTCAGGGAAGGGAGGCCATTTTGAAGGTACACGCCAAAGGCAAGCCCTTCGTGCCGAATATCGATCTGCACCTCATAGCGGTGAGGACTCCGGGCTTTACCGGGGCGGATCTCGCAAACGTCCTAAACGAGGCGGCGCTTTTGACCGCCCGCTCCAACGCCCAGCTCATAGACATGAGGGCGATAGACGAAGCCATAGACAGGGTCATGGCGGGCCCCAGGCGCCAGTGGAAGGGCATGGCGCTAGACGAGCTGAGAAATACCGCCTATCACGAGAGCGGGCATGCTTTGGTCGCGGCCTGCATGCACCACACCGACCCTGTGACCAAAGTCACCATCCTCCCCAGAGGGCGCGCCTTGGGGTACACCGCCGTGATGCCGCAGACTGACAGATACTCCGAGACCCGAGACGCCCTGCTAGATCAAATGGCCTACGCCATGGGCGGCAGGACTGCGGAGGAAGTCGTTTTCCACGATCCCACTACCGGCGCGTCCAACGATATAGAGAAGGCCACCAACATCGCCCGCGCCATGGTGCTCCAGTACGGCTTTAGCCAAAAGCTGGGGGCCATAAAGTGGGGAGACGAATCCGACAGCCAGGAAGCTATGGAGGACATCCGCCCTCACCCCTTCTCGGAAAAGACGCAGGAAGTCATAGACGAGGAGGTGCACGCACTCGTGGAGAATGCACACACCGAGGCTTGGAGGGTGATAAACCAGAACCGGGCGATACTGGACGAGATGGTTAAAGAACTTATGGACAAGGAGACTTTGGGGCCTGCCGACCTGAAGCGCCTCTTTGCCAACGTCGTCATGAGCCCGGAAAGGTCTCAATGGCTTTCTGATCCTTCTCGCCCGGTTTCCGACATCCCTCCGGTTCCGATTCCGGCAAAGCTCGCGCACTCTATAAAGACCATAGATACCCCTTCCCAGCCCAACGCCGAAGCGGGCAGATAGGAGCTTATGAAGGCCAGAAGGACCTCCTGGGCGGCCCTTATCTGCGCCCTGGCCGCCGGAGTGGCGCTCGGATACGCTTTCGCCAGATTTATCGGCCTGACCAACCTTCCCCTTTTGGGCACGACCTACGTGGCTTCGGGGATACTTTTCCTTTTGGGCCTGACGGTTTTAATAATGGGGATCACAGTGAGGCGCTATGTAAAAGGCAGCCTCAAATACCTAGATCCCGGAAGGGCCTTTCTCACCCTCGCCTCCGCCAAATCCCTATCTATCGGGGGATCTTTTCTCGTCGGGTGGTTTTTGGGGCAGATAATCGATACATCCTCCAAGGCCGACGCGTCTTTTTTCAGGCACGCTTTGATCACATGCGCGGTGGCCGCTTTTGTGAGCCTTCTCGACGCGGCGTGCGGAATCGCAGTTGAAAGATGGTGCCAGCTCCCGCCGACCGGCGGAAAAAAGGGTAAAAAAAATAACCCCCAGCAAACAGATCCGGGGGCGCAGGCGGCCTAATCAGCCGCGGGTAAGCTTTCGGTGAATCATATGCGGGCGGCTCGCTTCTTCGCCGAGCCTGGCCACCCTGTCTTCCTGGTAGGCTTGAAAGTTTCCTTCGAACCAGTGCCAGCGGGCCGGATCTTCTTCGGTGCCCTCCCAGGCAAGAATATGGGTGGCGAGGCGGTCCAAAAACCAGCGGTCATGGGAAATTACGACGGCGCATCCCGGGAACTCCTCGAGCGCTTCTTCCAAACTTTCCAAAGTTTCCACGTCCAAGTCGTTGGTGGGCTCGTCTAGGAGAAGCAAGTTTCCCGCCTTTTTCAAAGTGAGGGCGAGGTTCAGACGGTTCTTTTCTCCTCCCGAAAGCATTCCTGCAAGCTTTTGCTGGTCAGAGCCCTTGAAGCCGAAGCTGGCCGTATAGGCCCTGGAGGGAATCTGCTGGCCGCCGGCCTCTATGAACTGTTCTCCGTCCGAAACCACTTCCCAGAGAGTCTTTTTGGGATCAATCTTCTCCCTATTTTGGTCTACATAGCTTATCTGCACGGTAGATCCCAGCTTTATTTCGCCTTCTGTGGGCTTTTCTAGACCGGCTATCATCTTGAAGAGCGTGGTTTTGCCCACCCCGTTGGGCCCTATCACCCCTACTATGCCGTTTCTGGGGAGGGTAAAGCTTAGATTTTCTATGAGGGTCCTGTCCCCGAACTTTTTGGTCAGGTTCTTGACTTCGAGTACGTCGGCCCCCAGGCGCGGCGGGTTGGGGATGTGAATGTCGGTAAAGTCGGACTTCTTGGAAGCCGCCTCTTCGGCCACCATCTGGTCGTACCTTTCCAGCCTCGCCCTGTTTTT
>JAGBRC010000009.1 GCA_017632535.1 Aeriscardovia sp. | reverse complement strand
GTTCGCATCATTTTCCACTATTACGGGGACTTTGCACTCGGCTTCTATAATGTCGGCCAGCGGGTACTCTATCCAGCAGGGGATATTGGTGGAAAAGGCTATCGTCCTGCGGTCCGGCTTGATGTTTCCGGCCGCGCTGATACCTATGGCTGCAATCCCCGCCTCTTCCCGCGCCCTTCTGCAGGCTTTAAGCACTGCCCTTTCTATGTCAGAAAGACTTTTCCCGGTAGGAACTTTCCATTCGCGGACGAGATCGAGGTTTTCATCGTATATGCCGCAGGCGATTTTTGTTCCGCCTATGTCCAGGGCAAAAATGTTTACCATAAGCAAAAAGTTTACTCTTTTTGTCCCGATTCTTCCTTTATTTCCTTTACTTCATTTTGGCCGTGGCACATCTTGTACTTTCTGCCCGATCCGCAGGGGCAGGGGGCATTTTTGGGCGTTCCTGGGAAAGTGCGCCCGTCAGACCATGGCGTGAGCGCCGGAGAGGCATTTTTAACTCTCACTTCCAGCGGAAGCTTTTTGTCTTCGTGGGTGATGGGGGCAAGTCCGGCTTCCACTTCCCCGCTCACTTCCGGCTCGTTTTCTTCGACGGCTGCCTCTTTTTCCAGATTCTCGGAATCCTCTTCAGCCTGCTCTTCTTCCTGCTTTTCCTCTTCAACTTTGGCGTCTATCACTTCCCTTATCTGCGGCGCCTTAATGGCGAAGAAGAGGTGCACGCACTCTTCCTTTATGGCTTCGACCATGGAGGAATACATCTGGAACCCCTCCCTTTGGTATTCGACCAGAGGATCTCTCTGGCCAATGCCTCGCAGGCCTATGCCGTCTTTCAGATAGTCCATTTCGTAGAGGTGCTCCCTCCACTTTTTGTCTATTACGGTCAAAACTATCTTCTTCTCGAGGTCCTCTGCGGCCTCCTCGCCGATTATTTCCCTTTTTGCATCGAACTGGGCGAGGATATCGGAAGAGACTTCCTCGGAGAGCTTCTTTAAGGCGCCCGAGGGGGAGAGCTTTGAAATGTCTTCCTTCACCTTCTCTTCATCCAAAGAAATGGGGTACAGGTTTGAGAGGGCTTCCCAAAGGGAGCTCAGGTTCCACAGCTCTGTTTTCTGCCTTCCCTGGAAGGCGGAAGAAATATAGGCTTTAACTACGTCCTGGGCGAAGGTGCGAATGCTGTCTCCGGCGTCGTTTCCCACAAGAGATCCCCGTTCGGCGTAGATGATCTCCCTTTGCTTGTTCATGACGTCGTCATACTCGAGGACGTTTTTGCGTATCTCGTAGTTTCGAGATTCTACGGCCCTCTGGGCGTTGAAGACACCTCGGCTCACCTGTTTGGCCGTTATGGGCTCTCCTTCCGCCATTCCCTTTGCCATTACCCTGGCCACGAGCTGGGTATTGAACAGGCGCATGAGGTCGTCTTCAAGGGAAAGGTAAAACCTAGATTCGCCCGGATCCCCCTGACGCCCGCTCCTGCCTCTCAGCTGGTCGTCAATCCTTCGAGATTCGTGCCTTTCAGTTCCTAAGACGTAAAGCCCTCCCAACGCGACGACCTCGTCGTGCTCTTTTTGAACTTCTGCCTTCACCTTTTCCAGGGTGGGGCCCCAGAGTTTTTCGTACTCCTCGGGAGTGTCTTCAGCCGAGTAACCTTGGTCTTTTAGCGCCTTGTCAGTCAAAAATTCGACATTTCCACCGAGCATTATGTCGGTTCCCCTGCCGGCCATGTTGGTGGCCACAGTCACCATGCCCTTTCTGCCGGCCACGGCCACTACGGCCGCTTCCTTTTCATGCTGTTTGGCGTTGAGCACTGTGTGGGGGATCTGAGCCACGTCCAAAAGCGAAGAGAGGACTTCGGAAGATTCCACTGAGGCTGTGCCTAGGAGCACGGGTTGCCCCTTGCTGTAGTGATCTGCCACGTCCTTGACTATGGCGGCCAGTTTCTCCTTTTTAGTCCTAAAGATCAGATCGTTTTGATCCTTGCGTATTACGGGCTTGTTGGTGGGGATGGGGATGACGCCGAGCTTATAGGTGTTCATGAACTCGGCGGCCTCAGTTTCCGCCGTCCCGGTCATTCCAGAAAGCTTCTTGTACATCCTGAAGTAATTTTGCAAAGTGATAGTGGCAAAGGTCTGGTTTTCGGCCTGGATCCTGACGTGTTCTTTGGCTTCTAGAGCTTGGTGGAGACCCTCATTGTAGCGGCGTCCGGGCAAGATTCTGCCCGTGTGCTCGTCTATGATGAGCACTTCCCCTCCTCGCACCACGTAGTCTTTGTCCCTGATGAACAGCTCTTTTGCCTTGATGGCGTTGTTTAGATAGCTTATGAGGGCGGTATTGGCCGGCTCGTAGAGGTTGTCTATTCCGAGGTAGTCTTCCACCTTTTCTATCCCCGGCTCCAAGATCCCAACTACCTTTTTCTTTTCGTCTACTTCGTAGTCCTCATCTCTCCTTAGGGAGGGGAGGAGCTTGGCAAATTGCGAGTACCAGCGCGTCACATCCCCTTCAGAAGGGCCAGAAATTATGAGGGGAGTCCTGGCCTCGTCTATGAGGATTGAATCCACCTCGTCGACTATGGCGAAATTGTGTCCCCTCTGCACGAGGTCGTCCTTGTTCCAGGTCATGTTGTCTCTGAGATAGTCGAAGCCAAACTCGTTGTTGGTGCCGTAGGTGATGTCAGCCTGGTATTGCTTGGCCCTGACGGCGGGAGTCTGCTCGGTTAAAATGCATCCCACCGACAGCCCCAGAAACTTGTGCACCCTTCCTATAAGCTCGGACTGGTAGCTGGCCAGGTAGTCATTTACCGTGACTACGTGCACCCCTTCTCCGCTCAGCCCATTCAAGTAGCTGGCCAGGGAGGCTACGAGAGTTTTGCCCTCTCCGGTCTTCATCTCGGCTATATTTCCAAAGTGCAGGGCCGCCGCCCCCATGATCTGAACGTCAAAGGGGCGCAGTCCCAGGACCCGGTCAGCCGCCTCCCTGCACACCGCGAAGGCCTCAGGCAAAAGGGAATCTAGGCTCTCCTTGCGCGAGATCCTCTCTTTAAATTCGGCTGTCTTGGCTTTGAGCTCTTCGTCGCTGAGCGCCTTGGTTTCATCCCCAAGGTTCCCTACGGCCTGGGCGAGGTTGCTGAGCTTTTTTAGCTGGTGCCCCTCTCCGATTCTGAGCATCTTTCCGAGCACGGATACCACGAGTGTGCGCCCCTTTTCGTATTAAGTCGGTAGTTTTTAGTTGTTTTTCAGTTCCAGCACGCCGTAGCTCATGGCATGGCGCCTGTAAAGGCAGGAGGGATTGCCGGTCTCCTTGTCCACAAATAGGAAAAAGTCGTGGCCCAAAAGCTCCATTTGGTAGATCGCCTCATCTACGTCCATGGGCTCTGCCTCGTGGATCTTCCTGCGCACTTCAAATACTGCATCTCCCAGATGCGCTTCGATGAGATCTTCTCCCCCGTCTTCGCTTTTTACTTTCGCTTTGACACTCGCAGGCTCCAGGGAGGCAGTTTCTTCTTTTGGAGTTTCAGATTCGCCTTGTAAAGGAGCGGTGGCCTGGATCCCGTCCGCCTGGCCAAGGCGTCTTTTGCCCCGAAACCTTCTCAAGCGCGCCACGAGCTTGTCCAAAGCCTCGTCAAAAGCCGACACATCTGTATCGGAAGCGGCGTCGGCCCTTATGCAGTCCTTCCCGGCAAAAACGGTGATTTCCACGCTTTGTCTTTCCCGGTCCATGACGGGGTTGGACTGGCAAGCGACGACCACGTGCACGGTCCGGGCGTCGGGGGCGACTTTTGCAACCTTCCCCACTTTGGCGTTCACAACCTCTTTGAATTTCGCAGAGAGCTCCACTCTTCTGGCTGTAATTTCTACGTCCATAACCCGCTCCGATCGTATGCGTTCATAATTAAGTTTCTCATACAAAGATGTTTTACACACTAATTTGATACCATAGTTTAAGAGGCTTCCGGGTGGCTGCGTGGATTTTTCCACGAGGAACTTCCGGGCTCCACAGAGCGCGATGGCGGGTAACGCCCGCCCAGGAAAACCTGAGAGAAAGCGCAACAGAAAATAAACCGCCCCTTCGGGGGCAAGGGTGAAAAGGCGGCGCAAGAGACCACCGGACACTTTGGCAACAAAGGCCGCAGGCAAACCTCATCGGGAGCAAGATCAAGCAGGATGCTATGAAGTTGCTCGCTTCGCATCCGGGTAGATCGCTTGATTTGCCTGGCGACAGGCAAACTAGATGGATAGCCACCCGCGCCTTGATTCAAGGCGCGACAGAACCCGGGGTATAGGAAGCCCCTACCTTCAAGGCCAGCCCTAGGGGCTGGCCTTTTTTCCTACACATCTTCGCGGCCTTTTTGGCATCTCCCCCGCACTCTTCTTTGAGCAGAGATAAAAATTTCTCCCTGCCCTCCTTTAGGAGGGGGGCGGCCGCAGAGAGGGCCTCTGAAGCTTGCGCCTCTCCAATTCCAGCTTTTTGGAGGCGGAGGCGGATTAAAGGCTCCCCTTCCATGGCGCCGGCGCACTTTTCCACTATCCCCTCCGCCAGGGCGGCGTCGTTTATAAATCCGAGCTTTTTTAGTTCAAAGATGGCCGCCTGGGCTTCTTCTTGCGAGAAGCCCTTCCTGTTCATCCTCTCTTTCATCCTTTTTTCACTAGCCCCGGCCGCGGAAAGGGATCGAAGCGCGAACTTGTAGGCCGCCCCCAAAGAGGGGGAGCCGGAAGCCGGGGAGGGGGATTTTGCGATCTTTTCCCCGTGCTCCTTCAAAAACTCAAAACTGTCTATCATTGGGCCGCGGCAAAGCTTGCCTTTATTTCCTCTTCAATCTGGGAAGCGATTTCAGGGTTCTGCTCCAAAAAGCCTCTGGCGTTCTCCCGGCCCTGTCCGAGCTGCTGACCTTTGTAAGTGAACCATGCCCCAGATTTGGTGACGATGCCGCGCTCGACGCCCATATCCAGGATCGATCCCTCCTCAGAAATCCCTTTTCCGTAGAGGATGTCAAATTCGGCGGTCCTAAAAGGCGGAGCCACCTTGTTTTTGGCAACCTTCACCCTCACCCGGTTTCCAACCGGGTTGCCAGCACTATTTTTCAGGGTTTCAATTCTACGTATATCCAGCCTGACAGAAGAATAGTACTTGAGAGCGTTGCCCCCGGTGGTGGTTTCGGGATTTCCGAACATCACCCCTATCTTTTCGCGCAACTGATTTATAAAAATGGCTGTAGTGCCAGTTTTGTCGAGGACGGAAGTGAGCTTGCGAAGGGCCTGGCTCATGAGCCTGGCCTGCAGGCCCACGTGGCTGTCTCCCATATCCCCGTCAATTTCGGCTTTGGGAACGAGCGCGGCCACCGAATCTATCACTATGATGTCGAGGGCCCCGCTTCGAATGAGCATATCGGCAATCTCGAGGGCTTGTTCTCCCGAGTCGGGTTGGGCCACCACGAGGGAATCTATGTCGACGCCGAGATTTTTTGCGTATTCGGGATCTATCGCATGCTCTGCGTCAATAAAGGCAGCCTGCCCCCCGGCCCTTTGCGCGTTTGCTATAGACTCCAGGGCCAGAGTAGTTTTTCCAGAAGATTCGGGCCCATAGATTTCTATGATCCGTCCGCGGGGAAGGCCCCCTACTCCGAGAGCGAGGTCGAGCGGAAGGGATCCGGTGGAAATGACTTTTACATCTCCTTGAGGCCTGTCTCCCAACCTCATTACAGCGCCTTTGCCGAAGCTTTTCTCTACTTGGCTGAGCGCATTATTCAGTGCGGCCGCCTGCTGGGACAGCCCCCCTGCGCTCTTTTCTTGGCTCTCTTCTTCTTTGTCTTTGGCAGGCATGGAACTCCCTAAGTTTTGAGAAAAACGGTCTTTAAAAAATTGTGTGGAAGACAATCCTACCACGTATGGGAAACAAGGTTATTTGCGCAACATGCCGCTCTTTAGGACCTCCCTTCTATCTGTCTCATTGAGATCCAGGGCCGTGGCAACCAGCCTCAAAGTGTCGCTGAGCCGAAGGCCTAGGGCCGTGGAGATAGATTCCATGACTTCGCTGCTCGCCTCCTTTTTACCTCTTTCGACTTCAGAGAGGTATCCCAATGAGACCCCGGTCTTTTCTGCCATGTCGTGCAGAGTCTCCTTCCTCTCGGTGCGCAGAGATCGGATAACTTCCCCCAAAACCTCCCTAAACAAAATGCCGTTTTCAGTGAGGCCATTTTCAGAAGCGTTGCTCATCAGGCGCTTTTGCATGGGGCGCATCGGCTCCCTGCCCGAGAGGCTTTTTCTTTCTTCATACTGTTTTCTGAGCTGCTGGGCCAAGTCGAGCTGCTTTCTGTACAATCTCACTGCGGTAGCCTGGGATGGAGTCAGGGGCGAAGACTCTTGATCGGATGGTTTGACCACTATCCTCCTTTTAGCTTAGGAATAAATTTTCGCCGGCAAATAGGCTAAATTTTTTACCTGTGAAACATTTTTCCTGAGAAAGTTATTCCAAGGAAGGGCCCAGAAGGGAGAGGGCGCAGCTCAAGGCGCCCTCCACAGCTGAGAGGCGTACTTTTTCTCTGGCGCCCAAAAAGTGGAAAGTCCTGAGGGCGGGCGCCTTCCCTGGGGCCAGGGCTGCGCAACACACAGTTCCGACGGGCTTAAAGCCGTCAGTGTCGGGTCCTGCCACTCCAGTCGTTGAAAGAAGGAGGAGCGGCCCGGGGGCGAAGGCCTTCCCCGCCCCCAGGGCCATCTGGAGCGCTACTTCTTCTTCGACGGCACCCTTTTCTCTGAGGACCGCCCCATCCACCCCTAAAATCTTCTCCTTGGCCCGAATGTCATATATCACAAGCGATCCTGCGAAGGCTCGGCTTGCTCCGGGCACAGACACAAATGCGTCCGCCAAAAGCCCTCCTGTTAGGCTTTCGGCGCATGCGATGCGCCACCCTTTTGCGGTGCAAATTTCCAAAATTGCAGCCGCAATCTCACTTTGCACGGGAGCACTTCCTAATCTGGGAAAAGATAGAGACCGTATAGCTGGCGCCAGAGGCGTAGCACAAGACCAGGGCCATCCCCAAGACAAACAGCATGAGGTAGTAGTAGGAGATGGCCAAGATGGAAGGCATGCCATCTATGACCCAAATGGGGGAGAGGATCATTCCTACAGCCACGCACTCAAAAACTGTCTTGAGCTTTCCTAGGAAATCGGCCGCGGCCACAATCGCGTACTTTCTTTTGGCGAAGATCCGGAGGGCGGTAATCCAGACCTCCCGAATGAGGAAGAGGATCGTCACCCACCACCAGACAGTCCCAAAGCAGGATAAAACTATCAGGCATGAGCATATGAGGAGCTTGTCTGCTACGGGATCTAGAAGCTTGCCCAAGGTCGTAACTTCATTGCGGCTCCGCGCCAGGTATCCGTCGAGCTTGTCTGTACAGGCGGCGACTATGAAGAGGGCCGCGGCCACCCACCTTTCAGCCTCGTTCTTTGCAGGCCCTCCCAGGGCAAGCAGGACAATGATGGCTATCACCATGAGGATACGCACATAAGTGACTATGTTGGCCGGCGTCATGGTCTCTTTCTTTATACGCTTGTAGCGATCTCGGGATGAAAGGATAGTTTCCATCGCCCTGCTTTCTGAAACATCTTTGTCACAGGCTATTGTACAGCCTCTTTCCCCCTCCGCATCCCGCGCAGCCCGGGGAGCCGGATCGGCTGTTTTTATACTGTATTGTATGTCAGAAGAAAACAGAGAAAACGCAAATTTGCAGGTTCTTCCCCTGGAGCGGGCAGAGAGCCTGATGAGGGAAGAAGAGGCGGTCGCCCGCTGGGTAAGGGAAGGATCGGACGTAGAACAGGCTTCAGCCCGGGGCCTTGAAGACTTTGGCCCCGCTTCCTTCCCCGAGCAGACCCTCGTACGCATTGCAAAGAGGGAAAAAATGCTGGATGCGGGCGTGAACCCTTATCCTGTGGAACTGCCCATAACCGCCTCCATAAAGCAAGTGCGGGAAAAATGGGCGGGAAAGTTGGAAAAGGGAGGCCGGAGCGGAGAAGAAGCCGGGGTGGCCGGGAGGGCCGTCTTTATAAGGAACTCCGGAGGCCTCTGCTTTGTAGAGCTGCAGGACGGAAAGTTCAACTCCATCCAAATCATGATTTCCAAAAAAGAAGTCGGGCCCGAAAGCCTGTCCGCCTTTAAACAGATGGCCGACATAGGGGACTTTATCTTTGCGGAGGGGGAGATTGTAAATTCCAACACGGGGGAGCTGAGCATCATGGCCAAAAAATGGCAGATGGCCTCCAAGGCGCTGCGCCCCCTGCCTGTCCTACACAAAGAGCTTTCCGAAGAGCAGAGGTATCGCAAGCCATATGTTGCGCTGATAGTGAGCCGCGAGCAAAAAAACACTCTCGAGGTCAGGGCGAAAACCGTCTCGTCCCTCAGGGCAAGGTTTGCCGGGAAGGGGTACATAGAAGCTGAGACGCCCCTCTTGCAGACCATTCACGGAGGCGCCGCCGCAAAGCCTTTCGTCACCCACATGAACGCCATGGACATGGACCTTTATTTGAGGATCGCTCCGGAACTTTTCCTAAAGAGGCTGCTTGTGGGGGGAGTAGAGAAGGTATTTGAAATCAATCGGAACTTCAGAAACGAAGGTATAGACGCCACGCACGCCCCCGAGTTCACCGCACTCGAAGCCTACCAGGCCTTCGGAACTTACAAGACTATGGCCAAACTGACTGAGTACCTGATAAAGAGCGCGGTGGAAGACGTATTCGGTTCGCAGAAAGTAACCCTCAAGGGCGGCCAAGAGTACGACTTTGGCGGAGAATGGAAGTGGATGGACCTCTACTCTTCCCTTTCTGAAAAGCTAGGAGAAGAAATAACCCCCCAAACTCCCGAGGGGAGGCTGTGCGAGATTTCAGACAGGCTCGGGATAGAAAAAGAGGCCGTAACCAACCACGGAAAGCTCGTCGAGCAGCTTTGGGAACACTTCTACACACAAGATCCTTCCACCCTCTGGACCCCCACCTTCGTGGCCAATTTCCCCACCGACACTTCCCCTCTGACCAAGTCCTCCCCCTCTAGGCCCGGAGTCACTGAAAAATGGGACCTTTACGTGCGCGGATTTGAGCTGGCTACAGCCTATTCCGAACTCAACGATCCTGTCGTGCAAAGAAAGAGGCTCGTCGAACAGGCGAGGCAGGCCAGCCGGGGAGACGAAGAATCGATGCTAGTCGACGAAGACTTCCTGGAAGCCATGAGCTACGGGATGCCGCCCGCAGGAGGGATGGGGATGGGGATAGACAGGCTCCTTATCGCCATGACAGGACTAAGCATCCGAGACACTATAACTTTCCCCCTGGTGAAGCCCTTGTAAAGAATGCGCAGATGGATCATGGGCGCCAGGCTCCGGACGCTTCCGGCCGGCATCTGCCCCCCCGCAGGCGCCTTCCTTTTGACTCTGGGGCTCAATTTCGGATCCCTGCGCCCCAGATCTGTTTTGGAAGCCGTCTTCTGCATTCTGACGGCCCTTTTCATCCAGCTGTTTGCAAATTTTGCCAACGATTATTCCGATGGCCTACGCGGAACAGACGATGAAAGAAACCTTCCGGAGGGGCAAAGCCGGGGGCAGCCCCGCCTCCTGGCCTCGGGCCTAGCTACCTGCGGTGAGCTGAAAGCCGCCTGCGCCATCTGCGCGGCTCTGGGCGCGGTGTGCGGCATCGCCGCCTGCGCCATTGCGGCAGATTTTTGGTTTCTCCTTGTAGGCGCGGTGTGCATCGCGGCCGGTTGGTTCTATGTGGGAGGCAAGAGGCCTTATGGATACATGGCTTTAGGCGAACTTTCAGTTCTCATTTTCTTTGGCTTTATAGACACTATGGGGACGGGCTTCCTCATAGCCCAAAGTTCCCGGGTCCCTTTTGACGCGGCCTCTTTTGCAGTGCTTTCCATCGCCTTCGGTCTATCTGGCGCCTCCATTTTGGCCGTGAACAACTTTCGGGATCGAAAAAGCGACAAGGAGCACGGGAAGATGACGCTGGCGGTCTGGCTGGGGCAAAGCTATGCCTTTTTCATCCCCATCTTCCTCTTCTTTTCAGCCCTCTCTTTTTGCTTCCTTTTGGGGTACTACCGCCTCCCCCCCCTGGTCCTCCCCTACGCGGCCTGCGATCTGGCTTTAATTTTCCTTTCGTGCCGGGCGGTTATTAAAAAAAACTGGAAGAGGGCGATGAGGCTTCTCTCTTTTAGATTTTTGCTCATATGCGCCTTCCTCGCCCTGGCTCTGGCCTGAAAGGAAATAAAATGGGGAATATGTACAAGCTAATTCTTTTGAGGCACGGCGAAAGCCAGTGGAATTTGGAAAATAGGTTCACAGGCTGGGTGGACGTGCCCCTCAGCGAAAACGGGATTGCGGAGGCGAAAAGGGCCGGGGAGATTCTCAAGGCCAACTCTCTTTACCCCGACTTCCTCTTCACTTCATTCCTCCAGCGCTCTATAGCCACGGCTTTCTACTGCCTCGAGGCTGAGGGCCGGGGATGGATAGACGTCAAAAGGTCCTGGAGGCTGAACGAAAGGCACTACGGGGCGCTTCAGGGCAAGAACAAGGAGGAAGTTAGAAAAGAAGTAGGAGACGAACAGTTCATGCTCTGGAGGAGGTCTTATGCCACTCCTCCCGATCCTATAGAGGCCGGCAGCCAGTTCGACCAGCAGGGGGATCCCAAGTACAGCTTCGTGCCGAGAACCGAATCCCTAAAGGACGTGCTGGAGCGCCTAGAACCCTACTGGTATGGGGAGATCGTGCCGGAGCTTGTAAAAGAGAAGCTCGTCATGGTCTGTGCCCACGGCAATTCCCTCAGGGCCCTTATCAAAAAGCTCAACCACTTAAGCCCGGAAGAGGTGCAAAAATTGAACCTCCCCACGGCCAAGCCCATGCTTTTTGAGCTGGACAGAGACCTCGAAGTGGTTTCCGAAAAGCATTTAGAGCTTTAAGTCAGCGCTTTCTATGCTTACGGCTGGAGTGCCCGTAATACTTGTCTCGGTAGATAAACTCCCAGAGCATCAAGAGCACGCCTATTACAAGTCCGAAGCAAGTTATCAAAAGCGGATAGACGGGCAGGACCTGCTTTATCCACATTTCTACGATCGCTACGTAGAGGAAGATTATCCCCCATACGATTAGCCCTATCCCTATTACGATCCTAAGGTTCACCTTTGCGGGCTTAGGATCAGGCTTTCTCTTTTTAGGATTGAAAAGAGGGGCCAGGCTCACTTTTTCTCTATCTCTACGTCGACATTTATCTTGGCGCCGCGCTCATAAGTCCTGGCTATTGTGCAGTTTTGCCTGATGGCGTCCTGCACGGCCTGTTCGAGCTTTCCGGGCTCTTCTTCGCCCTTGACGAAGATGGTTTCGCTGAAAGAGTCGAAGCGGTTTGCTTCTTCGTTGTACTCTCCAGATACCTCCGCCCTAACTTCATCTCCCTCGGTGACCCTGCGGCAGCTCAAAATCCCGCAGCCTGCCAGGGCGATCTCGGCAATCTCTCCGGGATCGAACACGCCTTCAGCGTGTCCCAAGACGAGCTTGGCTCCGCTGGGGCTGATAGCCTCCACGGTTCCGTCTTCCAGCTTTCTGAGCATTATCTTCCTAGTTGCCATATATTTTTCCTTTCATACGTTTGCGGGAAACCACTTTTCCTTCCAACGGTCGTCGCGGGTAGGCAGGGCGCACATGACCAGAAGGGTAATCTCTCCCAGGACGGGGAGGCAGTACAGCCAGGTCCACCCCCCTGAAAAACCTCCGTCATGCAGGCGCCTGCAGGTGATCGACAGTTCCGGAATAATGACGGCCAACGCCCACAGAAGGCGGATGATGGCCAGGACGTGGGCGACAGCCGCGAGTATGTCCAGTATCACCATAATCCCGAACCAAAACAGGAACGCCCACCAGAACTCGCTCCTGGAGGCCGCCCCCTTGAACTGGACGTACTTTTTAAAGAACCGCGCTACAGCCTGTCCGAAAGTACAGTCAGGCAGCGGATCATACTTGTCCACTCCGCTCTTCCCCTTCCCCTATAAACTCTGAATATATCATTGTATTCCGCCCACGGTTCCCGCAGGCAGCTTTCCGTTTATTATATTTTGGAACATTTGCTTGGTTTCAGTAGTGTTCCACAGGATGCAGTCCCCAACCCCGGGGACTTCGTATCCGAGGTCAGAGATGTAGGGTATGCCGGTAATCCCGTGGTGGGTGGCCTGGTAAAAGACTTCGGCCATAGTGATTAGGGTGTTGGCATGCGAGGTCTCGTCTATCTTCACGTTTTGCAGCCCGATTTTGACCACTTTGGCCACCTTCCTCAAGTTCATGTAGAAACTGGGCTTAGTGGCGGCCGTGAACATAGCTTGGATCAAGATCCTCTGCTGCTGCTCTCGGCCGATATCCCCTAAGGCGTCCGAATGCCTCTCTCTTGAGAAAGCTAAGGCGGTTTCCCCGTTCATGACCCCACATCCGGCCTTCCACTTGAATCCCGAATAAGGGTCATTTACGGTCTGATTGAAGCAGACGTACACTCCCCCCATGGCATTGACCACGTCCTCTATGGTGTTGAAGTTGGCCCTGACGGCGTGATCGATTTTTACTCCCGTCAGCTGTTCCACTTTTGCCGCCAGGGCGGGCCAGCCGTAAGTTTCCGCTATGGCGTTAATCTTCATGTAGTAGCCGTCCTCGTAGACGAGGGTGTCTCTGGGGATTGAGATGAGGGCGTCTTTGCCGTTTTTGGGCTTTATGAGGAGCATAATAGTGTCGGTCCTAAAGCCCGGCACAGATCCCGCGGCTCCGGTTCCTGCGGCACCATCTCTCTGATCGACCCCTGTTATCAGCCAGCTCTCCTCTATGCCGTTTTTGGGCATGGTGGTGAGGGCCTGGTAGTGCTGGATCTGGTGGTCCACCCAAAGGTAGAGGCCGCCGGCCGCCCCCACCAGGAGGAATATGACCGAAACTAAAATGGTGCAGATGGTGAGGAGGATATGGTGGCGCTTTCTGGGAAGCTTGCTTGTGGGGCTCACATGGGTGCTTCCCTTGGGAAGGCGCCCTTTCTGCCGGCGCATTTTTCCGCTCACAGCTATTCTCGGCCCCTGGAGGGGTGCTCCGCTCAGATAGGGGTTTTTGGAGCTTCTCGGAGGGCGCCCGTAAGGGCGGCTGGGGCGCTGTCCGGAAGAGGGCGCAAAACTGGGAGGCTCTGTGAAGCTGTCGTCATCCGGAAAATCTGGCGTCATTGCATCCTTTCTTCGGGCCGCCCGGAGGGCCGCAGGAGTTCAAATCTAAATTTTATAGTAGGGAAAATACATGAGCTGTGCTTTAAGAATCGAGACCGAAGTCGGGATCTATGTCTTCGGGACGCTCCCCAAAGATCTCGGCGAGCCTGGCCACCATTTCTTCACCTATGGCGTCGCCTAGAGACTCTTCCTCCCGGCAGTTTTCTTGCAAAGTTCTGCTGTAAAGGATAATGACACTTTTCCCCCCGCCCGCTCCCTCTTCGACAGCGGAATATACCCCTTCCCCGGTTTCTAGGGCAGAAAGGGGAGGGAACTCCCGAATTTGCACTTCCACCATCTTTGGAAACCTTTCGTCTTTTCTCCAGAGCCTGCGCATTTGAAAGCTTGCCAGCCTTTCAAACTTTCCGCTCCTCGTGCGGTAGTAAGGCACACTCCTTCCGAAAGCTCCCCGCCTACCCCGATCGTGGCGATCCTTCACTGCCCACCCTCCTTTCCATTTGTTATCTTCAGCGCGTAGCCTATTCCTCTCACAGTCCGCACAACCGAAGGCCCAAGTTTCTTTCTAAGGGATTTAATATGGGTGTCTACAAAGCGGTTTGAGGCGAAGTCCGATCCTTCGCGGAGCTTTTCTGCCAGTCTTGCCCGCTCGACGGCTTCCCCGGGACGCTCAGCTAGAGTGAGAAGAATGTCGAATTCGGTTTTTGTAAGCTTAACCTCCCTTTCCCCCATCCGCACCTCCCTCTCCTTTGGGCTTATTGACAGATCCCCCACTTTCAATAACCTAGTTTGCTTCCTGGCCAGCGTCTTTTCCATGCGCCTGACTAAAGCCTTGCACACGGCCTCTATCTCCCGCGCGGATGCGGGCTTTTCAATGTAGGCATCTGCGCCAATTCCCAGACCTATGATCTTGTCTGCCTCTTCGCGCCTAGAAGACACTAAGACGGACAAAGGATCCGATTGCAAGAGAATGGCTTTCAATATTTCCCTTCCATCCGCATCGCAAAGTTCCCCGTCCACTACCGCCAGATCCGGCTCAAACTGCGCCGCCGCCACCAAAGCTTGCCGCCCTCCTGCGAAGGCAATCACTTTCCATCCTTTCCAGCGCCCCAGCCTCGCAGACATGGCGGCACGGAGCTGAAAATCGCTTTCGGCAATCACAATCCTGCCCTCCGAGAGCCGCTTTTCAGACTCCACCATCCTTCCTCCTTTTGCCAAATCCACTTTTAAATCCCGATTTTGTGACAAAAAAACTAAAAAAATCATTAAAATCCTAAGATCGTAGATTTTGCTCAGGGAAACAATCTAATATTAAAAGAAAAGGCGCAGTGCGCCCCCGTTTCGACAGAGCCCAGAGGATGATATGTCTTACAGCGAGGGAGACATCGTTGTCTATCCCAGACACGGATGTTGCAAAGTGATAGGGACTGAGAATAGAGACGACACAGTCTATATAGAGCTGAGGACCATATCGGATCTCAGCAACGATTTGACAATCATGGTTCCAATAGACGATTTGGAAAAGATCGGGGTCAGAGACGTCATCGCCCCAGAAGAGGCGGACAAGATCTTGGAGCTTCTCAAAACCGAAAGAAGCGAAGAGAAAAAGATGAACTGGTCCAAAAGGTTCAAGGCTAATCAGGAAAAGATATACAGCGGGGACCTGGCAAAGGTGGCCGAAGTCATAAGGGACCTGTCTAGGAAGGATGCGGACATGGCCAATGGAGAGAAAAAGATTCTCGCCCAGGCCAGAGACATCCTCTACACTGAAATCGCCGTCAGCAAGAATTTGGACAAAGGCGAAGTCGCCCGCCTTTTCGCCGAAGAGGATAAAGAAGCGGAAGAAAAAAAATAAATGGGGAAAATTGACGGGCGCGCCTTGGCCGACAAGGCTTTTGAGGGAATGAAGGAGAGGGCCGAGGCGCTGAAGGTCAGAGGGATCTTCCCTTCCCTCAGAGTGGTGATGGTGGGAGAAGATCCCGGATCTGCCTCCTATGTCGGAGGAAAGGAGAGGGATTGCAAAAAGGTGGGCATCGGCTTTTCGCGCCTCACCCTCCCTGAAGGAGCCTCCCAAAGGGAGGTGGAAGAAGCGGTGGAGGCGTGCAACGCCGATCCCTCCGTTTCGGCCTTCATAGTCCAGCTCCCTCTCCCCGGCCAGGATCCCATTCCCGTCCTTTCCAAAATACGGCAGGAAAAGGACGCCGACGGGCTAGGCCCCATCTGCGCCCTGCGCCTCGAGGCAGGAAGGCCCCGAACTGTCCCCTGCACGGCCCTTGCCGTCTGGTCCATGCTCCAATCCGAGAAGATAGGGGTGGAGGGAAAGGAAGTTTGCGTAATAGGCAGGGGGCTTACGTCCGGGAGGCCTATCGCAAGCTTTCTTTCATCCAAGAACGCCACCGTCACCCTGGTCCACAGCCGCACGAAAGATCTCAAAAAATTCACTAAAAGGGCCGAGATTGTGATCTCCTGCGTCGGAAAGGGGCACTTTATAAAACCCTCCTTCCTCTCCGGGGGGCAGGTCCTGGTGGATGTGGGGTTTTCCGTAGAGGGCGGAAGGCTTATGGGAGACTTCGATCCGGCCTGTTTTGAAAGCGCCTCTTTTTACACCACCGTTCCCGGAGGGGTGGGGCCCATGACACGGGCGATGCTCCTGTCCAATGTTTTGGACCTCAGCTCAAGTTTGGCAAAAGGTCAAAATGACTTATGATAAGTCAGTAAGTTCTCTCTAGAGGCTTTCCTGCCCGCCTCCCGGGCCGCCGGCCCTCCCGTGTTTCTGGGTCTTCTGCCCCCGAGGAGGGGCAGAGTATCACTACTAAAAAGAAACACTCTTTCATGACAGAAAATTTGCATGACGTGCCCCAGGTAGCCGTAAACGACATCGGCACGAAGGAAGACCTTATAAAGGCCGTAAGCAGCACCGTAAAGAACTTCAACGAGGGGGATCTGGTGACAGGCTCCGTCGTTCAGATAGGGCGCGACGAAGTGCTGCTTGATATCGGCTACAAGACGGAAGGTGTCATCCCGGCCAAGGAGCTTTCCATAAAGAAGGACGCCGATCCTGAGGACGTGGTAAAGCTCGGAGACGAGATTGAGGCCCTCGTCATCACCAAGGAAGACAAAGAGGGCCGCCTCATGCTCTCCAAGAAGAGGGCGCAGTACGAGCGCGCTTGGGGAGAGATTGAGAAGATCAAGGAAGCCGACGGCGTGGTGGAAGGCACCATCATCGAAACCGTCAAGGGCGGCCTCATAGTCGACATCGGCCTTCGCGGATTCCTTCCCGCGTCCCTGGTGGAGATGAGGAGGGTGAGAGATCTCACCCCCTACATTGGCCAGACCATCAAGGCCAAGATTTTGGAATTGGACAAGAACCGCAACAATGTCGTCCTCTCCCGCAGGCAGTACCTCGAGGAGACCCAGTCCGAGGTTCGCGAAGCCTTCATGAACCAGCTCAAGAAGGGCCAGATCTGCGAAGGCGTGGTCAGCTCCATCGTTCAGTTTGGCGCCTTTGTAGACCTGGGCGGGGTAGACGGCCTCATCCACGTCTCAGAGCTCAGCTGGAAGCACATAGACCATCCCTCCGACGTGGTGAAAGTCGGGCAAAAGGTGACAGTTGAGGTCTTGGACATAGACGTCGAAAGGGAGAGGATCAGCCTCTCTCTAAAGGCCACCCAGGAAGATCCTTGGCAGCGCTTCGCCCGCACCCACGTTCCGGGCCAGATCGTCAAGGGGAAGGTCACAAAGATCGTGCAGTTCGGGGTATTCGTATCCCTGGCGGACGAAATCGAAGGACTCATACACATTTCCGAGCTAACCGATCACCACATCGCCAATCCGGCTTCCGTAGTCTCCCAGGGCGAGGAAATCTTCGTCAAGGTAATAGATGTGGATCTCGACAGGTGCAGGGTCTCTCTCAGCCTTAAGCAGGCCAACGACTCTGTAAACCTCGCCTCCGATGACTTCGACCCCGCCCTCTACGGCATGACCGCAGAATACGACGAGAACGGGAACTACAAGTACCCCGAAGGGTTCGATCCAGAATCCAATGAGTGGCTCCCCGGTTACGAAAAGCAGAGGGAAGAGTGGGAGGCCGAATATGCGGCCGCCAGGAACCTCTGGCTGGAGCACAGGCAGTTTGTGGTAAAGCAGAGGGCTCACGAGCTCGAAAGCGCCGAAAAGGAGAAAGAGGCCGAGGCCCCCAAGGCCATCGAGGCCTCCGGCGAAGAAGGGGCTCGCAGCTCCCTTCTGCACAACGACAAGCTCGCCGAACTTAAGGAGCAGCTCTCCGAAGAAGCGTAGCTTTCCAGACTACCATTGATCGGGGTGGATGCCCCCTTCAAAACAGGTAGAAAATGGACATACAGAAACTGCGCAAAGATTTTAAAGTCAATAAAGATTGGAAGCCGTCCGGCGACCAGCCGCAGGCGATAGAAGAGATCGCCGAAAGGTTTAAATCCGGCCAGAGGGACGTAGTGCTCATGGGCGCCACGGGGACCGGAAAGAGCGCGACGGCGGCGTGGGCCATAGAAAAACTAAACAAGCCCACTTTGGTAATAGAACCCAATAAAACCCTAGCGGCGCAGATGTGCCAAGAACTTCGCGCCCTTTTCCCGCAAAACTCGGTAAACTACTTCGTCAGCTACTACGACTACTATCAGCCTGAAGCCTATATACCCCAAAGCGATACCCATATAGAAAAGGACGCCTCTATCAACGAAGAGGTGGACAGGCTCAGGCACGCCGCCACGGCCGCCGTCCTCACCCGGAGCGACTGCATAGTCGTCTGCACGGTTTCCTGCCTCTACGGACTGGGATCTCCGAAAGAGTATCTCGCCCAGATGCTCAGCATTTCTGCAGGGGACAAGGTAAACCGCCAAGATCTTTTGAGAAAGTTCGTCTCCATGCAGTACAAGAGGAACGACGCTAACTTGCAGAGGGGGTGCTTTAGGGTCCGAGGCGGGACCGTCGACATAATCCCGGCCTATATGGACAGCGTAGTCAGAATAGATCTTTTCGGAGATGAAGTAGATGAGCTGGAAATCCTAGATCCTACTACGGGGGAGGTGAAAGAGAGGCCGCAGTCTGTAGCCATATTTCCGGCCACAGAGTACGTCTCCAGCGAAGAGCAAAGGAATAGGGCTACAGGGGAAATCGAAGAAGAGCTCAAGGGGCAGCTTGAACTTTTCAGATCCCAGGGCAAGCTCCTTGAGGCAGAAAGGCTGGAAGAGCGAGTCAATTTCGACTTGGAATCCATCAAAAATATCGGCTTTTGCCCCGGAATTGAGAACTATTCCAGGTTCTTCGATGGAAGGAAAGAGGGCGAACCGCCGAGCACCCTTCTGGATTTCTTCCCCAAAGACTTTCTCACCGTGATAGACGAATCCCATATAACCCTCCCACAGATCCGGGCCATGTTTGAGGGTGACAGAAGCCGCAAAAGGACCTTGGTAGAATACGGATTCCGCCTACCCAGCGCCTGCGACAACAGGCCGCTGACCGAGGAGGAATTTGACGCCAAACGCGGCCAAACCCTCTACCTTTCGGCAACCCCCGGACCTCTGGAGCTCGAGAGGACTGGAGGGGAAAAGGTTGAACAGATCATCAGGCCCACCGGCCTTCTGGATCCAAAAGTGGAGGTGCGAAGCGAGAAAGGCCAGGTGCGGGACCTGATAGAGGAAATAAAGAGGAGGAAGAAAAAAGGGGAGAAGGCCCTCGTCACCACCCTCACCAAGAAAATGGCAGAGGATCTGTCCACCTTCTTCCGGGAAGAAGGGATAAAGTCGGAGTACCTTCACTCCGACATCCCCACCCTAGACAGGTTGGAAATCCTAAACAAATTAAAAGATGGCAAACTTGACGCCGTA
The DNA here is from genome assembly GCA_017632535.1 of Aeriscardovia sp. Classification (GTDB taxonomy): domain Bacteria; phylum Actinomycetota; class Actinomycetes; order Actinomycetales; family Bifidobacteriaceae; genus RGIG1476. Next base: position 55,741 of record JAGBRC010000009.1, on the reverse strand, counting down.
GTCGGAATCAACCTCCTCAGGGAGGGCCTGGACCTACCCTCCGTCTCCCTGGTAGCCATTTTGGATGCGGACAAGGAAGGGTTCCTCAGGTCCTTTACCAGCCTCATCCAAATCATAGGAAGGGCGGCCAGGAATGTGGACGGGACCGTGATAATGTACGCCTCCTCTGTCACGGCGGCCATGCGCGAGGCGATAAAGGAGACGGAGAGGAGGAGGAAAAAGCAGCAGGCTTGGAACGAAAAAAGGGGGATAGTCCCCAAGTCTATAGAAAAAAAGGCCGCCGCCCCCGCCCTCGTAGAAAAGAAGGAAAAGCCTTCCAAAAAGCGCTTTGCAGCCCCCGCAAGGGAAGGGGGCGGTCCCGCTTCCCCCGAAGAACTTTACGAAAAGATGATGGAGGCATCAAAGAATATGGAGTTCGAGCTGGCGGCAGCACTCAGAGATGAGCTGGAAGAAATGGGAGTAGATTTAAAAAGCTTTAAAAAGTAGTTCCCATGGCCTTTAAAATTATTTCCCTCGCCTGCATTTTCGCCCTGTTCTTTTTTGACATGTACTGGAGTTCAAAGTCGCTCTCCCTCAAGTCTGCGGCCATCCGGCTGATAATTTTAGTGGGGTGCGCCGCGGCCTTTGGCTGGATCCTTTCCGCCATCTCCCTCAAAGATTCCTTGAACTTCTTTTCGGGCTACATCACCGAGTACTCCCTGTCCGTAGACAACCTTTTCATCTACGGGTTGATTTTGCAATTTTTCAAAGTTCCCGACTCCCTTTCAAATTGGAGTCTGTCGGTGGGAATCTTTCTCGCCGTCCTAATAAGGCTGGTTCTAATAGTCCTGGGGGCGCGGCTGCTCTCGGATTTCTCCTTCCTTTTCTTCCCCTGCGGAGCTTTTCTAATAGCAGTGGCGGCAAAAAATGCGGCGAGCTTTTTTAAGAAAAAAGGAGGTGAAGGAAAAAGGAAGGGGAGGCTTTTGCAAAAAGTCTCCAGAATCCTTCCGCATGGAAATTACAGGGGAAAAAAGCTTTTTTACAGAGACGAAGGAAAGCTCGTATTTACCCCCCTCCTTTTGGCCTTTGCCTCCATCGCCCTGGCCGACGCCTTTTTCTCTTTAGACTCCATTCCGGCAATACTGGGCATAACTACAAACGTCTTCGTCGTCTTCACATCCAATTTCTTTGCCTTAATTGGCCTAAAAGAGCTTTACTGCCTCCTTATAAAGGGCCTGTCCTCCCTAAAGTTTCTGCCGCTCGGAATCTCGGTCATCTTGGGCTTTATAGGAGTAAAACTCTTCCTGGAAGCCCTCTCCTCAAACTCCTTAAAATTCATCAACGGGGGGCGCCCTCTCCCCATTCCCCCCATCCCCTCCTGGGTGACTTTGTGCGTAATTTCCTCCATCCTCGCTCTTTGCACCCTTCTCAGCCTCGTGGCTTCAAGAAAATCAAAGGTAAAATTAGGGGGTAAGAGCAAATCTGAAAAATGAGAAACGAGGTTTCCCCTATGAGGATGGGCAAAATCGTCTGCACTATAGGCCCCGCATGCGACAGCGTGGAAATGCTTGAGACCCTTATGCGCAACGGAATGGATGTGGCGAGGCTGAACTTCTCCCACGGCACTCCCGAACAGCACCTGGAGATTTTGAACAACATAAAGGCGGCCCGCAAAAACGTGGGCAAGAACGTGGGAATCATGGCCGACTTCCAAGGCCCCAAAATCCGCTGCGGATGGTTTGAGAAGAACGCGGAAGGCAAAGACGAAGTCCTCCTCGAAAAGGGACAGGACTTTTTCATCACTTCCGATGACATCATCGGCACCAAGGAAGGGGTGAGCTGCACCTACAAGGAGCTGCCCGAAGACGTGAAGCCAGGAGACATACTACTTCTAAACGACGGGCTCGTAAGGCTTGAAGTAAAGGCGGTAGAAGGAAACAAAATCCTGACCCGCGTCCTCACACCTGGACGCCTTTCCAGCCACAAGGGCATAAACCTTCCCGGAGTCGAGATTTCCTCTCCGGCCCTCACTGAAAAGGATGAAGAAGACCTCAGGTGGGCTTTGGACCACGATGTCGACATGATCGCCATGAGCTTTGTCAGGAAGGCCGCAGACCTGGATTCGGCAAAGAAGATCATGGAAGAAAAAGGGCTGCTTTTACCGATAATAGTGAAGATGGAAAAGCCCGAAGCCATAGAAAACATGGAAGAGATTGTAAAGGCCTCCCAGGGGATCATGTGCGCCAGGGGGGATCTGGCGGTCGAACTTCCATTCTGGGAAGTTCCAGTCATCGACAAGAAGCTGGTGTCCATGAGCCGCTACTATGCAAAGCCCGTGATAATGGCCACCGAAATGCTCAGCTCCATGATTTCGAACCCCCTTCCCACCAGGGCCGAGGCCTCTGACTGCGCCAACGCCATTCTGGACGGCTGCGACTGCACTATGACAAGCAACGAGACGGCCGTAGGCGCCGATCCCGGCAGGGTCGTAGCCACCATGGCCAAGATTTCGGAGTACACTTCTGAGCACGCCTACAGCCTCATCCCAGAGATTGATGCCAGGAAAGGCGATGGCCAGGAGGCCCTCTCTTCTGCCGCGCTCCAAGCCGCCCGGGCCAGGGGGGCAAAAGCTATGGTTGTAATTTGCGATTCCTGCGATCCTGTCGCAGCTACGGCTAAGTTCCGCCCCTCCATCCCGATTTACGCCTTCACTCCCAGCGAGAAGGCTTACTACCAGCTCTCCCTCTTCTGGGGCACTTTCGCAGTCTTTGACAAGGAGCTTCTCACACCTTCCAAAGACGTCTTCTTCAAGATAGATTCCAAGCTTAAAGAGCTCGGACTCTCCAAGGGAGACAGAGTGATGATAGAAAGCATCGGAAACGAAGGTGAAGCCGGACAGACGGGCTCCGGAGCTATTTTTGACCACGTCATATCCTAAGCTATAATTGCCTAGGATGCCCTGGTATCCCAATTGGTAGAGGAAACAGCCTCAAAATCTGTACAGTGTGGGTTCGAGTCCCACTCAGGGTACGAATCGCAGGCGCTTATGACAAACGGCGGGAGCGGCGCGCCAAGGCGCGTCTTGGTCGCAGAAGATGAATCTTTAATCCGTTTAGACATCGTCCAGTCTTTAAAAGCTTTCAGTCAGATAGTCGTGGGGCAGGTCACAAACGGCAAAGAAGCCGTGGAAGTGGCTCGCAAAGAGAGGCCCGACGTAGTTTTGATGGACGTCAAGATGCCCGGAGGCGATGGGATCAGCGCCACAAAGATCCTTTCGGAAGAAAAAATAGCCCCTGTAGTAATCCTCACCGCCTACTCCCAACAGCCTCTCGTGGCGGAAGCGATAGAGTCCGGAGCGGGGGCCTATATAGTCAAGCCTTTTGAACCCGAGCAGCTTCTACCCGCTATAGAGATCGCAATTTCCCGTTTCGAGCAGCTAAACGCCCTCGAGAGCCAAATAACCGACATACGCGCCAGGGTGGAAGTCAGAAAGAAAGTGGACAGGGCCAAGGGGCTCTTGATGGAGAATATGGGCCTTTCCGAACCTGAAGCCTTCAGGTGGATACAGAAAAACAGCATGGATAAGAGGCTGAGCATGGCCGAAGTGGCCGAAGCCATAATCTTGAAGCTCGGGTAGTGTCGAAAAGGGCGCTTAACCTGAAGAAGTGAAAGACAGCGACACTTTCCTCATAGTCGACGGACACTCCCTGCTCTTCAGGGCGTTTTACGCGTTAGACGAATCAAAATTCAGCTCGGGCGGTCAGCCCACCAACGCCGTGTACGGCTTTTTCAGCATGCTCTGCGAAGTGGTGGACAAGTACCGCCCTTATTTTTTGGCTGTGGCCTTTGACACTTCCGGAGGGACTTTCCGAAACGACCTGCTTGCCCGTTACAAAGCCCAGAGGCCTAAGACCCCAGAAAGTTTTGCAAAGCAGCTCGAAATCGTGAAAAAAGCCCTGGACCTCTTGGATGTGAAGTGGTTTACAAAGAAGGGCTTTGAAGGGGACGACATAGTGGCCTCGCTTAGCCGCAGCGGCGAAGAAGAAGGGTGCCGGGTCCTCATAGTTTCCGGAGACAAGGACGTCTTCCAGCTGATAGACGAGAAAGTGTCTGTAATATTTCCAGGGCACCACTTCAAAGACTTTTCCTTAAAGACTCCTGAGGCAATTTTGGAGTCCTACTCCATTCCTCCCTCGCTCTACCCGGACCTGGCAGCCCTGAGGGGCGAAGGGGCGGACAACATCCCGGGTGTCAAAGGCGTGGGGGACAAAATCGCGGCCAAATGGCTTCTGGAGTTCGGATCTCTCGAAAAATTGCTCGAAGGCGCCGGGTCCATAAAGGGAGTCAAAGGAGAGGAGCTTAGGAAGGACGAAGGGCAGGTCCGCCTGAACCGGCGAGTCAACCAGCTTGTCTGCGATCTCTCTTTTCCCGTACCCATAAGCGATATGCACCCCGGGGGCCTTTCAGAGGGCTTCGAGCCATTCATGAAATCTCTCTCTTTTAGCGAAAAAACCATAAGGAAGATAGAGGGGAGCTTCGGGTACCAGCCTTCTCAGGGAAGCGATCTGTTCAGCCCTGCGCCTTCGACCCAAAAAGACGGCAACGCTTATTTTGCACAGCCTTCTTCCTCTGGGTTCGTCTTGCACACCCTCAGCGGAGGCCAAGCGGGGGAGTGGGAAAACGAGGTCCCGCAAATACTTGGCGCAGGAGAGTGGATGGCCCTGGATTACAAAGAGGCTATGGAGCAGGCGGGCCCCCTGCCCATGCCGGCCTTCGACCTCTCCTTGGCCAGCTATCTGTCCGATCCCGACCACCCCAAGAAGGCGATGGCCCCCGCGCTGGAAAAGGAGGGGGAAGAGAGGCTCTCCTGCGCCCTGCGCCTCGCCCCGGCTTTGGAAAGCGAACTTGAAAAGAGGGGGGAAAAAGAGCTTCTCCACGGCCTCGAAATGCCCGTGGCCAAAATCCTTTACGACATGGAGAGGCGGGGGGTCCTGGTAGACAGGGGCGCCCTCGAAGAGATGAAGGAATTTTTTGATTCCCAGTGTTCCCTCTCTTCCTCCCAGGCCATGGAGGCTTTGGGGTTCGGGCACAGGGAAGTGAACTTGAACAGCCCCAAACAGGTGGCAAACGTGCTCTACGGGGAGTTCAAAATCAAAGGGAAAAGCCAGAGCACCTCTGCAGAATCTCTCGAAAAGATCGCGGCCTTGGTAGATCCGGAAGGGAGGGAGGAAAAATTCATTCAGGCCCTTTTGAAGTTCAGGGAGGAAGGAAAGCTTTCCGAAATCGTCTCCTCCCTCCTAAAAGCGGTCTCTTCCGATGGGAGGATCTACTCGACTTTTGATCAGAAATCCACCGGAACCGGGAGGATCGCTTCCCAAGACCCGAACCTGCAGACAATTCCCAATAGGACCGAGGAGGGCCGGCAAATCCGCTCCGCCTTCGTGGCGCCAAAAGGATGGAAGCTTTTAAGCTGCGACTACTCGCAAATAGAGCTGAGGATAATGGCGGACCTTTCGGGGGACGAGAAGCTGATAGAGGCCTTTAAGGCCGGAGGGGACTTTCACAAGTACATCGCCCACCTCGTCTATGGGGTGCCGCAAGAAAAGGTCACGGCCGACGAGAGGACGAGCGTAAAACAGGTCAGCTATGGGCTGGCTTACGGCCTTAGCGCCTTTGGGCTCGCCTCCCGCCTCCACATTCCCCAAGTCGAGGCAAAAAGGCTGGAAGAAAAGTACTTTTCAATCTTCGGATCTGTAAAACGGTACCTGGATTTTCAAACCCAAGAGGCCGCCCGCAAGGGCTACAGCGAGACGATCTTGGGCCGGAGGCGCTACTTTCCAGATCTCCTCTCCCCCTCCCCCCAGGCCCGCAGGGCCGCCGAAAGGGCTGCAAGAAACGCCCCGATACAGGGGTCGGCTGCAGACATAATGAAGCTTGCCATGATAAGGGCAGACAAGTCCCTCCAAGAGAGGGGGCTAAAAAGCCGAATAGTCCTGCAGATCCACGACGAGCTTTTGGTGGAAGTATCCCCGGGAGAAGAGGAAGAGGCGGGAGATTCAATACGCCTCGCCATGGAAGGGGCCAAGGAGCTCAAAGTCCCCCTTACCGTCTCCATGGGATGGGGGGAAAATTGGCAGCAGGCCGCCCACTAGGAGGAAAAATGAAAGTAAGAGACGCTGTAGCCGCACTAGAAGAGATGTACCCGTTGGATCTCAAAGAGGACTGGGATTATCCGGGGCTGGTTTTGGGGAATCTCGAAAGGGAGTGCAAAAAGATCTGCTTTGCCCTAGATCCCACCATCGACGTCGCCAAGGAGGCGGGAAAATGGGGCGCCGACCTTTTGGTGACGCACCACCCCCTCTTTTTCAGGGCCGTGCACCTCATCCCCTCTACCGACCCCCACGGCCTTGCGGCTTCCTTTCTCCTCCAGGCCGGATGCGCCCTCCGGGCGGGCCACACCAACGTGGACGCCGCGCCGCGGGGAACCAATGAAGCCCTGTGCGCCAGGCTCGGCATCTTGAAAGCTTTGCCAATCGATCCCGAAGGGATCGTAAACGGGGCCCCGGCGGGCCTGGGCAGGGTAGGGGAGCTCGAAAGGGAGATGAGCCTGGAAGAATTTGCGAAGATGAGCCGAGAAAGGCTCCCCAAAACCGTTCAGGGGGCAAGGCTGGCGGGAGACCCGAAGATGAAGGTGAAGAGGGTGGCCGTGATGAGCGGTGCCGGGGACAGCTTTTTTGACAAAGCCTTCCAAACCGGCGCCGACGTCTACCTTACAAGCGATCTACGCCACCATCCGGCTCTTGACTTCATGCAAAAATTGGAGGCCACAGGAAGGAAGATGGGGCTTGTAGACGTCTCGCACTTCAGTTCGGAGTTCCCCTGGTTCGACTTCGCGCTGAAAGACGTAAAAGAAAGGCTAGGAGAAACTGTGGAGCTGCGCCTTTTGGACGTAAATACCGACCCCTGGACTGAGGCCTTCATATAAAAAAGTCGGGGCGACAGGACTCGAACCTGCGACATCTTGCCCCCAAAGCAAGCGCGCTACCACCTGCGCTACGCCCCGAAATCTTAAAACATTATACTATAAGCCCCGTCTGGGGGCCGGGAGCCCTAGAGGGAAGAGACGAGGCTGAGAGTCTGCTCCGCTATGGACAGCTCTTCGTCGGTGTGAATCACTAAGACCTTGACCGAGCTGTCTTCAGCAGAGATGATTCTGTCTTTGGACCCGTTCCGGTTCTTTTCCTCATCCAGCTTCACTCCGAAGGGGGCGAGCTTTTCTGCCACGATCCTCCTCACGAAGGCCTGGTGCTCTCCAATCCCTGCGGTAAAGGTGAGGGCCTGCAAGGAGCCCATCTGGGCCCAATAGGCGCCGACGTAGCTGACAATCCTGTGGCAAAAGATCTTGACTGCGAGGGCGGCGTCAGGATCCCCCGCATTGTAGAGGCTTTCCACTTCCCTCATGTCGCTGTGTCCGCAGAGGCCCTTCAGGCCGCTTTCATTGTTGAAGAGCTTTTCTATTCCGTCGGGGGTGTAAGGAGAGTTTTTCAGAAGGTATACGGCGGTGGCGGGATCCATGTCGCCGGTGCGGGTGCCCATCACCAAGCCCTCCAAGGGGGTCAGACCCATCGAGGTCTCTACTGCCCTCTCATTTATCTGAGCGCTGCAGCTGGCGCCGTTTCCGAGGTGCAGGACTATCTGGCAAAAGTCTTTTCCTTCTTCGGCCAGCATAGAGCGGACTTTACCTCCCACGTACCTATGGCTTATGCCGTGCGCGCCGTAGCGGTAAATGCGGTACTTTTCCGCCACTTCTTTTTTGAGGGCGTAAGTCCTCGCCTCTGGGGGGAGGTTGAAGAAGAAGGAGGTGTCGAAGACGGCCACCTGAGGGACGTTGGGAAGGAGACTGCGCATAATCTCTATCCCCCTGGCCGCAGGGCCGTTGTGCAGGGGCGCCAGGGCTGAAAGGTCCCAAATTTCCTGCAGGACCTTGTCGTCTATGAGAGCGGGGCCCGCAAAGACGTCGGCGCCTTGGACGATCCTGTGCCCCACGGCCTTCACTCCCGCCTTTTCCAGATCGGGCCCAAACTCCTTAAAGCAGTCCAAGATGGCCTTGAAAGCGGCGAAGTGATCGCAGATTTCTCCGGATTTCACATTTTGCCGCCCTCCGGATTCATGGCTGACCACGCTTCCTTCCAGGCCTATCTTCTCTACCTCTCCTTTGGCCAGGACTTCCTTTTTGGACATGTCCAAAAGCTGGTACTTGACAGAGCTGGAACCGGAATTAATTACCAAGATATTTTCACTCATCGTCTTCCTCTTCGCATGTCAGGGCTGTGATTGCAATAGTGTTTACTATGTCCCACATAGTAGATCCTCTGGATAAGTCGTTTACGGGCTTGCAGAGCCCCTGGAGGATGGGGCCTATGGCCGTGGCGCCCCCCGTCCTTTCCACGGCCTTGTAAAGGATGTTGCCGGAATCCAGATCCGGGCAGATGTATGCGCTCACCCGGCCGGCCACGGGGTTTCCGGGGGCTTTGAGCCGGGCCACCTGCGGACTGCAGGCCGCATCAAACTGTATGGGGCCCACAAAGGGGGCTTTGGGGGAAGAGGCCCTGAACTCTTCCACCGCCTCCTTGACCATTTCCACGTCCTTCCCTTTTCCAGATCCCAATGTGGAATAGGACAGGAACCCCACAATCGGGTCTATTCCCACCATCCTCGCCGTTTTGCAGGTCTGGGAAGCTATGAGGGCGAGCTGGGAGGGAGTGGGATTTGGGACTATCGCCACATCGGCGTAGATGTCTACATGGTCTTCCATGCACATGAGCATCGATCCCGACACTATCGGAACTCCGGGCTTGGTGCGGATGATTTTGAGCGCGGGGCGGACTGTCTGGGCTGTGGGGTGCACGGCTCCGGAAACCATTCCGTCGGCCATGCCGATCTTCACCAGCATGGTCCCAAAGTATGAGGGGTCCTTTATGAGCTCAGCTACATCTTCATCGTCTTTTAGAGGGAGGGACTTTTTCATCTCCCCTTCCAGCTTCTCTTTTAAGGCCTCATTTTCCATAGAGAGGATTTTTGCCTTGGAAATGAAGCTGAGGTCGATGTTTGCAGCACGCCTTTTTACATATTCCTCTTCGCCTAGCAGGATGATGTCTGCAGCGTCGTGGGAGAGGACGTAGTCAGCCGCGCGAAGCACCCTCTCTTCTCCGCCCTCAGGCAGCACTATCGTCTTCTTCTTTTCGGATGCTTGCCTCAAGAGGGAAAACTGAAAGCAGGCCGGAGTTACGGGTGCGGTGAAGGGTCTGGAAAGGGCTCTGAAGAGCTCCTCTTCATTTATCCCCTTTTGGCACGCTTCAAAGCAGGCCAGGGCCTTTTCTTTTGCGCTTCCCTTTTCTTCGATCCGGCCTATGAACCAGACGGGGATCGAAAGGTCTACGAGCTCTATGCGCACCTGTTCCTCTATGCCTGCAGGAGAGGGGGAAACGAAGGCCCCCAGGATCTTGCTCCCCTTTTCCTGCACCGTCCTCGCGCACGCCTTGATGCTCTCGGCCACTTCATGGGCGCTGCGCCCTTCTCCGCTCACCGAAAGCAGCACGGGGCACTGCAGGTCTGCAGATAGCAAGGCGTCGGTATACATTTTGCTCGGATGCGCCACTTTTGAGTGGTTGGATCCTATTACCAGGGCGAAGTCCGCTTTCTTTACCGCAGGGGAATCGTAGAACTTCGTCACTATCTCCCTGCGGCTCAAAGCTTCGTTTGCGTAGTACTCTTCTTCCCCAATTCCCTCGTGTTCTTCCAGCCTTCCTGCAGCCTCGAGCTGCAGCGCCCCGGACGCTGCAGATAGGAGCCGCAGGGGCGCCTCCTGTCTGCAGAGGGGTTGAAAAAAGGTGACGAAGGGGTGGCGCTTGGAGAGGGACTTTAAAAGCCCCGCCGCCACTACGTCCCTGCCCCATCCGCCCGCGGGCGAATACAAAAAGACCCTGTCGGTAAGCTCTATCCGGTTGGAAGAAGATTGCTTCATATACGTATGTCTAACACAAGGGAATTAAAAGATAAAGCAAAAGCCCGGAAGTATCCGGGCCAGCTTCACAAGCTAGTTACTTTTGTGAAGGATCTGAGTGCTCTTTAGCCGCAGTCCCGTGTTCGTGGGAGATGGAAGATCCCATGCCCACAAGGTCGCACTCATTCACTTCTCCCCAGTGCCAATTGACGTAGTCGTCAATGTCGAAGCCGTTCGTCTTCGCAAACTCCCAGGCCTCCTGCCTTTTGGCTTCCAGCTTCTCTATGGACTCCTTCTTGTCTCCCCCGACCATTTCGAGGGCGAGGGCCGCCAGGTGGTAGCGGTCCATGTCGTTGGATCTGAGCATGTCGAAGGGGGTCGTTATGGAGCCACGCTCGCTGTAGCCCATAACCTTCCAGTTGCCGCATCCAGGGCGTCCGTGGATGAGGGAGTAAATCTCCCTCGGATAGGAGTGGTAGGCGAAGAGCACGGGCTTGTCTTCGGAAAAGATCGCCTTGAACTCCTCGTCGCTTATAGCCTCGTCGTTTTCCTGGCAGTTTTGAATCTTCAAAAGCTCCAGGATGTTTACGACCCTGTACTTGACGCCCTCGGCGTTGAGGATGCAGCTGGCGGCGAGGACCTCTTGAGTGGGGATGTCGCCCGCGCACACGAGCACTATATCCTCTTCGCCCTTCTTGCAGTTGGAGGCCCACTTCCACTCTTCCAGGCCCTTCTCCACTTCCGCCTTGGCTTCTTCCATCGTCAGGTAGCAGAAGTTGGGCTGCTTTCCGGCCACGATGGCGTTTATCTTGTTTTCGGCTTTGAAGGACTTCTCCGCTATGGCCAGGAGGGTGTTTGGATCTACGGCAAAATAGATATCCACCACATGGTCGTTGTTGAAGTTCTTGTTCAAGAGGATGTCGATAATGCCGGGATCTTGGTGGGTGAACCCATTGTGATCCTGCCTCCACACATGCGAAGAGAGGAGCATGTTGAGGGAGGGGAGGGGCTTTCTCCACGGGATTTTTTTGATCTGCTCGAGCCACTTGGCGTGCTGATTGAGCATGGAATCTACGACGTGGGCGAAGGACTCATACGAGCTCCACATCCCGTTCCTTCCTGTGAGAACGTAGCCCTCGAGGAGCCCCTCCATCTGGTGTTCGCTCAGCTGCTCTATCACGGCTCCGGAAGCGCCCATAGATTCGTCTACCTGTTCGTCTTCGTAAAGGCCGTTCCACTGCTTGCCCGTCACCTCATAGACGGCATTCAGCCTGTTGGAGGCAGTTTCATCTGGGCCAAAGAGGCGGAAGATTCCGGGATTGCGGCGGATGATGTCGCGAATGTAGGAGCCCAGGACCCTGGTGGCTTCAAGCCTTCCCCAGCCGTGTCCAAAGTCCTTCACGCCGGCCACTTCGTAGTTGTCGATCTCGGGGAGGTCCAGTTTTTCAGCTCCCCTGTTTGTGTTGGGGTTGAACCCTAGGCGCAGATCGCCTTCAGGGATGCACTCCCGCACTGTCTCCCTGAGATTCCCTTCAGAATCGAAAAGCTCATGCGGCCTGTAGGATTCTAGCCATTCTTTGAGCATTTCGAATTGGCCCTCGTCTTCCTTGGGCTTAGTGAGGGGAACCTGGTGCGCCCTGAAAGTGCCCTCTATCTTCTTGCCGTCCACAAACTTGGGACCCGTCCAGCCCTTGGGAGTCTTGAAGATTATCAGCGGATAGCGCGCAGAAGACGGTCCGGAAGTTTTGATGTCGCAGATTTTCCCGAAGACTTCCTCAAGCAGAGAGTGGAATCGGGAGTGGATGCTCATCATGTCCTCATCATCGAACCCTGCCACGAATTCGTGAGGCTCGTAACCGAGACCCGTGAAGAAGTCCGCCCTGTCTTCGGGGCTGATTCTGGAAAGAATGGAGGGATTGGCGATCTTGTACCCGTTGAGGTGGAGGATGGGGAGCACCATTCCGTCCGTCTTGGGGTTCATGAACTTGTTGGACCACCAGCTGGTCGACAGGGCCCCAGTCTCCGCTTCCCCGTCCCCTACCACGCACACGGTAAGGAGGCTGGGGTTGTCGAGAGTGGCGCCGTAGGCGTGGCTGAGGCTGTATCCCAGCTCTCCTCCCTCATGCATGCTGCCTGGGATTTCCGGACCGAAGTGCGAAGGATCTCCGCCGGGCCAGGAGAACTGGCGGAAGAAGCGCTCGAGGCCTTCCTCGCCTGCCGGCATTTCAGGGTGGACGTGGCGGTAGCTGCCGTCGATGAATGACTGGACTCTCCCCGCGGGACCGCCATGGCCGGGGCCCATAATGAATACGGTGTTCTGCTTATGGTCTTTGATGAGCCTGTTTACATGGCCGAAGAGGAAATTCAGACCCGGCGTGGTGCCCCAGTGCCCCACGAGCCTCTGCTTTACGTCGTCGCGCGTGAAGGGTTCCCTCATGAGCGGATTGGACTTCAGATAGATTTGTCCTACGGACATATAATTTGCAGCCCTAAAGTACCTGTCTACGTCTTCGAATGAACCGCTGCCCGATCCATCCTTTACCCATGGGGTCCCGAGAAGAGAATCCATAATAAACGTTCCTTTTTCTTGAGTGGATAAAAAGAGAATCCGTCTATTATTATAAATTCATCCCACAGCCCTAAAGCTCTACTTTTTTTCTTTCTGCCAGCGCTCGAAATAATCTTCCAAAAGCTTCCTGATCTTTTCCCCTATCTGCGGGTATGCCTCGTCGGGGAGGTTGGCTTCGGAGACCCTCACTATCCCCTTGTTGGATCCGAATCCCACTCCATCCATCAATACCACTCCGTAACGGGAAGCCAGTTTGTAGAGGAAGTCCAGACGGTCAAAGTGGGTGGCGAGCCAGGTGGAAAATTCCTTGCCGTAGTGCTTTTCGGCTATGGCGTACACGTCCACCAGCGAATAGTACTTGGTATTGCGGGAGTTGTTGAAGTCCGCTATCCCCAAGGCCTTGTTCAAAGAGGCGTATCTGGCATCCACGAGATCGCAGGCTTCCTCAATGTAATAGTCTTTCTCCCCCTGGGCAGTGTTGACCAAATGGGCCAAAGAGAAGAGATCCTCCATAATCTGCTGTGGAGTGGAAAGCCCCGCAGTGTGGTAAAGGCCTATAGAGCGGCTGTCTGCCACGATCCTGTCTATGAATTTCATGTTTTCAGGATCTATAGAGTCGTGCCCATAACGCTTGTCTACTTCCGCCTTCTGCCCCTTGGGAAGCTGGGAAATGAGGGAATCGAATACGTTTTCTTCATTTATGCCCAAAACTCCCAGCCTCCAGCCGGTCACCCCGTAGAGCTTGGAGTAGGAATAGACGAGGAGGGTGTTGAATGGGATGACGCTGTAGACGCTGCGGAACTCCGATGCGAAGGTACTGTAGACGTCGTCGGTTATCACCATAAGATTCGGGTTTTTCTTTACGGCGTCTTTGAGGGCCTCCAAAGTGGCCCCGGAGAGCGCTACGGAGCCCGGGTTGGAGGGGTTGACCAATATCAGGGCCTTGACCTCGGTGTCGTTTAGGGCTTCTACGGCCTCGGCCTTCAGCTGCCAGTGGTCGGATTCTATAGATTTTAGATCTATTGTCTTTAGCCTGTAATCGTTGAGCTGGGGGATGGCCAGGTAGGGAGAGAAGATGGGGGTGTTCAGGATGATCTTGTCCCCGGGGGCGATGAGGTGGTTCTCCTTGAGGGAATTGAAGATGTAGGCTATGGCGGCCGTGGCACCCTCGGTCGGGAAGAGCTGAGTTGTATCAATGAGCTTTTTGACGTCATGGCCGCCATAAAGGATGGAAGCCAGATAGTGGTTGATGACGGTCTGGCTGCACTCGAGGATTCTGCTGGGCATGGGATAGTCGTTGCCTAGAACCCCGTTTACAAGTTCGCTCGCAAAAGTATCGGGATCGAATTCCAAAACCGCTTCGCCGTAGTCCAGGGCTTTGGAGAGGAAAGAATCGGCTGGGCTGTCTGAGAGAAATTCCCTGAGCCTCTTGGCCATCCCCTGCTTCTCGGTATACCCCGCCAGGTCCCTGCCGCTGATGGTGCGGCGGCTCTCCTGGATTCCAAATTCAACTAATCTACAAAATGCCAGCCTGGAAACAGTCTGTATCCAGTTGGGGTTGCCCCTTCCCGCATTCAACACGGGGCTATTGGTGCTGTTGTCCTCGGCCAGTTTGACAAGGCAGGACGCCACTTCAAAATTGCCCAGTTTAGCCAGGTCTTTTTCATATTTGTCTAGAGATTTTTCGTCAGCATTTTCTGAAGCCATACGCTCACCGACCTTTCTGTAAAAACATTTTAGACACGACTTTTAAATCGGGAGGCCAGCTGAAAATATGGGTCGAATGAAATTGGGCAAAAAAAAGTGTCCGGAGCGGGAGTTGAACCCGCACGACCGATATAGTTGGTCGCTAGCACCTCAAGCTAGCGCGTCTACCATTCCGCCACCCGGACAGCACTACTATTTTAGCACGCATCTTGGGCACAGGTAAGCTCTGTACAATGATTTGTGTAAGTACCATTTTGGGAGAATCTGATGGAGAGCGAAGAAGACTGCATTTTCTGCAAAATAGCGGCAGGGCAAATCCCGTCGCAAAAGGTGTACGAGGATGATCGGGTGGTGGCCTTCAGGGACCTGCATCCAGTGGCAAAAGTGCACGTCCTGGTAATCCCCAAAAAACACTACAGAAATGTTGGAGAGATTGCGGCCCAGGACCCTGATCTCTTGGCACACATAGTCGAAGTAGCCGAAAAAATCGCCAAAGACGAATACAACGGCTCCTACAGGCTGGTATTCAACACGGGCCTCGATGCCGGCCAAACCATCTTCCATGCCCATGCCCACGTATTGACCGGGGAGCACTTAGCTGAGTAATGACGGTAGAAATTAACAACGAATCCGGTTGGCAAGTCGATATGGGGGCGCTTCAAGAGGCGGCCAAATGGGTATTTAGAAAACTCAAAATTTCTCCGCGTTGCGAGCTGTCGATAGTGTTCACCGATCCCGATTCCATAGCCCTGCTCCACGAGCAGTATATGGGACTTCAAGGCCCTACGGATGTCCTAAGCTTTCCCATGGATGAAGTTAGGCCCGGAAAAGGCGAAGAGGGAATGCTCGGAGACATCATGATTTGCCCCCAAGTGGCTTCCATTCAAGCGCAATGCACCGGGCACAGGACTATAGACGAGATTTTGCTCCTTGAAATCCACGGGATTCTCCATCTTTTAGGGTTTGACCACAACAGCGACAAGCTTCAAAGGCAGATGTTTTCCCTGCAGCGCTACCTTCTTTTCACTTTTTGCTACCAGTACGGAACTGTCAGCGATGCCAGGCCGATCCAATCCTGACAAATAAGGGCATAAAGATGTACCTAGCGATGATGTTCTTCAAAACAGATGAAGAATTGGAGTGGGAAGAAGAGCGCTGGCACATGCTTTCCCAGCATTATCCGTGGATGGAAGGCAGCTGGGAAACTTCTTCTTTCGGATTATCCAACGCCCTGCGCCGTGCAGTTCAGATGCTGACTGAGCCCGAACAAGTGCAACTGGGTTTGAACTCCACCCGCATAACCGATCTGGGAAGCTGGAAACGTTACGAACTGGCATATCAAACTTCCCGCATTGACTGCGTTTTCCTCCACGCCCTAAAAGTTCCAGTCTTAGGCCCCCGCCATCCGGCCTATATACCGGAATTGGGAGGAAGCCTGGGTGTCACATCGGAGGCCGACTGCCTCGGCAAAAGAAGATCAGACCGGAACTTCGAATTTGTACGGAGGTGTACACAACTTTAGCAATCGGACGGTGCAGGGATAAGGCCTTTCCTGCGCACTGGCCAGTTGTAATTTTATGAGTCCGCTTCACATAGTTTTCATAGCAGCCTGCAGTTTTCTTACGGTTTGCTTTGTATGGTCCTCTCTGATCCTCGCAGCGCAGGAAGCCGCAGTAATGCAAATTACGAGGACTTCGGTCAACAATTTCTCTTTCAACGCCCATACCGATTCCAACCTCACTCAGTTTGAGAGATCCAAAAAGCTAAAAAAGCTGAGGAAGGTCCAGCACCTTATGAATAAGAGGTCTCTCACGGCCTCTGCAGCCTCCTTTTGGAGGGTGATCATGAATATATTTTCGGGCGTGGGCTTATCGCTTTTGGCCATCCAGTTTATAGATAGGCTTTGGTTTGGGGCTTTGATTGGCTTTATAGGCGCGATCTTCATAGCCGTCCTTTCCGCCTTGCTGCGTCCAGTCATTTCTAGTGACAAGCCTCTTCAGACAATGCTGCGCCATTGCGGGTTTATGACCCTCCTGGTGCACCTTGTGCCGCGGGGCAGGGCCTTTTCAAAAAAGCACAAAGACGAGGAGGACGAAGAAGAACTAGAACAGGTGAGGCTGGAGCAGGGAAAAGAGATGGTGGCCAGAATTGCCGAAGCTACAAATTTGGATGCTTCGGCCGGAGAGATGCTAAAAAACATAGTCACCCTCTCCGACACCCTCACCCGCGAGATCATGGTTCCGCGCACCGATATAGTGTGCATAAAAAAAGAGGCCACCGTAGCGGATGCCATCAGGCTCTTTGCGAAGACAGGTTTTGGAAAGATCCCCGTCATAGGGGAGGATATAGACGACCTTTTGGGGATCCTCTATCTCAAAGACGTGATATACGCTACGACTTTGGGGTCGGTGTCAGAAAAAGAAGGGGTGCTCAGCCTGGTCAGAGATCCCTTCCTCGTCCCCGAAAGCAAGCCGGTAGACGACTTGTTCCATCAAATGCAGGACAGAAACCAGCACTTTAGCGTAGTGGTAGACGAGTACGGGGGGATTGCGGGGCTGGTGAGCATGAAGGACGTGATAGAGCAGATAGTGGGGGATTTGGTCGACGAGCACGACAAGTCCCAGCACGAACTTCCGGTGAAGATAGGATCAGCATGGAATATGCCGGCCAGGACCCCGATATCGGATCTGGAGGAAATGTTCGATATAGACTTTCAGGAAGACGACGTGGACACCGTCTACGGCCTTTTGACCAAGCTTTTGGGACACATCCCGAAAATCAACGAGCAGGTCGTCACCCACGGGCTCATTCTGTATGCAGCCGCAGGAAAGAGCAGGAAGATGCCAAACATCGTGGCAAAGCCGGTCGAGGAGGAAGAAGGGGAAGATGAGTGATTTTACCTCAGGATTTTGCGCAATAGTGGGACGCCCTAACAGCGGAAAGTCCACGCTCATAAATTCGCTTATGGGCAGGAAGGTAGCGCTCTCTTCAAGCTTTCCGCAGACTACCAGGGGAGAAGCCCGCTATATTTTGAACCTCCCTTCCTGCCAGGCTGTCTTCGTAGACACTCCCGGAATAGGGAAGCCCAGGACCCTTCTTGGCGAAAGGCTCAACGGCGAAGCTCTCAGGTCCATCTCCTCGGCCGATGCGGCCCTCTTTTTAACTCCAGCAAATGAAGAACTGGGCAAAGGCGACAGGCGCATAATCGCAAATCTGCACTCTCTGCTTTCCAAGAGGAAAAACGGAATAAGCGAATGGCAGATTCCCGTCGTGGCCCTCGTCACAAAGACCGACGCCGCCTCAAAAGAGGAACTCAAAGAAAAGATGGAGGAGGTCGAAGGAGCGGCGCGGTTCACCAAAGTCTTGGCAGTCTCGTCTTTCACCCATTACCACCTAAAGGAGCTCGAGGACCTCATCTCTTCCCTTCTGCCCGAAGGTCCGGCCCTCTACGGGCCGCAAGACGAGGAGGAAGGCCTGGAAAAGGCCGCCTCTGAAATAGTCCGCTCGGCCTTCCTTCCCCTCCTTCATGACGAACTACCCCATTCCCTCGTGGTCAGGTGCGAAAAATTAGGAGACAGGGCCCTGCTTTTCAAGGTGTATGTGGAAAAAGAGAGCCAAAAGGGAATTGTGATAGGCAAAGGCGGATCCGTTCTGACTCGGGTCCGCAGGGACGCCATGCCGGATCTGAAACGGCTACTGGGAAGGACCCCCTCTATGCGCTTTGAAGTGCGGGTGGCCAAAGACTGGCAGAAGGATCCCAAGAAGCTGGACTTTTTTGGCTACTACTAGTGTTTAGCGCGCGCTCTTCCGAGGTGTGTACATTTCCTTGTTCAACAGATCGCTGTACTTTTCCATGACCTTTTTGCGGATTATCTTCATGGAAGGGGTCAAAAGTCCGTTTTCTTGCGTGAAGTCTTCGGGAAGCACTATAAATTTGCGCACCGACTCTGCCTGAGATTCTCCTCTGTTGGCTTCATCTACGTATTTCTGTATCTCCATCCTGACGGCGGGGTTGACGCAGGCCTCTTCCAGGCTCATCTCCTCATTGAGTTTCTGGGATTTTAGCCAGAGGCGCAGTGCAGGTTCGTCTAGGGTCATGAGGGCCGACACGAACGGGCGCTGGTCGCCCAAGACGACGACCTGGGAAACCAGGGGGCACCTCTCTATTTCTTTTTCCATTCCCTCCGGCGCCACGTTCTTCCCCCCGGCCGTTATGATGAGGTTTTTTTTGCGGCCCGTGACATACAAGAAGCCTTGATCGTCTATGTATCCCAGGTCTCCTGTCAGGCACCATCCGTCCTTGTCGAAGGCCTCTTTTGTGGCTTCCTCATTGTTGTGGTACCTGGTGAATACGGAGTCCCCTTTGACCTCTATCTCTCCTTCTTCACTGCACCTCAAAGTCGCCCCCGGGAATGCTATGCCTACGCTCCCGTGCCTGTAGGGCAGGCCGAGTGGGGAAAAAGCGCAGGGAGCCGTCGTTTCAGTCAGTCCGTACCCCTCGTAGACGGGGATGCCCGCTCCGCGGTAAAAGGCCAAAAGGCTGGGGTCCAGCGGGGCGCCCCCGCACACCAGCCACTTGGCCCTTCCCCCGAGAAGCTCTCGGAGCCTGGAATAGATGGAGGTGTCGAAGGCAGTGCGCAAAAAGGAAGTGTAGATGCGGGGCTTGCCCCTCTTATTTATTTCCTGCATGTAGGATCTTGCGGTCTTTACCGACATGGCAAAGACGCGGCCCTTCCATCCCATTCCGGCGTTCTGGCTCACGGCGTTGTAGAGCTTTTCATAGACTCTGGGTACGCCGATCATGGCCGTGGGCTTGGAATACTGCAAGTCTGAGACAAGATTTTTAAAGTTGCTGGAAATATACGCCCTAACCCTTGAAAATACGCACATGTAGTTTATGGTCCTGGCAAAAACGTGCGCCATGGGGAGAAACAACAGAGCCGATCCTTTGGGATCGGCCAAGATGCTGGGAAGGTAGGCTGCGAGGTTGGAGGCCGCGGCGCAGAAGTTCTCGTGGGTTATCTCCACTCCCTTCGGGGCGGAGGTGGAACCGGAAGTATAGACGATGGAGCAAAGATCCGTCTTTTGTACCGCGTCTATCCTCCGGTTGAGATCTTCATCCTTTACCGAAGGCGCGTAGGCCAATACTGCCTCGAGGGCGCCGTCCTCTATACACAGCACTTTGCACTTTTCGCCAACGCCCGCCAGTTCGGCTTTGGTTTTCATCTCCCGGGTTCCGACTACCAGCATCTTCGCACCGGAATTTTCAATTATCGCTTTGATCTGCTTGGGAGAATCGGTGTCATAAATAGTGGCAAGCACTCCGCCTATAGACATGACGCCGGCATCCACTATATTCCACTCGTAGCAGGTGGAGCACATCAGAGCCACGCAGTCTCCGTGCTCCAAACCCATTCCCATGAACCCCTTGCACATCTTCCTTATGTCTTCCAGGGTCTCAGCTGCAGTTTTAGTCAGCCATTTGTTGGGGTTGTCTTTAGAGCGGAAAGTGTAAAGGGGCCTGTCGGCCATCCTTTCTGCGCGGCTGCGGTAAAGAGAGTAAATCGTCATAAACTTGGGTATTTCCCCTATGCCGCGCGTGCTGGTCTCCACCAGGCCAAAGCGGTCTACCCGTGTTATAGAAGGATAACCGTCTGCGCACCAGTCAGCCTCAAAGAGGAGTTTGGGGCCACAAGATTCAAATCCGGCTCCACCGCTTTCAGACTGCGAGGAGAGGCTGCTCAAATCCGTCACTTGCCCTTCCTTCCCAAATACGGTTTAACGCGCTAATTGTACCCAAACTTTTCCAAGCTTTGCCAAGTTGCGGAAAAATGGGATAGTCTTAAAAAGTATAAAGTAAAACCATGGCGAGGGGAGAAATCCCGTTATCGACTAAGTTTGAAGTTGAGATCCGCTTCTTCCCTGCCTTGAAACAGAAAGGCCGGATTTTAGGCAATGGAAAAGATTGAACTGCGGGGCGAAGAGAGGGAAGAGTTCGGCAAAGGATTCTCAAGAAGGCTGCGCCAGAGGGGAAGGATCCCCGCCTCCGTGTACTCCCACGGAAACACCCCTATCTTCTTCCACGTAGACTACAACAGCACCGCCTCTTCTCTGAGGAACGCCAACGCCGTCTATGAGCTGGAGCTCAAAGGGGGCGAGGAGAAAGTGATGGCCGTCGTAAAGGACGTGCAGAGGAACCCGGTATCTTCAAAGATTGAAAGCATCGACTTCTACAAGGTGGAGAAGGGCGAAAAGATTGAGGTGACGGTGCCCGTGTACATCGAAGGCGTCACCAAGGGCAACAGCACCGCCCTCATCGAAGTTCAAAAGGTCAAGGCGAAGGCCGACGTGGATCACCTTCCTCAGTCCCTTGTCCTTTCCATCGAGGGAATGCAGGCCGGCCAAGAGATCCGCGGCAAAGATATTAAGCCTGAAGAAGGGGTGGAATTTGTCGGGATAAAGCCCGAAGAGACCCTGGTCAAGATCGTGAGCCCTGAAGGCAAGAAGAAGTAAGGCAGGGCATAAAAAAAGGGGGGCGCCGCCCCCTTATTTTTGTCCTCAGATTAGAGCTTGTTTATAGCCAAAGCCAAGTTGCTCTTCCTGTCGGCCGCCTGGTTCTTGTGTATGACGCCCTTGCTGACGGCCTTATCGAGAAGGCGGGCGCAGTTTCTGTACTCGACCGCCGCCGCTTCTTTCTCCCCGGCGCTTATGCATTCGCGCACCTTGCGCACCGCAGTCTTGAGGCGGCTCTTTACCGCCACGTTCCTCTCGTGCGCCTTCTCATTGGTGAGGACGCGCTTCTTTTGCTGCTTTATGTTAGCCACTACAAACTCCAAAGACTAAGTTCTTTTTACTAGAATGCTACACTTTATTGGGATTAATTTCAAAAACGGCTCGGGCCAATCTAAGGTGCGCACGTGACAAACTCTGAACCTGAAACCTTTTTCCCCCAGGAACTCATACGCAATTTCTCAATCATAGCCCACATTGACCACGGCAAATCTACCTTGGCGGACAGAATCTTGTCCCTAACGGGGGCCCTCTCGGACCGTCAGATGCGCGATCAGTATCTTGACTCAATGGATATAGAGCGGGAGCGGGGGATAACGATAAAGTCCCAGGCTGTGACCGTCAACTGGGAAAAGGGCGGCAAAACCTACGCCCTTTCCATGATCGACACCCCGGGCCACGTCGACTTCAACTACGAAGTCTCCAGGGCCCTGGCCGCCTGCGAGGGGTGCGTTCTCCTGGTGGACGCCACCCAAGGCATAGAAGCCCAAACTTTGAGCAACCTTTACCTCGCCCTGCAAAACGATCTGGCCATAATTCCCGTTTTAAACAAGATCGATCTCCCGGGGGCGAAGACGGAAGAGGTCAGGGCCACCCTCTGCGATCTTTTGGGGGTGAGCCCTGAAGAAGTCATGGAAGTGTCGGCAAAGACGGGGGTGGGGGTAAAAGAGCTCTTGGACGCCATAGTGGAAAAAGTCCCCGCGCCCTCGGGCGACCCCGACGCCCCCACGAGGGCTTTAATCTTTGACTCACAGTATGACGCCTACAGGGGAATCATCACCTACATCCGCCTAGTGGATGGGAGGATAGAGGCCAAAGACAGGATTATCCAAATGAAGTCGGGGTCCTCTCTTGTCCCCTTGGAGCTCGGGATCGTGGACCCCTTCATGCGTCCGGTAGAAATGCTCACGACCGGGCAGGTGGGATACGTCATAACCGGCATCAAGGATGTGCGCCAGGCGCAGGTAGGGGACACTATCACATGCGAAAGGAGCCTCGCCTCCGAGCCCCTCAAAGGCTACAAGGCTCCCGAGAGCATGGTCTACGCCGGGATTTTTCCCTTGGAAACTGACCAGTTCCCGCTCCTTCGCCAGTCTTTGGACAAGCTGCGCCTAAACGACGCCTCTATAAGCTACACCCCTGAGACCAGCAGCGCGCTGGGCTTCGGGTTTAGGTGCGGCTTTCTCGGGCTTTTGCACATGCAGATAGTGATAGAGAGGCTGGAAAGGGAGTTTGGGCTAGAACTCATCTCCACCGCCCCCAACGTGCACTACAGGGTGGAAATGGCCGACGGAAGCGAAGTGACCGTAACCAACCCCACCCAGTTTCCTGAAAACAAAGTGAAGGCGGTCTACGAGCCCGTGATAGAGGCCTCCATCATCACCCCAAAGGAGTATGTGGGGGATGTGATGAAGCTTTGCCAGGAGCACAGAGGCAAGATGCTTGGAATGGAGTACCTGGGCCCCGACGGGGTGTGCCTGAGGTACAAAATGCCCACAGGGGAAATTATCTTCGGCTTTTTCGACCAGTTGAAGAGCCGCACTAAGGGATACGCCACTTTGGACTACGCCCCTGCGGGAGAGGAGAAGGCGGACCTGGTGCGCGTAGACATCCTCATCCACGGCGAGCTTTCCGACGCCCTGAGCGCCATCTGCCACAAAGACAAGGCCTACGAATACGGCCTCAAGATGACAAAGAAGCTTAAAAAGCTCATCCCCCGCCAGCAGTTCGAGATTCCGATACAGGCCGCGATCGGACAGAGGGTCATAGCCCGGGAGACCATCAGCCCCCTCAGGAAGGACGTTTTGGCCAAGTGCTATGGCGGGGACATCACCCGCAAGAGGAAGCTTTTGGAAAAGCAGCGCGAGGGCAAAAAGAAGATGAAGATGATAGGCAACGTCGCCATCCCGCAGGAGGCGTTCATCTCGGCTTTGAGCCTGGAAGATCTGGACGACAAAGACATCCGGGAAAAGCTTAAGGCGCACGCAAAAAAGTGAGCTTTTCAAACACCCGCCCCCCCGCCGGGCCAAAGGAGCTGGGGGAGGCCTACCTTCCAACCGACAGGCCTTTCAGGGTCTACGTCCACGTCCCCTTCTGCCTGCGCCGGTGCGGCTACTGCAACTTCAACACCTTTACCTCCTTTTCCCTCGCCCCCGGGTTTGACAGGGAGTCTTACCCCGCGCTTTTGGAAAGGGAGATGAGGGCGGCCAGAAGATGGCAAGAGGAGCACGGGGTGCCCGTAAAAGCGGCTTCCAGCGTATTTTTTGGGGGGGGAACCCCTACCGCATTAAGGCCCTCCCAGCTTTCTTCCATCCTCCAGGCCGTGAGGCGCACCTGGGGCATAGACGAGGGAGCGGAGGTCAGCCTCGAAGCCAACCCCGACACGGTGGATCCGAAAAAGCTTTTTTCCCTCAGGCGCGCGGGATTTACCCGTGTCTCATTTGGAGTCCAATCCTGGGAGCCCAGGATTTTGAAAATTTTGGACAGGACCCATTCGCCCCAGGCCGCCTGGAGGGCCGTGCGGGGGGCCAGGAAGGCGGGCCTGGAGTGCAGCGCCGACCTCATCTACGGGACCCCTTCGGAAAAAAGGGGGGAGTGGGAGAGGAGCGTGAGGAAGACCGCCTCCCTCGGGCTCGACCACGTCTCCTGCTACGCTTTGAGCATCTATCCGCGCACAAAGATGGGAAGGATGCTGGAAAGAGGGAAGATAAAGGAGGAAAGCGACTCAGCCCAGGCCATGGACTACGAGATCGCAGACTCCATCCTCTCCCGGCGCGGGTACAAGTGGTACGAAGTGTCAAACTGGGCCAGGGAGGGAAAAGAGTGCCTACACAACCTGGGGTATTGGAGAGGGGACGACTGGATAGGCCTGGGGCCCGGGGCCCATTCCCACTTCTCCAACCTCCGCTTTTGGGATTTTTCCCGGCCGGGGCGCTGGAGCGAAAGAGTGCTGTCGGACGATCTTCCCTGGGAGGGGGAAGTTCTAGGAGAGAAGGAAGAGGCGGAAGAGGAGATCTTTTTGGGGGTCCGCCTCCGGGAAGGGCTGAATTTGAAAAACCTAGAAGAGAGGCTGGGAAGGCGAGTTATAGGGGAGCTTCCGCCTTTCGAGGGCCTCGCCCACATCCGCGGGGGATCCCTCGTCCCCACCCGGCAGGGGCGCCTTTTAAACGACTTTCTGGCCAGGTCCCTCATGGACCGCTTCCTAGACTGAGCCTTCAAAGCCCTCAAACCCTGTAGGATATAATTAGTCAGATAAACTAAAGGGATTTGTATTGTTTCGGCGCCAGTCGCCAGTACGGAACGAAAAAATGGTCAAAGAGAAAAAAGAATCCCCTAAGCCGCCCCAAGCTAAATGGAGGCCAGATCTGGCCGAGCAGGGCGAGAGGCCAGACCCCATGGGCAAGAGGTACCACAGCGGGTGGGGAATTGCAAAGATTGTCAATTGGGTTGTTATGGCTCTGTCCGGGATAGTGTTTTTTGTAATAATCTGGCTCCCAGATCTGGCAATGTGGGCCACGATTTCAGTGAGTGCGGTCTTTATAGCCACCGTCCTTATGCTTTTCATCCTCCAGAGCCCCAAGGACGTAAACCCGTATTTGGATGAGAATGGAACGGCTGTGTAAAAAAAATGCTCGTCAAACTTTGGAGGCGCTACCTTAAGCCTTACAAGTTGGCGCTCCTCGGATTGCTCATCTTCCAAATCGGGCAGGCCTGCTTAAACCTCTACCTTCCAAATCTGCAGGCGGAAATCATAGATCAGGGCGTGGCCGCCGGGGACGAGCGCGCCATCTACCGCATAGGCTGGATTATGATAATCATCGCCCTGGTGCAGGGCGCATGCAATGTGGCCGCCGTCATGCTCTCCTCGTTTTTGAGCACGAGGATAGGGTTTCAAGCGAGGAAAGACTTCTTCTACTCGGTAGAATCTTTGAGCAAAAAGGAGACCGACAAGTACTCGGTAGATTCTCTGATTACAAGGTCCACCAACGACGTGCAACAGGTGCAGAGCGCCACGTTCCAAGCCCTGCTCTTCGTGCTCCAGGCTCCCGTAATGTTTATAGGCGGCCTCGTGATGGCGGTATACCAAAACGGGCCGCTGACCTGGTCCCTCGCACTGGTTTTGCCCGTGATTATGGTAGTAGTCACCCTGATCTTTAGGAAGATGGGGCCCCTGTTTAGGAAGCTGCAAAAGATCTTCGACTCCCTCAACTCCGTCATCCGCGAACAAATCACGGGCGTGCGCGTCATAAGGGCCTTTACCAGGGAGGGGACTGAAGAGAAGAGGTTCGGGAAGGTCAACAAGGACACTTACGACCTCTTGGTTCCCATAGGCTTCTGGATGGGCTCCATGGGGCCGATCCTTTGGTTTATTACCAGCATCGCGGACGTGGCAATAATGTGGTTCGGCGGAAAGCTGATCGAAGCCGGCCACATGCCAATCGGAGCCCTTCAGGCTTTCATCCAGTACCTCATGATCGTCCTCATGGGTTTCATGATGGCCGCAATGATGTCGGTAAGGCTCCCCAGGGCGGCGGTGTCTAGCGGAAGGCTGCTGCAGGTCACAGATGACAAAAACAGCCTCTCTTTCCCAAAGGATCCCTACAAGCCAAAATCCGTAAAAGGAGAAATAGAATTTCGAGACGTCTCCTTTGCCTACCCCTCTTCCGACAAGCATGAGGCCATAGAGCACATAAGCTTTAAGGCCGAGGTGGGGGAGACTACGGCCTTTATAGGCGCCACAGGCAGCGGGAAGAGCACGATCCTGTCTCTGGCCCAAAGGATTTATGACCCGGACGAAGGGGAGGTCCTTTTGGACGGCCACAGCCTCAAGGAGTTCGACCCGGACTACCTTTCCCGATTCTTTGCCCCGGTCTTTCAGACGGCGAAGCTCTTTACCGGGACCATCCGGAGCAACATGAAGTTCGGCAAAGAAGACGCCACCGACGAAGAGATATGGGCTGCGCTCGAGATAGCGCAGGCCAAGGACTTCGTGGAAGGATTTGGAGAGGGGCTCGACTACAGGGTGTCGGAAGGGGGGACTAACTTTTCAGGTGGCCAAAAGCAGAGGCTGTGCATAGCCAGGGCCATCCTCAAGGGCGCCCCCGTCTACACTTTTGACGACGCCTTTTCCGCCCTCGACATGGCTACCGACAGGAAGCTTCGAGAAGCCCTGGTCCCCGTAACCCGGGATTCTTCCATGCTCCTTGTGGCCCAGCGGGCCAGCTCCATAATGAGCGCCAAAAAGATAATCGTTTTGGACCGCGGGAAGATCGTAGGCGAAGGGAGCCATGAAGAGCTCATGAAAAACTGCCAGACCTACGAACAGATAGTGGCCTCCCAGACTGGAACAATTCAGGAGTGAGATGGCCGGATACAAGAGATTGATTACAGGCAAGGAGGAAAGGACCCTCATAAAGAGGCTTTGCTCCTATCTTTTCAAGTACAAGCTCGCCCTGATTTTGACGATCCTTTCAGGCCTTGTGGGCGTATTTTTGACGGTCCTCGGGCCAAGGCTCCTAGGCACCGCCACCAACGTCCTCTTTTCCGGGCTCATGAGCCAAAAGCTCATGGATGCGGGCTTTAAGCCGGGAACCCCAAAGTCCGTCATCATCCGCCTCATGGACGCCCACGGCATGGGCAAGCTCGCCGACATGGTCCAGGCCATGAGCATAAACCTGAAAATCGGTATGGACTGGAGGTACTTTGCGATCCTTTTGGTCTGGGTGGGGGTCATCTACCTTATAGCCGTGGGGCTGAGGGTATTTGAAAACTGGCTCCTGGCCAAGGTGATCGCCAAATCGGTCTTCGAGATGAGGCGGCAGATAGAAGACAAGATAAACCACCTTCCCTTGAGCTACTTCGACTCTGTGCCGAGGGGACAGATAATGTCTACGACCACAAACGACGTGGACAACATCACCACCTCCCTTCAGCAGATCCTTTCCCAGCTCCTCTTTTCCACCTTCATGATCTTCGGGGTCGTGATTATGATGTTCACGATTTCCTGGGTCTTCACCCTTTGCACCATAGGGGCCCTGTGCATCGTGGTGTTTATCACCAAGATCTTCATAAACAAGTCCAAGCCTTCCTTTGTAGCCCAGTGGCAGGCTACGGGCGACATCCAGTCCCAGGTGGAGGAAGTGTACTCCGGAAACGAAGTCATAAAGGCCTACAACCAGCAAAAGGAAGTCGAGGCCGCCTTCGACAAAAAGAACCACCACTTCTACAAGGTGACCTACAAGGCCCAGGCCCTGTCGGGGGCGGTGAACCCAGTGGACGGGTTCTTGGGCAACCTCATCTTCGTGGCGATAGTGATAATCGGCGGCATAGCCGTCATCAAAGGCGACATGAGCCTGGGAGATCTCCAGGCCTTCGCCCAGTACTCCCGCCAGATCCAGAGGCCCGTCGTGCAGCTGGCGTCTATGTCTACAAACGTCCAGTCCGCCCTCGCATCCTGCAAGAGGTTCTTCGACTTTTTGGACGCGGAAAACGAGGAGCCCGACAAGGCTACCGAGCACTTCGGAGAGAACGGGGAGCCCTTCGAGGGCAAGGTGTCCTTCGAGGGAGTGTGGTTCTCCTACGTACCCGAAGACCCCTTAATAGAGAACTTGAACTTCTCCGCTTCTCCGGGCCAGATGATTGCCATCGTGGGCCCGACGGGCGCGGGCAAGACCACGATAGTGAACCTCCTCATGCGCTTCTACGAGATTCAGAAGGGCGAAATAAAGGTCTCCGGGATAAATACCAAGTGCGTCACGCGCCAGGAGCTCAGATCGCACTTCGGCATGGTCCTGCAAGACACCTGGCTCTTTAGAGGGACCATAAAGGAGAACCTGCTCTACGGCCTAAAGCCCGGCGAAACGATAAGCGACGAAGAGTTCATGGAAGACTGCCGAAAGACGCATGTGGACGACTTCGTGCGGGGATTGAAGAACGGGTACGAAACCATCCTAGATTCGGATGCCTCCCAGCTCTCCCAGGGCGAGAGGCAGCTTCTGACAATCTGCCGCGCCTACATCTCCCAGCCTGACATCCTCATCTTGGACGAGGCTACGAGCTCTGTAGACACCCGCACTGAAATGCTGGTTCAGCAGGCCATGAGCAGCCTGAGCCGAGACAGGACCAGCTTCGTCATAGCCCACCGCCTGTCTACCATCAGGGATGCGGACACCATCCTCGTCGTGAACCACGGAAATATTGTGGAAAAGGGCAACCACGAGGAATTGCTGCAGAAAAACGGCGAGTACGCCAAGCTCTACCGCTCGCAATTTGCGGACGCAGACGCCATTTAGCCTTCCTTCATCCGGTCTGTCAGAGCCCTAGATAAAGTCAATTCGTCCGTGTATTCGAGTTCGGATCCCACCGGGACCCCGGAGGCCAGGCGTGAAATCTTTGCAGAGCCCCGCAGGAGGGAGGATAAGAAAGAGGAGGTGGCCTCCCCCTCCACGGTGGAATCTAGGGCCAAGATGACTTCCTTCGTCCCCTCTTTTTCCACCCTCTCCCTGAGCTCCCTAATCCTCAGATCCTCCGGGCCTACCCCGCTCATAGGATCTATCAGCCCCCCCAGGACGTGGTAGCGCCCGCGGTACACCCCCGTCTTTTCAAAGCTCATCACGTCCAGCGGCCTTCCCACTACGCATATCACGTTCTCTCTGGAAGGATCCGCGCAGATTTTGCAAACCTCCCCGTCCGTCACATTTCCGCAGATTTTGCAAAACGAGATGTCTTTGGAGAGCCTCTCTATCGCGCTTTCAATTTTTTGGCCCTTTTGGGGGGAGGAAAGAAGTGAGTAGACGATGCGCTTTGCGCTCTTGGGGCCGATGCCGGGGAGCTGGCTGAAGGCCTCTATGGCTTCTTCGATTATGTCCACTTCACTCCTCCATTACTTGTCCGTCGACTTTTTCAGCTATCTCTTCCACGCTCAAAGGCTTTTCTTCCATCATCTGCCGCGAGAGCTCCGCCAGCTCGGCCGCGCTCATTTCGCGCACTTTGGTCACGGTCTTCCCGTCGGCCGTCTTAGGGGAGGGGCGGAT
The DNA here is from genome assembly GCA_017632535.1 of Aeriscardovia sp. Lineage (GTDB taxonomy): Bacteria > Actinomycetota > Actinomycetes > Actinomycetales > Bifidobacteriaceae > RGIG1476. The sequence goes on along the minus strand of JAGBRC010000009.1, from coordinate 26,661 downwards.
GGAGGTGCCGGGTCCAAACTCCCTTTGCACGGCCTCTTTTACTTTGTCGGGAATAGTGCGGTTGAAGCGCAGGGCGAAGGCGTGCTGATCCAAAGGGGTGGCGAAAGTGAGAAGAAGGCTGAGGCCGGCTCCGGCCTGCATGAAGTCCACCCGCGGGATTTTTTCCTCTTCCACCTGTTTTCTGACTTCTTCCGGGAGGGAGGCTACGGCCCTCTTCCACTTCTGGCGCAGTTCCGATTCGTTCAATCCCGGCCCCGGCATTTGCGCCGCCCTCGCGGGCGCTTCCAAGGTTTGAGGTTTTAAGGGCTGCTCGGCGGTGCGGGAAGGGGGCTGCAGGGGGGCAGAGGGCGCAGGGACGGGGGAGAGGAGCTTGGAAGTCATAAGATCGCAAGAGAGCCTCTCGGAAAGGGGGAGTTTGAAGAGGGGGGCGTAATCCCGCACGGATTCTGAAATGAAAAGGAGTTTGGAGACGTCCTCCCCTTTTGAAAATGCCTCCACCAGCCTCTTTCTTACTGCCTCCAGCAAGGCCTCCAAAAGGGCCGAGGGTTCGAAAGTTCCGATCTTTGCCCCCAACTCATACGCCTTGGCGCTCTGCCCGGAAAGGACAGCCTCCAAGTATCCATCGACCAGATCCGATGGGAGGAGGCCCAAAATCTCCCTGCAGCGCTTGGGATCGAGCTTGTCACCCTCGCGGCCGTTGATGAGTTCTTCTAAAACCGAGAGGGAGTCTCTAACCGATCCCCCTCCCTGGCGGACTACCATGTCCAAGATCTCCCCGTCGGCTTCCACTCCTTCCTTTTGGCAGATTTCTTTTAGGTAGGGCTTCATAATGTCGGGGCCTACGAGCCTGAAAGAGTAGTGCACGGTCCTCGATCGGATGGTGGGGATTACTTTTTCGGGGGCGGTGGTGGCGAAGATGAAGACGGTGTTTTTGGGAGGCTCCTCTACGACTTTGAGGAGGGCGTTAAAGCCCTGGGTGCTGATCATGTGGGCTTCGTCTAAGATGAAGACTTTGTACCTGTCGCGGACCGGGGAGAACTGTACTTGCTCTCTCAGATTTCTCGCGTCTTCCACGCTGTTGTGGCTGGCCGCGTCAATTTCCGTGACGTCCATCGAGCCCGATCCGTTCCGGCCCAGCTCAATACAGCTTTCGCATTTCCCGCAGGGGTGCGAGGTGGGCCCTTCGGCGCAGTTCAGGCATCGCGCCAAAATCCTAGCGCAGCTGGTTTTCCCGCACCCTCTAGGGCCCGAAAAGAGGTAGGCATGGGAAATTCTAGAATTGTCTATTGCGTTGGAAAGCGCGCTGGTTATGAGGTCCTGACCGATGACCTCGGAAAAAGTTTCAGGGCGGTATTTGCCGTAAAGGGACATGCTCTGTTCAGCCTTCCTATGTAGTTCAATAGAAATGGTATACAAAAATTTGGCGAAAGAGGGGAAATGGCAAGTCTGAGGACGAGGGCCGCCGGGGTGGTCCTGGAGAAAAAGGGGCGGGTCTTTGTAGTCCATAGAAGCCTCTACAAGGATTGGAGCCTGCCGAAAGGGCAGATAGAGGCAGGGGAAAGCGCAGCCAGGTGCGCCGTGAGGGAGGCGCAGGAAGAGACGGGGCAGAGCCTCAGGATCCTGGGTTTTTTGGCTTCCACTTCTTACCCCACCCGGTTCGGGCAAAAGACGGTCTTCTACTTCCGGGGAGAGGAAATCAGAGGACCTTTGGCCTCTGGGGCGCAAAAGGCGTTGGGAGCCAAAAGGTGGAAGGACAGCGAGACGGAAGCTGTGAGGAAAGTGGAGATTAAAAAAGCGGCGGAGCTTTTGAGCTACCCGGAAGACTCTGACCTCGCGCTCAGATTGCCCCCCGCGCCCAAAACTTCGATCTTTTGGGCCGATTTTTCGCTCGTCCCGCGTTCCAACTGGCTGCTTTTTTCAAGGACCTTGTCATGCTTCGCCCCGGAGCGCATCCTCTTTTCTCCCGGAGCGCTCTCTTTGGCTTCCTTCTATTCTAGGCTCTCTGGCGCCCCACTCTCCCCACTTGGGCGCGCAGGCAGAGGGGAAAGAAGGTTCGCCGTCCTCAGCCTTCCTGATGAGTTTGATTTAAAGGGCCTGGGAATTTTCCCCCGGGAGCCCGGATTCTACTGCGCGCAGATAGGAAACGCGGCCCCGGCGTCCTTTGTGCCGTTTTCCCCCTATCCGGCAGTCCCACGGATCCTTTGAACCTTATTCGCCCTTGAGGGCGTCTTTCATTCTCGCAAATATTCCCTTTTTAGGCTTCATTTCCTGGGCGGCCTGCATATTTCCGCCGGCCTGCGAATCATGGCTGGATGCGAATTTTTCGAGAAGCTCTTTTTGCTCCGAAGAGAGGCTGGTGGGGATCTCTATCTGCACGTGTACGACTATGTCGCCCCTCTCCTTTTCAGATTTGGGAAGCCCAAGGCCCGGCATCACCACAGTTTGCCCGTATTGGATGCCGGCCGGAATCTCCAGTTCCTTTTCCCCGTCGAAAGTCGAGATGTTGGTCTTGGCCCCGAGCGCCGCCCACGTCATGGGTATAGACAGCCAGCAGTGCAGATCTTGGCCTTTCCTCGCAAACTCTTTGCTCGGGGCCACATGGATCTCTATGTAAAGGTCCCCCGCGGGGCCCCCGAGCTGTCCCGCCTCGCCCTGGCCGACTAGCTTGATCCTGGTCCCGTCCTCTATCCCTGCCGGGATTTTGACCTGCACCGTCCTTTTGACCCGGACCCTTCCGGTGCCCTGGCACTGGGGGCAGGGGTCAGGAATGATGGTGCCGTGGCCCTGGCACTGTGGGCAGGGCACGGTGGTCATGATCTGCCCGAGGATGCTCCTTTGTACTTGCTGCTTTACTCCCGACCCTTGGCACGAAGGGCACACGATCGGAGCGCTCCCGCTTTTCGAGCCCGTGCCTTTGCAGGCGGCGCACCTTCCGAAAGTCGGTATTTCAATTTGCTTTTCCGCCCCAAAGACCACATCTTTCAGGCTGACGGTTATAGAGGTGATTTCGTCTCCGCCGCGGTTTTCCCGGGGAATGGGGGAGGCCGCAGAACCGGTTCCAAAGGGGCTCGCCCCCCCGAAGAACTGTCCGAAGAGGTCCCCGAGATCTGTAAAGTTCATTGGGGAAAAGCCCGCGCCCCCGGCGCCCCCTGAAAAACCGCTCCCGCTGCGGTCGTACTCTTCGCGCTTTTGAGGATCTGAAAGCACAGAATAGGCTTCGTTTATCTCTTTGAACTTGTCTTCGTACTGCTTTCCGGCGATGTCCGGATGGTATTGGCGCGAAAGCTTTCTGTAGGCTTTTTGGATCTCTTCTTGGCTGGCGTCCCTAGAGACCCCGAGGATTTGGTAATAGTCATTCTCCATTAAAACTCCCGTCACTCGGATTGGAAGGAAATTGTTGGGATGCGAAATCTGACAGGCATTCTGCCACGCCCCTGAGCGAAGAAATGGCGCAAGGGTAGTCCATGTAAGTGTTTCCGATCGATCCTATCAGAGCTTCCCAGCACTCGGTGCCGTAGCGCGCAGAAAGGACGGAAACGTGCGAGAGAGAATCTGTCTGAGTCTCGGAGCCGATCGCCACCCCCACTCCCTCCCTAGAGATTGAGGCCATGAGCCGGATGAGCGCAATCTGCTCTTCCAAGGCGTCTAAAAGCGGGGCTAAAAAGTCCCGGCTCATCTCCCTGTAAGCCAGGTTCACCCCATAGACGTACACTTCCCTTTTTGCGCAAGATCCGAATTCCATGCTTTCCGAGAGAGCCGCCAAAAACTTCTCTTCTTTGGGTCCGCAGGGAGGGATGGAGGCGATCTTTTTGCCCAGAGAAGAGATCGGGGTTCCGGCGGCCTCCATGTTTATTTTTTCAACTTCTTCCCCAATTTCCTCTTTTGAAAGCCCCGGGTTCTCCATCCCGGCTTTTTCCACTTGTCCATTGTCGGAGATGAGGATCACAGTCAGAGGATCTTTTCCTACAATCTCTAGCCTGTGGAGGGGGAGAGAAGAGATGGGAGGAGCCACTCCTACGGCCACCTGCCCGGTAGAGGCGGCCAAAAACTTGACGGCCTCTTCTATCCCCTCTTCGAGCCCCGAAGAAGTTGAAAGTATATCCCTTAAAGGCCGGCTCTTTGCGGCCGGGTCCGGTGGAAGGTTTAAAGAGTCCACAAAATTTCTGTAGCCCTTGTCGGTGGGCACCCTCCCGGCCGAAGTATGGGGCTCCATAAGGTAGCCCTCCCGCTCCAGGGCGGCCATGTCGTTGCGTATGGTAGCCGAGCTTATCGGAACGGGGAACTTTTTCACTACGCTCCCCGATGCCACTGGCTCATGGGTCCGGATATACTGCTCGACTACGATCCTAAGCACCAGCGCCTGCCGATCTTGGTGCACTCTTGCTCCTCCTTAGGCTTGAAAAGGGAAGACAATAATATAACGTTTTAGCACTCAAAGGCTAAGAGTGCTATATTTTACCCAAAATTCCTCTTTCTGTTAAAAATTTATGACCCGCATTCTAATCTTTAAAATGAGAGTTTTTGCCTCTCCGTCACTGTTTTTCAATTAAGGAATTGAAATGGATGAGTTGAAAAAGTCTAATTTGGACGAAAGAACCATAGCCATGGCCAAGGGGCTTATAGCCGACGCCGTGCAAAAGGCGGGAAGCGGCCACCCCGGAAGCGCCATTTCCATGACCCCAATCGTCTACACCCTCTATCAGTACGTGCTCAGACACGATCCTTTGGATCCTAAGTGGGAGGGCCGTGACAGATTCATCCTCTCTTCCGGCCACGCGTCCCTGTCCCAGTATGTGCAGCTCTTTTTGGCGGGCTACCTGACTTTGGATGACATAAAGGGCTACAGGACCATGAACTCCAAGACCCCCGGCCATCCCGAATACGGCCTGACGGAGGGGATTGAAATGACCACCGGACCCCTCGGGCAGGGAATTTCCACCGCCGTGGGCTTCGCCATGGCTTCGAGGTTCGAATCCGCACTCCTTGAAAGCGATCTCTTCTCCCACGAAGTGTGGACGCTTTGCGGAGAAGGGGACATAGAGGAAGGGGTGAGCGGGGAGGCCTCCTCTTTGGCCGGCACCCAAAAGCTCGGCAACCTCTTTGCAATCTTCGACTGCAACAAGATCCAGATTGAAGGGGACACTTCCATCACCCTCACCGAAAACGTCCTCAAACGCTATAAGAGCTACGGCTGGTACACCGACCGGGTGAGCTTCAACACTCCGGCCGGATACAAGGAAGACATCCAGGCACTCCTTCGCGCCATAAAGAAGGCCAGGAAAGTCACCGACCGCCCCCACTTCATCCAGGTCGACACCGTTATAGCCTGGCCCACCCCCGGAAAGGCGGGAAGCGAAAAGACCCACGGATCTCCTCTAGGGGAAGACGCCGTGCGGGTCCTCAAAAAGGAGCTCGGATTGGACGAGGACAGGGCTTTTCAGGTCGACCCCGACCTTTTGGCCCACGCCAGGGGCGCCATAAAGAGGGGAGAGGAAGCCAAAAAGGCATGGATGAAAGAGTTTGAGGCCTGGAAGGGCGAGAACCCCGAAGCCTCTGCCCTTCACGACAGGCTGCAGTCCGGCCGCCTCCCCGAGGGCTTCGACAGGGCCATAGACGATCTCGAAGCCTCGTTCTCTTTGGACCCCCTGCCCACCAGGGCTTCTTCCGGAAAGGCCCTCAACGCCATAGCGAAAGTGATGCCGGAGCTGTGGGGAGGAAGCGCGGACCTGGGCGGCTCCAACAACACCGTCATAGAAGGGGCCCCCTCCTTTGGGCCTGTAGGATCCGGCACCAAGCAGTGGCCAGATTCCGGCCCCTCAGGGAGGGTGGTGCACTTCGGAGTGAGGGAGTTTGCCATGGGCGCTATAACCAATGGCATCCTCTTGGGATCTCACACCCGCTGCTTTGGTGGAACCTTCCTTCAGTTTGTGGACTACGAGAGGGCGGCCGTGAGGCTTGCGGCCCTCATGAACATCCCCAACATCTTCATTCTCACCCACGACTCTGTGGCCCTGGGCGAAGACGGCCCCACCCACCAGCCAATAGAGCAGCTTTCATCCCTCAGGGCCATGCCCAACCTCGACGTCATAAGGCCCTGCGACGCGTTTGAAACCTGCGAAGCCTGGAGGCAGATCTTTGAAAAGGCCGAAAGCGCCCCCTCCGCGCTGATCCTCACCCGCCAGAAGGTCGACACCCTCAGCATCACCCGCCAGAAGGCGAAAGAAGGGCTCCCCAAGGGGGCCTACGTTCTCAAGGGCGGAGATGAGGACGATCTGATCCTCATGGCCAGCGGATCGGAAGTCTCGCTCATACTCAAGGCCTCGGCCGAGTTGGAGAAAATGGGAATAAAGGCCAGGGTTGTATCTGTTCCATGTATGGAATGGTTCGACCGCCAGCCCCTCTCCTACAGGTGCTCTGTGCTCCCCGAAGAGATCGGGGCCAGGGTGGCCGTAGAAGCCGGAAGCGCCATGAGCTGGTACAAGTACGTGGGGCTTTCCGGAAGGTGCGTGTGCATAGACAGGTTCGGCCTGCAGGGCAGCGGGTCCGAAAACATGAAGGCTCTTGGAATGACGGTTGAAAACGTCGTGGAAAACGCCCTCGAAGCATTGAGGGAAGAGTAAAAGGAGAAAAAATGGCAGTAAACGAAAATATGGCCCGGCTAGAATCCAACGGGGTGTCCGTGTGGCTAGACAGCCTCTCTAGGGACCTTATGGGATCCGGAAAGCTGCAGGAGCTCATCGACGAAGAAGGGGTGTGCGGAGTCACCACCAACCCCAACATCTTCTACAAGGCCATACACGGCTCCTCTCTGTACGACGAAGAGATAAAGGCCGGGGAGGGCTCGGCTTCCGACATCCTCTACAGCCTCATGATCAAAGACGTCCGCTCCGCCTGCGACATCTTCCGCCCCACCGCCGAAAAGAGCGGCTGGGTCAACGGGAGGGTCTCCCTCGAAGTGGATCCCAATATTTCCAATGACTCAGAAGCGATGATAGCCGCTGCGCAGAAGGTTTGGGAAAAGATAGAGCGCAAGAACGCCATGGTGAAGATCCCCGCCACCCCCGCTGGATTTGAGGCCACGAGGTTCTGCATAGGGCACGGCATCAGCGTGAACATGACCCTTCTGTTCTCTTTGCCCCACTACCAGGCTGCGGCCAATGCCTTCCTCGACGGGGCCATGGACGCTTTGCACAGCGATGTGGACCTGCGTCCTTTGGGGTCCGTGGCCTCCCTGTTTATATCCAGAATCGACACCAAAGTCGACGCCATGCTCGACAAGATCGCTACCCCCGAGGCCCTCGCCCTCAAGGGCAAGGCGGCCGTGGCGAACGCCTCCCTGGCCTACGGGCTCTTTGAGAAGATCTTCAGCTCCGATCCGCGCTGGATGGAGCTGGAGAGGGCCGGAGTGCATCCCCAGAGGCTGCTTTGGGCGAGCACTTCGGTCAAGAACCCCGCTTACCCGGACTGCATGTACGTAGATTCCCTCGTGGCCCCCAAGACGGTCAACACCATGCCTATGACCACCCTGGAAGCCGAAGCCGACCACGGCAAGGGCCTTCCCTCCGATTTCGACTTTGATGCGAGCCGCAGGGTGATAGAAGGGCTTTCCGCCCTCGGGATCGACATAGAGAAAGTCTCGGAGGATCTGCAGAAGGACGGAATAGACCAATTCAAAGATTCTTGGAACTCTTTGGTGGGCGAAATCGAAAAGAAGATGTAGATCGGGCATAAAAAGAGGCCGGACCGACTCCACGGAAAGCCTGTCCGACCTCTTTTTATTTTACCTTTTTCAATCTACAAGGTCTTTGGAGTAGAAGCTCGTCCTGTGCACGTATCCCAGCTTTTGGGAAAGGGAAATCATGGGCTCGGAGACGCTGTCGAAGTACACCGCGCACACGTTCCTCGCCCTCAGCTCTATCTCGCCCTGGGAGATCATGTTGGCCATGATCCCCTGCTTCCTCTTTTCGGGAACGGTGTACACGTTGCACATGTACGCGTAGTTGCCGTTGTCTACCAGGCCGGGGATGTTGTGCTCGACCACGAAGGTGCAGGTGGCGTCAATTTTCCCGTCTTCCTCGCTGACGAGTATCAAGGTGTTCACATTCCCTATGGACTGAGAAATCCACTTCTCTATGGCCTCGACCTTTTCCTGATCGGCCGAGGCGTCCGGATGGATCGCCTTCTGCTCGTCTATTCTGAGCTTTACAAGCTCCTGTGCATCCTTTTCTAGCGCGTAACGTATCATTTCATCACCAAGCCGTAAATCCGAACCTTGTGAGGAGCCCCAGGCCGATTATCGTTAGGATCCATATGAGGGCCACTATGACGGTAATGCGGTTCAGGTTCTTCTCAGCCACTCCCGAGGTGCTGGCGCTCTGCCCGGAGGCGGAGGCCCCGAACATGTCGGAAAGGCCGCCGCCCTTGCCCTTGTGCATGAGGATGAGGAGGGTGAGGAGGATGCTGGTGACGATCACCAAGATGTCCAAAATTATTACCAGCGCCTTCATGCCAGTCCTTTCCCTTTCTCAAGGCACCGAAAGATCGCCGTAAACTCCGCAGGGCTGAGGCTGGCTCTGCCCACAAGGAACCCTCCAAGCCCGAGGCCCTTTAGGGATTCTATATTTCCTTCGTTGACCGACCCCCCGTAGAGGATTCTGGGAGAGGCCCCAAACTTTTTAAAAAGGTCGGCCTTGAGGGCCGAAGCGGCCCTGGAGATTCTTTGCGGGGAAGCGGTGACCGAGGAGCCTATGGCCCATACGGGCTCGTAGGAGACTATCACCTTTTCCCTCTCTTCTTTGCCTAAGTCGCAGAAGACTTCTTCGGCCTGAGAGCATATCTCCTCCATGCCTTCGCCGCCTTTTTCCTCTTCGCCCACACAAAGTATCGGGGTCATCTGAGAGGCAATGGCGTTTTTCGCCTTGCCCACGAGCTCTTCTCTGGTCTCGTGGTGGTTCTTCCTGCTTTCAGAGTGCCCGACCAAGACGTACTTGCACCCAAGGCGCGCCAGCATGGAAGCTGAAACTTCCCCCGTAAACGCCCCGGAGGGGTGGGGGGAGACGTCCTGGGCGCCCAAGGAGAGCGCGACCTGGTAGGAGGTCGAAAATACCTGGGCCGTGCGCAGGCTGGTAAAGGGCGGGAAGATCGCCATTTCCACCCCCGAGTTTTCCGCCTCTTTTTCGGGCATCAGGATACTAAGCTCCCTTATAAACTCCAGAGTCTGTAGATGATCCATATTCATCTTCCAGTTGGCGGCCAAAAGCCAGGGGGGGCAAGTTTGGGTCATACTTACTTTTCCTCGAGCGCCGGAAGCCCTTCTCCCTTGAGGAACTCCAGGGAGGCGCCGCCTCCGGTGGAAATGTGGGAGAAGTCCCCGTCTTTGAACCCAAAGGCATCGACGGCGGCTGCGCTGTCGCCGCCGCCAATGATCGTGAAGGCCCCGTTTGCCGTGGCCTCTTTCATGGCCTGGGCAATGAAGCGGGTGCCTTCCGCAAACTTTGGAAACTCGAACACCCCCAGCGGGCCGTTCCAAAACACAGTCTTGGAGTCCTTGATCTTAGCCGCAAACTCCTCGCAGGTCTTGGGGCCCACATCCATCCCCATCATGTCCTCGGGGACCTTATAGGAATCCACTATCTCGGTGGAAGCGTCGTTAGAGAAGGCGTCTGCCACCACGAGATCTTTGGGAAGAAGAAACTCAACCCCCTTCTCCTTTGCAATCCTCATGCATTCTCTGGCCTCGTCGAGCATGTCGGGCTCCAGGAGGGACTGGCCAATCTGCCCCCCGTTGGCCTTGATGAAGGTGTATGCCATTCCTCCGGCTATAAGGATCCGGTCGGCTACATCCAAAAGGTTCACTATGACTTTGAGCTTGTCGGAAACTTTTGCCCCTCCCATCACCACGGTGTAGGGCCTGGCGGGATCTTCTAGTGCTCGGGTGAGGGCCTCCTGCTCTTTTGCCACCAAAAGGCCCATGTAGCTGGGCAGGAGCTTGGAAACGTCGTAGCTGGAGGCGTGCTTCCTGTGGGCGACCCCGAAGCCGTCGAAAACGAAAAGATCGGCCAGGGAGGCGAGATCTTCGGCCAGCTTCATCCTCTCGGCCTCGTCTTTGCTTGTCTCTTCCGGCCTGAAGCGGATGTTTTCCAAAAGGAGGACCTCGCCGGGCTTGAGCTCCTTTGCAAGCTTCTTTGAATCCGGGCCCGCGGCATCCTTGGCCAAGATTACCGGAGCCGAGAGGAGCTCGGAAAGCCTCTGCGCCACAGGGGCGAGGCTGTAAGCCTTGTCCTCCTTGCCCTTGGGCCGCCCCAGGTGGGCTGCTATCACGAGCTTGGCACCGCGGTCCAAAAGGCTCTTTAGGGTGGGCACTGCAGCCCTTATGCGCCTGTCGTCGGTTATCTCTCCCTTGTCGTTTTCAGGCACGTTGAAGTCGCACCTGACCAGGACGGTTTTTCCCGTCAGATCCCCAAGTTTCTCTATACTTTCCATATTGCCTTCCTATAGGTCAAAGCGCTTTTAGTAACGAGTTTAGTTCATAAGGTCAAAAGCCCTCAAACAAATGGCTATTTGGGCCTTGCCGCCTTTCCCCCTTCTTTGACGTCCAACGCCAGCCTGTACAGGCGCCTCATCCTTCCGGCCACGGCATCTTTGCTTATGGGGGGGTTGGCCAGCTTTCCCAGTTCGCTCAAGGTAGCATTGGGATGTGCGAGCCTGAGCTCTCCGGCCTGCCTAAGATCCGGGTTTATCTCGCGCCCTTCCAGGATCTCGAAGGCGTTTTTGATCTTTTCGCAGGCCTTCTTGGCGGCAGCCGAGCTGCGCTGCCGATTGGCTTCGTAGAGCTGGGCCACCACGTGCTTGGCCTCCACTTCGCTTGTGCGCTCCAAGGAACTTCGGATCTTTTTCGCGCACTCTCCGGCCCCTATAAGGTTCAGCATCTTCACCGTCTGTGCCGCCGGAGGCACTTCCACGCTCTTCTTTCTGACTCGGCAGTTTGCCTGAGCCTCTACCCCGAGGGTAGAGGCAGCCTCCTGAAGCTTATTTGCAAGATCTACAGAAGAGCAGCCGATTTTGATTCCGGACTTCTTTTCGGGGACCACTTCTCCCCTCGCCATGATGGCCCCCCTCCACACGGTCTTGGCTACGGGGATGGAGGAGAGGTCTATGAAGGGAGGGAAAGAGGCCACAATCCTTTTTGTCTTCACATCCAAGAGCTTGCTGAAAAGCAAAAGCCTTTTTGCATCATTGCCCCTGAAAGATACCACGCATACGTTCGAGTTTTTCTCGTCGGGCACACTCCTAAGTTCTGACAGAATTGAAAAAGCCTCTTCTATGGCGTTCTTCAGCCATACTGCAGAGTCTTGGTGTTTAAAAGTGCACTCTAAGGCGAATTTCCCTTTCGAGACCCTAAGAGACATGGCCATTCTAAGCATTACAGCTATCTGCACTTCCCGCATGGAAGGGCTTAGGCTCACGCCCGCCAACTCGTTATAAACTTCGTTTCCCCTCACACTTCGCCTCTCTCACCGCTTTTTGTAAAAACTGCATACTGCGCCCAGGAGGGCGGAGCTTTTGACGCTTTTTTGAATTTTTGTAACAACTGTTTCTCCTTCTATTTTAGTCACCGCTCTTCTTGTAGGCTCTTTTGCCTAAGCAGGCGGTGGTAGGCAATGGCGAAGCGGTGAGATTCGTCTCTCACATTTTCCAAAAGGAGGAGGAGGGGATCGGTTCTGGAAAGGATCAGGGGATAAGCTTCCCCTTCCAGCCACACTTCTTCCAGCCTCTTTGAGAGGGCCGCCAGAGGAATCCGGCTCCCGCTCTTTCCCAAAGCCTCCTCGAGGCCGCGGCGGGCCGCCTTGAGCTGCTCTGGGCCCCCATCCACCAAGACGAGGTCGGGAAGGGGGAGGTCCATTTCGTAGCGCCTTTTGACCACTTCTTCGAGCGCCCCCAGATCGTCTTTGTAGGAAGGGAGGGAAAACTTCCTGTAGCCTTTCGCATTCTTTTCCCCATTTGCAAAAGACACGCAGGATCCCACCTGCTGCCCTCCGGAGGCGGAGTTTGAGATGTCGAAGCCCTCGATGAGGAGGGGAAGGGACGGCAGCGACAAGAGCTTTTGCGCCTCCTCCAGCGCCCCCTTGCGGGCTTCGGATTTTTTGAGGGAGCTTTTTTCCAGCCTCTTTAGACCCTCTTCGGCATTTTTTTGCGCCTCTTCAAGAAGGGATTTTTTGGGGCCCCTCTTGGGGACTTTGACCTCCACCTTCCTTTTCGAGGCGCAGGCGAGCATCTCTTCTATGCCCTCGGCGTCCTCGGGCAGGAAGGGGACGAGCACCTCTTTGGGCCAGGATGCGCGCGTAGTTTGAAACCCGTTGTCTGGAACCGAAGACCTGTCGGCTTCAAAATCTTGCTGGGTCTTGGAAGAATAAAAGGAAAACAGCAACCTGGAAAGGAGGCCTTCTTTTGTCTCTTCTTCCACAAAGTCCGCGCTCCAGCTCCTCTCGGCCCGGATCCTCCCTCCCCTTACCGTCATCTGGTAAAAGTAGCAGATTCCCTCTCCGGAGGCGGCGGCGAACACGTCTTCGTCCCCAGAAGATCTCAGAACCGAATTTTTTTCCGTCACTTCCTCCAAAGCCAAAAGCTCGTCTCTTGCCCTGGCGGCCTTTTCGAAGTTGAAATCCCCCCTCTCCTCTTCCATTTCCCTTTTCAGCTTGGCTTTCTCTTCCTGCGCCCTCGAGGGGGAAGTGAGCGCCGAAGAGAAGGCCTTCACGATTTCGCCGTACTTTTCCTTTCCCACCGCCCCCACGCAGGGCCCCGAACAGCGCCCCAGTTCGTAGAGGATGCACGCCCTGTTGTGGGCCCGGTGGATTTTGAAAGATTCGTCGCTGCAAGTGCGCAAGGGGAAGATCTGCGTCAGGGGGCCCAGGAGCCGGAAGAGCTTCTGGTTGGCAAAGGGCCCGAAAAATACGAGTCCCTTCCTTTTAGACTTCCTGGTTACAAAGAGCCTCGGGAACTCCTCCTTGGCCGAGAGGGCGAGGTAGGGGTAGCTCTTGTCATCTTTAAAGACCACGTTGTACTTGGGATCGAACTCCTTTATCCAGGAGTACTCCAGGGCCAAGGCCTCCAGCTCGTTGTCTACGACCGTCCACTCCAGGCTCTTTGCGGCTCCCACCATGCTTCGGGTCCTGGGGGGAAGGGAGGAAGGGGGCTGAAAATAGAAAGAGAGCCGATTTCTCAAGCTCTTGGCCTTCCCCACGTATATGACCCTGCCACTCCCGTCCTTCCATTTGTAGACGCCGAAAGTGTCGGGGATGTCCTGCCTTTTGGGGGCGCAGGATGGCTCTAGCATAGGACTTTGGAAAGGTAGCGCCCGGTCCAGGTCCCGGTCTTTGCCACCTCTTCGGGCGTTCCCTTGGCCACGACCTTTCCGCCCTTGTCCCCTCCCTCGGGGCCAAGGTCTATCACGTAGTCGCAGCTTTTTATCACGTCCAGATTGTGCTCTATCACGACCAAGGTGTTCTTTTTGTCTACCAGCCTCTTGAAGATTTCCAAAAGCTTGCGCACGTCTTCTGCGTGCAGGCCCGTGGTGGGCTCGTCCAAAAGGTATATAGTCCTTCCGGTCTGCTTTTTTTGAAGCTCGGAAGCGAGCTTCACCCTCTGTGCCTCCCCCCCCGAGAGGGTGGTGGCGTTTTGCCCCAGCGAGATATAGCCCAGGCCCACGTCTTCCAAAGCCTTGAGGTAAAGAAGGATGGAAGGGATGTTTTTAAAGAAGGAGGCGGCTTCGCTCACCGTCATCTCCAAGACCTGGGAGATGTTCTTTCCGTTGTATTCCACCTGCAGAGTCTCCCGGTTGTACCTCCTCCCTTGGCAGGCGTCGCAGGTTATCTGCACCGAGGGAAGGAAGTTCATCTCTATGTTTATCACTCCGTCCCCGTGGCATGTCTCGCACCTACCGCCCTTCTCATTGAAGGAGAACCGGCCCGGCTTATAGCCCCTCACCTGCGCTTCGGGAGTGCGGGCGAAAAGGTCCCTTATCGCGTTCCATACCCCGGTGTAGGTGGCAGGGTTGGATCTCGGGGTGCGCCCGATGGGGGACTGGTCGATATAGATGACTTTATCCAGAGCCTCCGCCCCCTCCATCTTTCCTTCGGCCTCATTTACGAACACCGAAGATCCGTTAAGGGCGCTGGAAAGCCTGGGGTAGAGGATGTCATCCATGAGGGTGCTCTTTCCCGACCCAGACACTCCCGTGATGGTGGAAAAGACCTGTAGGGGGATGGAGACGTCCAGGTGCCTCAGATTATTCCTGTTTACGTCTTTCAGCTTCAGCCATCCTCCGGGCGCCCGCCTTGAAGCGGGAACGGAAATCTTCTTTTTCCCCGTCATGTACTGACCCGTTATCGAGAGGGGAGCCCTAGAAATCCCTTCCGGGGCTCCGGAGTAGATGATCTCCCCTCCGCCTTTTCCAGCCAACGGCCCCACGTCCACCAGCCAGTCCGCGCTCCTTATCGTGTCTTCGTCGTGCTCTACCACAATCACCGTGTTGTCTAAAGACTGCAGGCTCCTCAGGGTGGCAAGCATCTTGTCGTTGTCCCGCTGGTGCAGGCCTATGGAGGGCTCGTCTAGCACGTACATCACTCCGGTGAGCTTGGATCCTATCTGGTTGGCCAGCCTTATCCTCTGGGCCTCCCCCCCGGAGAGGGTGGAGGCGGACCTCATCAGCGTGAGGTAGTCCAGGCCGATGTCCAAAAGAAATTCCAGCCTCTGGCCTATGGCCTTCAGGGCATCTTTGGCTATGAGCTCCTGCTTTGGGGTGAGACTCAGACTTTTCACCCACTCGGCCTCCTCTTTTACCGACATCTGGCACACGTCCACTATGGACTTTCCGTCGATCCATGCAGCCAAAATCTCAGGTCTAAGCCTCTTGCCCCCGCACTCGGAGCACACGGTCGAGTGCATCCACTTTGAGTACCAGCTTCGGATGAGTTCAGAATCTGTCTGGGAGATTTTCCGATCCAGCCAGTGGGAGACGGGCTCAAATCCGAAAATCTGGCTCCTTTTTTGCCCCCACCTGTTTTTTACCGTCTTCCCTTCGCTAAAGTCGTAGCCCTTGTAGAGGATGGCCTCCTTCACGTTTTCGGGAAGGTCCTCCCAGGGGGTATCCATGTCGAACCCCATCTGCTGGCTCAGATCCCACAGTTCCCTGGAGTGGTCGGTTATCTGATGGTTCCATGGGTCCACCGCCCCCTGGTTTAGCGAAAGGGAGGGATCTGGGATGACTCGGGAAAGGTCCATCTCCTCCTTTGTCCCCAGGCCGCCGCACGACGGACACGCCCCCAGGGGGGAATTGAAAGAAAAGCTCCTCGGCTCCATATCCAGATCGAAAACGTGACCGTTGGGGCAGGAGACTTTTTCGCTGAAGAACTCGTCTTTGACCCCTTCCCCATCTTTGAACCTGGCCACCACGCTCCCCCCGGACAGCTCCAGGGCGCTTTCAACGGAGTCCGTGAGGCGGCTTCGCTCCTCGGGCCCCAGGTTTAGCCTGTCTACGAGGGCGAAGACGGTGTGCTTTTCCTGCTTTTTAAGCTCCGGAGGTTCGGAAGTCCTGCAGTACTTTCCGTCTACCACGGCCCGGGCGTAGCCCTTGGAGGCCAGATCCGAAAGGAGGGATTCAAAAGTCCCCTTTTTCTCTCGGGCGAGGGGGGCGAGGATTTCTACAGATCCCCCCTCCCCCAAGATGGAATCCACTATTTGCTCCGCGCTCTGCCTGCCCACTTCTTCAAAGCACACCGGGCAGTGGGGGACGGAGATCCTGGAAAAGAGCACCCTCATATAGTCGTAAATTTCGGTCACGGTGCCCACGGTCGACCTCGGGTTGTGGTTGGTACTTTTCTGGTCTATAGAGATCGTGGGGCTGAGGCCCTCTATGGAGTCCACCTTGGGCTTGGGGATCTGGCCCAAAAATTGGCGGGCGTAGGAGGAGAGGGACTGCATGTAGCGCCTCTGCCCTTCCGCGCACAGGGTGTCGAAGGCAAGAGAGCTCTTGCCGGATCCCGACAGACCCGTGAAGACTACCAGCTTGTTTTTGGGTATCTCCAGGTCCACCCCCTTCAAGTTGTGCTCCGATGCGCCTTTTATGACGATTTTTTTATTTGCTTGCAAATTTGAGAGGTCTTCTATGAAAACGCCGTTTTCCTGTGACATTCTGCCTTCTGTTTTTTGTGGATTTTCGCGCCGTTACTCTAAAGTCTAGATTAGATAACTTTTGCTTTTAAGGAAAAATTCCATGTCGATTACGGCCGATGACTTGTCTATAAGCTGGGGGGCCAGGCAGATCCTCTACCCCACCTCGTTTTCCATAGGCGCCGGGGAAAAGATAGGCCTGGTGGGCAAAAACGGGGCGGGCAAGACCACGTTTGTGCGAACGCTCGTGGGCGAGCTCCCCCCAGAAAGCGGAAAGGTCCAGATCCGGGGGACTTTGGGATACCTTCCCCAGGAAACCCGGGCGGCCAACCAGTCCCAGACGGTCCTTGAAAGAATCCTTTCCGCCAAAGGCCTTTCGTCCCTCATGAAAAGGATAGAGGAGGTGCAGAGGGCAGTAGAAGGGGGAAAGGATCTGGAAAAAGACATTTCCCGCCTGGAAAAGCTCTCTGAAAGGTTCGAAGCCGAGGGGGGTTGGAGCGCCAAGGCCGAGGCGTCCAAAATGGCCTCCCGCCTGGAAATCGCGAACTATATGGACGCCCCCCTTTCAGCCCTGTCGGGCGGGCAAAAAAGAAGGGTGGAGCTGGCGAGGATAATCTTTGCCGGAGCCGACACCTTGATCTTGGACGAGCCCACCAACCACCTGGACGCGGGCGCGGTGGAGTGGCTCACCGAAAAGCTCAAGGACTTCGGAGGGGCCCTGCTTTTAATCTCCCACTCCCAAAAGCTTTTAGACGAGTGCGCCAACGCAATCTGGTACCTGCGCGACGGGGTCTTCGACAAATACTCCATGGGGTATACCGCCTTCCTCAAGGAGAGGACCGCCAGGGAGGAGAGGGCGAAAAAGGCCGCGGAAAATGCCAAAAAGCAGGCCGAAAAACTCTTAAAGGTGAGCGCCTCCCTGGGGGCGAAGGCCACAAAGGCCGTAGCTGCCAAAAATATGGAAAAGCGGGCAGAAAAGCTGTTGGAAGAAAACAGGTTCGAAGCCAAAAGGGAGAAGAGCGCCAACATACGCCTCCCCGAGCCCGAGAGAGGGGGGAGGATTTTGGCCGAGTGCCGGGGGCTTTCCTACGGCTACGGGGGAAAGCCAGTCTTGGACGGCCTGGACCTCACGGTGGAAAGGGATTCCAGGATTGCCATTCTCGGGGCCAACGGGGCCGGAAAGACCACGTTTTTAAGGCTCCTTTCCGGACAGCTTTTCCCGGAGGAGGGAGAAGCCCTTTTGGGGGAAAAGTGCAAAGTGGGCTACTTTTCCCAGGAGCACGAGAACCTCGACGGGGAAAAGACGGTGCTTGAAAATATGATGGGAGCCTGCCCAAAGATGAGCGAAGAAGAGGCGCGCACGGCCCTGGGCGGTTTCCTTTTTTCAAGCGACGAAGTGTATAAAAGGGCAGGGGTGCTCTCCGGCGGGGAAAAGACGCGCCTCTCTTTGGCCTCGCTGGCATACTCTGGAGCAAACCTGCTGCTTCTAGACGAGCCTACAAACAACCTCGACCCGGCAAGCAGGGAAAAGATCTTGGAAGCAATATCGGGCTACAAGGGGGCCTGCATCCTCGTCACCCACGACAGGGGCGCCCTGGAGGCCCTCAGGCCCGACAGGATTTTATTGCTTCCCGATGGTGTTGAAGACAGGTGGGAAGACGATTACTTGGATCTCGTGGCGGAAGAATAGGCCGCGGGCGAAAGAAGGATTATGAACGCCTTGGAAAAAGTGGCGGCGTCCATCGACGCGCTAAAACTCAAAAACATTGATTTTGCCAAAGAGCCCCCGGGGGAGAAAAAGGGGCTTATAGAGGTCGAAGGCGGGGAGGGCAGGCCCCTGTCCACCGTGGCCGTGGGAGATTCCATGGTCCTGGGGTGCGGGTGCTCCAACACGCGCTACGGCCTCATCCCCCAATTTTTGAGGCTCCTGTCCAAAAGGATGAACCGAAACGTCGAGTGGGAGCTCGTGGGAAAGTTCGGAGCCACTCTCACTCGCGCGCGCTACAGGATGCTCCCCTCGCTAGAGGGGGGGCACTGGGACGTTTTGATGCTCTGCGCTGGAAGCAACGACCTCATGGCCTTCAGGCCTGCCGATGAAAAGTGGCAAAGGGAGCTCAAAGAATCTATAGACATGGCCAAGGCCCTGGCAGACAGGGTCATAGTCTTCTCTTCGGCCGAAGTCTACATGGTCCCCGCTTTTGGGCGGGCCCTGCAGGATCGCCTCAAGAAGGCCACCCTGCAGCAGGCCAAAGTAGCCCAGGAAGTGTGCGACGCAAACGGCGCCTTTTACGTCAACCAGACTGTGGGAACCCCCTATGGTGATACCAAGTGGTTCTGGTGCTCGGACTGCTTCCACCCCAGCTATGAGGGATACAGGGTCATAGCCAACTGCCTCATCGGCCACTTTTCAGACTCCCGCTGCCAGGATCTGGCCTCACTCGGCCTAGGGGATTGTAAGGCCCCGCAGGTAGACTGAATTAACGAGTAAAACTCCTGCCGCGCCATGCGCGGCCGAAAAGACCAAAGGAGGTTAAGTGTCTCATCCTTACGAAATGATGGCCATAATAAATCCTTCCATGGAAGAGGCCAGCGTCAAGAAGCTGATGGAACAGTTCATGACCGTCGTCGCGGAAGACGGCGGCGAAGTTAAAGACATAGACTACTGGGGCAAGCGCCGCCTGGCCTACCAGATAAACGGCCTAGACGACGGGTTCTACCTCGTAGCCCACTTCTCCTGCACCCCCGAAGCCTGCGCCGAGCTCGACAGGCAGATGAAGCTGAACGAAAACGTAGTGCGCACCAAGGTCCTGCGCGAGGACAAGCGCTAATGCCCAATGAAACTTTTGTAACCCTGATAGGCTACCTCACGGCGGATCCCGAGCTGAGAAGCTTCCCGAGCGGATCCAAGCTCGCTTCCTTCCGCGTAGGATCCACCCCCTACAGGCTGGACCCTTCTACTGGGCAGAGGCAGGAGGGCGAGACCCTGTTTATGAACTGCTCGGCCTGGGGGAACCTGGCCGACCACGTCGTAAACTCCCTCTCCAAGGGGATGAGGGTGATAGTGCAAGGAACCCTCACGGCCCGCTCCTACCAGACCCAGCAGGGCGAAAAGCGCACGGCCACAGAGCTCAAAGTGACGGACGTAGGACCCTCTCTCATGTACGCTTCCTGCTCTGTGACCAAGGCCCCCAGGGACGACTTCGCCCCGCAGAGCTACTCCAAGGCCCCTCAGAGACAGGCTCCCCCTGCCCAGCAGCCTTCCCAAGATCCCTGGGCCGGCGGAGGAGACTACTCCTACGGCGGGGGTATGCCGGACAACCCCCTGGGCATAGACGAAGATCCGGGCTTTTAAAGAGAGAAGTTGAAGATGTCTAGAAGAATGCAGTTTTCATCCAAGGTTTATAAAAAGCCGGCGAGCTTTTCGGCCATAAAGGTCGGCAAAGTCGACTACAAGGACGTGGCGCTTCTGCGCAAGTTCATATCCGACAGGGGCAAGATCCGCTCCAGGAGGATCACGGGCGTCACCGTCCAGCAGCAGCACAAGATCGCGAACGCCATAAAGAATGCAAGAGAAATGGCGCTCCTGCCCTATTCCGCTTCTAACCGGTGAGGTGAACATGAGCAAGCAGATAAAAGTCATACTGACCCAAGACGTCCCCTCCCTAGGCTCTGCCGGACAGAGCGTTGAAGTGGCGGCGGGGTACGCCAGGAACTTTTTGGTCCCCACCGGGCAGGCCCAGCTTTGGACCGCCAAGGCCGCAGAGAAAGAGGCTGCCCAGTTTGCCAAGAGGGATGCGGAGAAGGTCGAAAGCAGGCAGAAGGCCGCAGCCCTCAAGGACATGCTCGACGGAGTGACCGTCATCATCCCCGCAAAGGTCTCCGACAGCGGCAAACTCTTCGGCGGCATCAGCCCCGAAGCCATAGCTGAAAAGCTCAAGGACAAGGGCATCGAAGTGGATCCCAAGACTTTGCACTTCGATGCGATAAAGCAGACTGGAAGATACAAGGTGGAGGCCCGCCTCTACCCGCAGATCGTCTCCGAGTTCACTGTAGCCGTCACCGAGGAGTAGCCTTCTACCCCGACTGGGGAAGGCAAATCCATGAAAAGACTGATAGGTCAGCTCGTCAGATTTGGAGCAGTGGGCGGGATCGCGTTCTGCATAAACTGGTCGGTCATGAACGTGCTCCTTTTGGCCCATTTTGGCTCCATTCTCGGTGTCTCAATCGGCTTTTTGGTGGCTTTGGCCTACAACTATTCGGCCAGCATGAGCCACGTCTTCGTCCATAGGCGCGACATGCCCCGTTGGACGGAAATGATGGTCTTCTTCCTCAACTCCTTCATAGGCCTGGGGCTGAGCGACCTTATAGTTTGGATTTTTACAAATGTCATAATTTCCTCGCGTCTCTCTGTCACCGACCACGCCAGATATACTATCTTCGCCAACGTAGGCCTCATCGTGGCTTCAGTCATTGTGGGCGCCTGGAGCTTTACCGTAAGGAAGGTCCTCTTAGACGAGCCCAGAGACGGCAATGAGGAAAAGACGGTATTGGCCCACAAACTCGGAACCTGGGCCAAAAAGCACACTCCTAAGGGGTGGCTATGAGCAGAACCGTTTTTTATTTCATACGCCACGGCCAAGTGGCCAACTCCCAGAAAGTCGTCTACGAGAGGCTGAGGGGGTTTCCTCTGTCCCTAACCGGGATGAGGCAGGTAGAAGAGACCGGGCGCTTTCTTTCTTCCATAGACGAGGCCCTAACCGCCAGCGCAATCTACGCCTCCCCCCTGGAGAGGACGGTGCAGACAGCCGAGCTAATAGCCGAGATTTTAAATGAGAGACGAAGCCTTGCAATACTTCCAAAGCTTCGCGTGAGGACAGATCCTCGCCTGATAGAGGCCGCAAACTCTTTCAGGGGATGCCGTCTTGGGTACGGATCGGCCTCTTTTTTGCGCCCTTCGAACTGGAAGAAGTTTTTGGATCTGAAGACCCCGGGCTGGGGCGAGGACTACGTAAAAATCGAGAACCGGATGCTCTCTTTCCTTCAGTCCAAACTCAACTCTTCAAAAGACGACACCCTTCTCGTCGTCTCCCACCAGTCACCCATCTGGGTTTTGAGGCACTTTCTGACGAAAAGCAGCACGCCTTTAAACCCCCTCATGCGCAAGGTCTCTTTGGCGTCAGTGAGCAAGTTTTGCATAGATTCGGGCACGGGCAAGCTCATCTCGGCTTCCTATTTTAATCCTGCCGGGAAGATTCGCTGACTTTCCCCTTTCCCCTTTTCAAGCTGCTCAGGTAGCTTTCTTTTGTGACCGTCCACTCGGAGGAAAGGCGCGGCGCGTCGAATTTCACCCCTTTATTTTTGCTGGGGAGAAGGCAGAAAACCACGTCTACGATTTGGCCTAAAAGCAGGACCAGCCCGGCCGCCCTCGCCACTTTGACTTCCCACCCCAAGGAGGATGAGACGAGGGCCTTGGCATTTGCGATGGACAAGGCGGGCGAAGCCGCCCCGAGGCGAACAAAGAGGGCCCCCGAAGCCTGTGCCTTGGCTATTGCGTCCAGCTCGAATGCGAGCTTTGTGGCGTCCGCCAAGGCCGAGGCGCCCACCAAAATTCCGGCTAGGGAGATAAGGGAGCCTATCAGCATCCAAAGGGCCGAAAATCCCGCATCATGGTACCTTCTGGAGGTCAGGGAGAGAAAGGGCACAAGGCAGGTCAAGGCCCCCGCCAGGACGGCCAAAAGGAGTATGAGGCTGACTACCGAGGGATCTGAAACGAAGAGAGCGTAGACGCACCAGCACACCAGAAGGTAGGCTGCGCCCCACATGTTCGAGTACCAGTACTCGCTCAAAGACGCCCTTCCGGAAAACTGCCCGTACTTGAAAAAGAATCTGGCGCAGGCGTCCAGGGGGCTTGCCCCGTAGAGGGGCTGGGTCAGGCGAAGGCGGTAGAGCCTCCTTTTTTCTTTTATCTCCGGAGGCACATCGTCTTCTTCGATCATCTGCCGCCTTCCGCGAATTTAAGTGAGGTCCTTCTGGGCCTTGAAACCAGCTTCTCGCTTCCCGCCACCAAAAGCCACAGGAGGGCGGTCATGGCGATGATTAAGATGGTAGCCGAAAAAATTAAAGGGGTTTGGAAAGCTTCGAAGGCCGACTGAAGGACGATTCCTAGACCGTTTCTGGCCCCCAGGTATTCGGCCGTGGCGGCCGTGGCGAAGACGTAGGCCGTGGCAATCTTCATCCCGCCAAAAATTTGCGGGGCCGAGAGGCGCAGCTTTACGTGGAAGAGAATCCACCAGGACCCTGCCCCGCAGGACTTGGCCACATCCACAAACTCCTCGGGCACTTTTGCAAGGCCCCGGAAGGTCTGGACGGCTATGGGGAAGATGGAGAAGATCGCCACCATCACCCCTTTGCCCACGGGGGAGAAGCCGAACCAGATTATAAAGAGGGGCGCGATGGTGATGAGGGGGAGCATCTGGGCCGTGACTATGAGGGGGTAGAGGGAAGCCTGGACGGTCTTTGAAGAGTAGAGCCCCACCCCTAGGGCCAGGCCAAGGGGGATGGAAGCCAAAAATCCGAGAAGGCCTTCCAGCCCCGTGATCAGGGTGGCAGAAGAAAGGATGGAAGGCCAGTACTCCACCAGGCACACCGCCACCTGCCAAGGCGAGCTTAGAACCCTGGGGCTGATTTTTCCGGCGCTCACGCAGATCTGCCACAGGGCTATCAGGATCGCGAAAGTCGCGATGCCTATCCAGATGCGGTACCCCTTCTTTTTCATGCGCTTTTACGACTGCTTGGCGTCGACGTACTTGTTGGTTCCGAGCACCTGGGCGTTGGGCTGGGCAGGCGAGGGATCGGACTGGGTGTCATAGACTCCGTTTTTCCAGAGAAAGTCCAGATAGCTTTGCGCATCGGAAAAGTTGATGTCTCCAAAGCCTCCGAGGGCCGAAGCCGGAAGGGTGGTCGCGGACTTGGTCTTCTGCCAGGCTGCGGCTATGGCCTTGGAGTCGCCCCAGTAGTTGTTGTCTATGATGTCTTCCATCGACGCTTCGGCCAGCTTAATCGGAACTACCGTGGGCTTTGCCCCCTGCACCAGGAAGTGCGCAGCCTGTATCGGGTTAGCTATGGCGTAGGCGTAGCCCCTGGCAGTAGCATCCACAAACTCCTGGACCTCTTTTTCGTGGGACTGCTCCCAAGAGGTGTTCACGGCGTATCCGAGCTGGGTGGGGTTGCCCGGAACGCCCCAGTTTACGGACTTAAAGCAGGTGAGCTTGGGGCCGTCAATCTGACTTTCCACCCCTTCCCAGGTGGCGTAGAAGCCTCCGAAAGTGCCCTTTCCGCTCTCCAAAGTCTGGAAAGTGGAAGTCCCTACGGTTACGGTCGAAAACTGCCCAGTTCCCCCGGCGTTCTTTATCATTTCCCTCAAGACCGCCTTCTGCTCGGCGGATCCGAAAGTGACGAAAGTCTTCCCGCTAAAGTCCTTCGGGGTTTTTATGGACTTGTTTGAGGCCAAAGCGCACCAGATCGCCACATCCTTTTGCGTCAGATCGAATATCAGCTGCAGGTGGGCGCCCTTGGCGTCAAAAGCCGCCACGTTGCTAAGGGTGGAAAATCCGATATTGGCTACCCCCGTCTCTACCGCCTGCTCAGCTCCGGCCGAGGAAACGGGGAGGATGTTTATATTGATTCCTTCGTCTTTGTAGTATCCGAGGGCTTTGGCGGCGTAGAGGCCCACATGGTTGGTATTGGGTGTCCAGTCCAGCATCACGTTGATGGTGGGATCTTGGTTTGAAGCGGCAGAAGTCTGAGCCTGCCCGCAGGCTGCAAGCCCCAGCGCCAGAGCCAGCGTCGCCACGGCCGCCGCCGCCACCTTTACGATTTTCGTCCTCACTTTACCTCCCAGCTCCTCTAAGCTCCCTCTAATACTCCCCTTATATTAGACCCACTCCTGTTAATTAAAGGAGGCCGATTCTAGAATTGAGGTATGAGTACGAAGAATGACAAAGATAAACCGATAATTCCGGAGCATCCGAGGCTGAGATTTTGCCCCTCGCCCACCGGAATCCCGCACGTGGGCATGATTCATACCGCCCTTTACAACTGGGCCGAGGCGCGCCATACCGGCGGCACGTTGATATTCAGGATGGAAGACACCGACGACAGGAGAGACACTAAAGAGAGCCTCGACATGATTATAGAGGCCCTCGAGTGGATGGGCATCGACTGGGACGAAGGAATTGGAAAAGGAAACGATGACCTGTATTTCCAATCCAGGAGGAAGGAAGTCTACCAGGGGGTGGCAAAGCAGCTCTTCGATGCGGGCTTCGCCTATGAATCCTTCTCTACGGCCGAAGAGATAGCCGAAAGAAACAAGGCCGCAGGGCGCCCTGAGACCTTCGGCTACGACGGGTTTGACAGGAACCTCACCGAAGAGCAGAAAGAGGCGTTCCGCAAGGAGGGCCGCAAGCCTGCGCTCAGGATCCGCGTCCCAGACGAGGACGTCAGCTGGGACGACCTGGTGAGAGGGCCTATAACCTACAAGGCGGGATCCTTCCCCGACTTTGTGATCGTGCGCCCCAACGGGGACCCGCTCTACACCCTCACCAATCCCGTAGACGACGCGATACTGGACGTGAACATGGTGCTTAGGGGAGAAGACCTACTGCCCTCCACCCCGCGCCAGATTGTGCTCTACGACTACCTAAAGAAGCTCGGGATCGCCAAGCAGACCCCGCTCTTCGGGCACCTGCCCTACGTCATGGGAGAGGGTAACAAGAAGCTCTCCAAGAGGGACCCGCAGAGCAACCTCTTCCTTCTTAGAGACATGGGCTTTATAAGGGAAGGCCTTCTAAACTACCTCTCCCTCCTGGGGTGGTCATACTCTGCAGACCAGGACGTCTTCTCCATGGAAGAGCTCGTGGCCAAGTTCGACGTGAGGGACGTCAAGGCCAATCCCGCCAGGTTCGACCTCAAGAAGGCCATCTCCATCAACGCCGCCCACATCCGCATGCTGGACAACGAGGACTTCGTGAAAAGGTGCCTGCCCTACCTCTTCAAGGAAGGCCTCGTTCCTTCCGCAAAGTGGGAGGATCTCAGCGCTAACGAAAAGGCGCTCCTCCTCAGGATCGCCCCCCTGGTCCAGCCCAGAGTGCGCCTCCTCTCCGAGGCCGTGCCAATGATGCTGCCCCTGATCGACCAGGCTGGAGAGCTGGAATTTGAAGAGGGATCGCTTGAGCCTTTGACCGAAACCGACAAGGCCGTCCTCGACAAAACGCTGAAGTCTTTGGAAGGCGTACAAGAGGAAGAGTGGAAGGCCGATACCCTCCACACTCTTCTCACCGACGCCCTGGTGAACGAGATGTCTCTGCCGGCCAAGAAGGCCTTCAACCCGGTGCGCCTGGCCATCAGCGGCAAGAAAGTTTCTGCCCCGCTCTTCGAGTCTTTGGAAATAATTGGAAAACCCGTCGTAATTGAAAGAATTTCCTCCTTGCGTTCCAAAATCTGATGTACTACAATCAGAGGCAGGTACAGAAATGTGCCGGTAATCTTACTGAAAAGTAAGAGGTTGGCCCCTATCGTCTAGCGGTCTAGGACGTCGCCCTCTCACGGCGATAACACCAGTTCAAATCTGGTTGGGGGTACTGTCACCTATATTGTGAGACGGACAACTTAAAATATAAGTGATGCAACCATTGGGGTATGGTGTAATTGGCAACACAGGTGATTCTGGTTCATCTATTCTTGGTTCGAGTCCAGGTACCCCAACCAGAAAGGGTTAGGCAGCTCCCTTAAAAGCTGCATTTTTTATGTCGTGATTCCATGTAGTACCTATCCCGTCTTAGATTCCGCTTCTCAGTAATAAGAAGAGGGAGTTCTGTCCTGCCTGTGAAATAAATCACGACAGCCCCGAAGAACTCTCAATGGAACTCATGATTTTTTAAATTTAGAATTTCTGATTATATACTGTAAGTTATTACATGGTTTATAACTATTTCAGCTTTGGAAGGAGACGTATGGATTTTCAAGAAGCCAAGGACAAGCCACTTGAAGAACTTAAGGAGGACCGCCTAAAGGAGCTGGAGTCTTATAAGGAAGACAAGGTGCTTGAACCTGCAAACGTGGACTTCCTTTCCAAGCTCATAATGCGGGCTGAGAGCGTGGAAGAGGTGGAAAATCTTTCTACCCTGTCTGTAATGGACAGGCTTTCCGGCATAGTCTTCCAGCCTACCCTGGAAAAAGTCCGGGGGGGGGGTAATTAGTTACTTTTCCAAGGATGAAAAACTTTCCTTCTCGTCAAATCCCAAAGGCCTCACCCACGAGCTTGTTATTGGAGACAACTTTGAGGCCCTCCAAAACCTTCTTATCGAGTACAGGGGCAAAGTAGACGTAATTTATATAGACCCTCCCTACGGGAAAGACTCTATGGGAGGTTTTGCCGATACCAACTACGAAAATGCCATCTCCCGAGATAATCTCCTTTCCATGCTTAAACCCCGC
>JAGBRC010000034.1 GCA_017632535.1 Aeriscardovia sp. | reverse complement strand
GGCTTCGCTCCAGTCCGAGACGTTCCCCGGGACGGTGAGCGCCCCTCCCATAAAGACCACCCTGCCTATAAGGGAGCTTATGGAGGGGTCTTTCTGCAGGGCGGCTGCGAGGTTGGTGAGGGGGCCGGTGGGGACGTAGATTAGATCTTCCTTGTACTCGTGTGCGGCCCTGATGAGGAAGTCTATGCCGTCCTCTTCTTCGGGGATCCTTTCCGACTCTTCTATCTGGCACTCGCCTATCCCGTTTTTGCCGTGGATGAAGGAGGAGATTTCCATCACTTCAAAAGAGTCCTTCTTCAGGGCGTGGTCCAGCCCGCGGTAGACTTTGATCTTCTTGCCGAAAAGATCGGTTATGGCCAGGTCGTTTCTGAGGCCCTGGTCCATGTACACGTTCCCGTAAGTCCCGATAATCCCTATCAGATCCACTTCCGGGCTCGCCATGGCCAGAGACATGGCCAAAGTGTCGTCAATGCCGGTGTCCAGATCCAGTATCAGCTTTTTCATTTCCTGCCTCCTACTTTCAGATTGGCAAGGTCTTTTGCCACCATATTCCAGAATTTTTCAGTGTCGAGAGAGAGGCCTACCTGGGTGCGGCAGTCCTTGGGGGCCTGCGCCCTCAGATCCGCCACGGTCATCCCGCAAGTGACTTCGCCTTTCGTCTCCACGTACACGGGGGCCTTCACGGTCCTGACCACCGAGGGGTCCAGGGCGTAGGCCACGGCGCACGGGTCGTGGGTGGGGGGATCGGGGAAGCACTCTTCGTCCTTATAGGATTCTCTGAAGTAATCCATAAGTCCGTTTACCACTTCCGCGAGCCCCGGGTTGGCGGCGGCGAGCCTGGCCTGCACATCCCTGGTGCAGATGGCCTGGTGGGTGACGTCGAGCCCGATCATCGTTATGGGCCACTCCCTTTCAAAGACCACCTTGGCGGCTTCGGGATCCGTGTAGGCGTTGAACTCGGCCACGGGGGTGACGTTTCCCGTGTGTACGGCGCCCAGCATCATTATGACTTCTTTTACCCTGCTGCAGATCCTGGGCTCCAGGAGCGCGGCCAGGGCGATATTGGTCAGGGGGGCGGTCGTAATCAGGGTGACGTACTTGTCGGGATGATCCATTATCGTCCTGACTATCTCGGCTGCCGCGTCCGTTCCTGCCACCTCGGTCTTGGGCGAATCCAGCTTCACCCCGTCAAGGCCCGATTCCCCGTGGATGTAGCCTGCCCACTTGGGAGCCTTCACGAGCGGGGTCAGGGAGCCCGAATATACGGGCACCTTTTCCCCTACCAGCTCTATCAGGGAGAGGGCGTTCTTCGTCACCTTCTCCAGGCTCTGGTTCCCGCCGGCGGTCGTGACCTCCATGAGGTCTATATCGGGATCGCCCATGGCCATGAAGAGCGCGAGCGCGTCGTCGTGGCCCGGGTCGCAATCCAAAATTACGTGTTTCATTTCACCCCTAATCACTCTCGGCTCAAAGCCTCGATAGCCTCGATTAGCACTTTAATTCTAGACTCGCTGACGCCTGCCGGAGGCAGGAGCGAGACGGCGACGCAGTTGAAGGGCATATCGAAGAAGTACCCGGGCTGGGCCGAAAGTGCGTATTTCCTGATCAGCTCCGTCACCAGGGCGTCTTCATCTATGGTGGAGGCGAACCTGACCAGGGCGCTCCAGCCCCCCTGGGGCTCTATGAGGGAGGAGGCGAGATCTTTTCCGGAAAAAGCCTTCCTCAGCACTTTCAGGTTGTCTTCGGCCCTCTTTCTCACTTCCTCCGTCTTTTTGGGAGCCATTTCAAGCAGCCCGGGAGTGGATTCGTTTTGGAACCAAGAGT
>JAGBRC010000008.1 GCA_017632535.1 Aeriscardovia sp. | reverse complement strand
TTTTGCCTTCGACGCTCTTGGCCAACTTTTCACAACCTGAAGGGGGAATTGTGGCAGCGATAGAAAGAATAAATGCCAGGCAAATTTTGGATTCCAGGGGAAATCCCACTTTGGAAGTGAGCCTGGAAACTGACGACGGTGCGGAAGGAGTAGCCTGCGTTCCTTCGGGAGCCTCCACGGGAATATATGAAGCCGTGGAGAAAAGAGACGGAGACAGCAAACACTTCAACGGAAAAGGAGTGGCAGGAGCCATCAAGGCGGTAAGGGAGGTAATAGCCCCCGCCCTTATAGGGCTCGACTCCATAGATCAGCGCGGTATAGACGAGCGCATGATAGATTTGGACGGAACCAAAAATAAGTCCAAGCTTGGAGCCAACGCGATACTGGGGGTGTCTATGGCAAACCTCAGGGCTGCCGCCCAGAGCGCAGACCTCGCCCTCTTTAGGTACCTTGGGGGCGTAAACGGCTACATCCTCCCCGTTCCCTGCATGAATATCCTAAACGGGGGCGTCCACGCCGACAACAATATCGACATCCAGGAGTTCATGATTATCCCCTACGGATTTGATTCTTTCCACGAGGCGCTGGAGGCCGGATGCGAGACTTACGCCAGCCTAAAGTCCATCCTCAAGGAAGAGGGCCTTTCTTCTTCGGTGGGGGACGAAGGAGGGTTTGCCCCCGACCTTGAAAGCAACGCCCATGCGATAGATCTGCTTTTAAAGGCGGTAAGGTCTGCAGGGTTTGAACCCGGAAAAGAAATCGGAATCGGAATCGACGCCGCCAGCAGCGAGTTTTACGACGAAGAGAGCGCTTCTTACATGTTCGAGGGTTCGGCCCGCAGCCGCGAATGGATGATGGACTACTGGCAGAGGCTGGTAGAGGCCTACCCGGTGGTTTCCATTGAAGACCCCTTCGCCCAAGATGACTGGGAGGGGTGGAGCGAAATGGAAGAAAAAATGGGATCTGAGATCCAGATTGTGGGAGACGACCTGCTCACCACTAACTCTTCCAGAATTTCAAAGGCCATCAGCCTCAAAGCCTGCAACGCCCTCCTTGTAAAGCCTAACCAGATAGGGACGGTGTCTGAAACCCTAGATGCCATGCGCATTGCCTTCAGGCACGGCTTTGTCACCATGGTTTCCCACCGCTCCGGAGAGACTATGGACACTTTCATAGCAGATCTTGCAGTCGCCAGGAACGCCTGCCAGATCAAGACCGGCGCCCCCGCCAGAGGAGAGAGGGTAGCAAAGTACAACAGGCTTCTCAAGATTGAGATGATGCTAGGCGAGAGCGGGGAGTATGCAGGCAAATCCGCCTTCAAGCGCGCTTCCAAGTTCTAGCCTTTCTAAAACCGACGCGGCCTTTTGCCGGGATCTGGCTCTAAGGCTCCTGTCGGCCCCCGCAAGCGAGGAAGAAAGGCGGGAAGTGGAAAAGAGCTTGGGCCGCTACCCAGAAGGCATGGCTGCGGTGGGGGCCAGAAAAGGCGAAAGGGTTTTAGCTGTGGTAGTAAAGCCCCTTGTGAGGGGCTGCCCTTTTCCCACGGTCTTTTACCTTACAGACAAAGATCTTTGCAGGAGGACTTCGCAGTTGGAATCTGCCGGATGCATGAAAGGCTGGAGCCAAAGGCTGGAAAGGGACGAAGATCTCAAAACCGCTTACAGGCGGGCCCACCTAATGTACCTCTGCTTTAGGCGGGAAGTGGCGAAGATAACGGGCCTTCCCCCATATCCCTCCCCGATCAGCGCGGGAGGAATGCCAGAGCGGGTAAAGTGCCTGCATTC
Source organism: Aeriscardovia sp. (assembly GCA_017632535.1). Lineage (GTDB taxonomy): Bacteria > Actinomycetota > Actinomycetes > Actinomycetales > Bifidobacteriaceae > RGIG1476. The sequence goes on along the minus strand of JAGBRC010000008.1, from coordinate 206 downwards.
GCTTTTGGCCCAGAGCCTTGTTATGGGGCCAAACATCAACCCGATAGGAGACGAGACGGCAAAGGAAGTAGGAGCATGGTAAGAGTTGCCGGCATAGACTGCGGAACCAACTCTATAAAGATGGAAATAGCAGACGTCTCCTTTTCGCCTTCCGGCCCAAAAATAGAGATGCTTGTCCCCAGGAAGGTGTGGACAATAAGGATGGG
>JAGBRC010000033.1 GCA_017632535.1 Aeriscardovia sp. | reverse complement strand
CGCGCAGATTATCGCAGCCCAGGTGTTAATCCTGAGGCCCAGAAAGTACAGGGAGGAGTTAATCCTTATCTCTTCTATCAAAGCCCTGCCCACCCCGTAGTACATGAGGTAGAGGCAGAAAATCTGCCCGCTTTTCAAATGTTTTTGGAAGCGGTTCCCGAAAATTGTCAAAAGGACGGCCCCGGTAAGGCACAAAATTATCGAATAGAGGAAGGTGGGCTGAAAGAGGTGCGTCTGGGGATCGGGGCAGGGAAGATCTGTATAGCAGGTCTCCAGCTTCCCTATCGCGTCGGCCGAGTTGAGTTTCAGCCCTATGGGCCAGGTAGTGGGAAGGCCGTAAAGTTCCTGGTTGAACCAATTGCCTAGCCTCCCGAAGGCCTGGGCCACGAGGAGCGCGGGGGCGACGGCATCGGCCAAAAGGAGCGCCGGAATCTTTTTGTGCCGTCCCACAATCGCCACCGCGACGGCCCCGCCGATGAGGGATCCGAAGATGGCCATCCCCCCGTGCCACACTTTCAGGATGTTTACAGACGATCCCGTAGGGGGAAAGTAGTCCCACGGAACTGTCAGGCAGTTGTAAATCCTGGCCGCTATCAGCCCCAAAGGGACGGAAGCTAAGGTAAAATCCAAAACCTGGTCAAAGGTGCCGCCCCACCTCTTCCACCTGCGGCTCAGTATCAGCACCGCAAAGATTATGGCGCACAGCATCGTGAGGGCGTAGAAATGGATCGTCAGAGGGCCGATTTTAAAGAAGGAGACGGTGGGGGAGGGTATGGAGGCCTCCGGCATGCTCTTCCCCCTTTCAAAAATGCGGCGCCTTGGCCGCCACGCGCTTTCAGGCTACAGGAAAACGGTTAAAAGCAGGTAAATGCAGGGCGCGGCCAGAAGAATGCTGTCGGTCCTGTCCAAAACGCCCCCGTGCCCCTTTATGAGGTTGCCGTAGTCCTTTATCCCCACGTCCCTCTTTATCACCGAGGCGCAAAGGTCGCCCAGGGTGCCTGCGATGGCTCCGACAAACCCCACTATTATGGCCTTCCACCAGTCCTGGGCGAAGGTGGACCTAAAGAGGATGATCCAGAAGATGACTTCGCCCACCATGCAGAAAAACAGGCTTCCGGCCAGGCCCTCGTAGGACTTTTTAGGAGAAAGCCTGGGGGTCATCTTGTGCCTCCCCAAGGTGGCTCCCACGGTCAGCCCTCCGATGTCGCTGAGGGCCGGAAGGAAGATCACCATAAACTCCATCCCGTGTTCGGGGCTGTTGGCGAGGTTTGCGGGGTGGAAAGTCAAAGGGAGGATGAGGAAAGAAGAGAGCAGGAGGAGGTAGATGGCTATAAAGAGGGAAGCGCAGGAATTTCTCAGCCTGCTGACGGGACGGTTGAGATCCGAATCTGCGGGCTCTGAAAGGCCGCCCCTGAGCGCCACTAAAGTTAGGCAGGCAAAGAGCGAGGCCGAGAGGGCCAAAAGGTGCCTGGGGAAAAAGTAGGTGCAGCAAAAGACGAACGCCGCCGAGAGGGCTATGGTGACCTGCGGGATTTTAATCCCTATCAGCCTGCAGGCCCGGGCGAGCTCCACCAGGGCCAGCACCACGAAAATGTATATGAACCAGAGGAAGCCGAAAGGGGGCAAAAAGAACAAGCAGAGCATGATTATGCCCGCCAAAGCGAATCCGACCACTATGGCGGTGGCAAGTTTCCTTCCCGTCATAAATACCCCTGGAAATCAGACGGTGAGAATCTCTTTCTCTTTTACTTCCGCCATGGAATCTATTTCGTCTGTGAACTTCTT
>JAGBRC010000007.1 GCA_017632535.1 Aeriscardovia sp. | reverse complement strand
CTGGACTCGGCAAAGAAAATCATGGACGAAAAAGGGATGAGGCTGCCCATAATAGTCAAGATGGAAAAGCCCGAAGCCATCGAAAACATGGAAGAAATAGTGAAGGCTTCCCAGGGGATAATGTGCGCCAGGGGGGACCTGGCGGTAGAGCTTCCCTTCTGGCAGGTGCCCGTCATAGACAAAAAGCTGGTGTCTATGAGCCGCTACTTTGCCAAGCCCGTGATAATGGCCACCGAGATGCTGGGCTCCATGATTTCCAACCCCCTTCCCACCAGGGCCGAGGCCTCAGACGTAGCCAATGCCATTCTGGACGGGTGCGACTGCACTATGACCAGCAATGAGACGGCCGTGGGCGCAGATCCCGGGAGAGTGGTGGCAACCATGGCCAAGATTTCAGAGTACACTTCTGAACACGCCTCCAACCTCATCCCGGCTGCGGACCCCATAAAAGAAGACGGAAGGGAGGATCTCGCGCTGGCCGCCATCAAGGCCGCCGGGGCGAGGGGCGCCAAGGCGCTCGTAGTGATTTGCGATTCCCCCGATCCTGCGGCAGCCACTGCCAAGTTCCGCCCCTCCATCCCGATTTACGCCTTCACCCCCAAAGAGAAGACCTACTACCAGCTCTCCCTGTTCTGGGGCACTTTTGCCGTCCTGGACGACACCCTCCTCAGCCCTTCGAGGGAAGTTTTCTCCAAGATCGATTCCAAGCTTAAAGAGCTGGGGCTCTGCAAAGGCGAGAGGGTGATGATAGAGAGCATAGAGAACGAGGGCGATGCCGAATCTGCCGGATCCGGGGCCATTTTTGACCACATCATTTCCTAAGCTATAATGGCTTAGGATGCCCTGGTATCCCAATTGGTAGAGGAAACAGCCTCAAAATCTGTACAGTGTGGGTTCGAGTCCCACTCAGGGTACGAATCGCAGGCGCTTATGGTAAATGGCGGGAGCGACGCGCCGAGGCGCGTTCTGGTCGCAGAGGACGAATCCCTTATCCGTTTGGACATCGTCCAGTCTCTAAAAGCTTTCAATCAAATAGTCGTGGGGCAGGTCACCAACGGAAAAGAAGCGGTAGAGCTGGCCAGAAAAGAGAAGCCGGACGTAGTCTTGATGGACGTCAAAATGCCGGGGGGCGACGGCATCAGCGCCACCAAGATTCTCTCGGAAGAAAAGATAGCGCCCGTAGTCATCCTCACCGCCTATTCTCAAAAGCCCCTCGTGGCGGAAGCCATAGAGTCCGGCGCGGGGGCGTATATAGTAAAGCCTTTCGAACCTGAGCAGCTCCTGCCGGCCATGGAGATCGCGATCTCCCGCTTCGAGCAGCTAAACACCTTGGAGAGCCAGATAACCGACATCCGCGCCAGAGTGGAAGTCAGGAAAAAGGTCGACAGGGCCAAGGGGCTTCTTATGGAGAGCATGGGCCTCTCCGAACCCGAGGCCTTCAGGTGGATACAGAAAAACAGCATGGACAAGAGGCTCAGCATGGGGGAAGTGGCCGAAGCCATAATCTTAAAACTCGGGTAGTGTCGAAAAGGGCGCTTAACCTGAATACGTGAAAGACAGCAACACTTTCCTGGTAGTCGACGGCCACTCCCTGCTCTTCAGGGCGTTCTATGCGCTAGACGAATCAAAATTCAGCTCGGGCTCCCAGCCCACCAACGCCGTGTACGGCTTTTTCAGCATGCTCTGCGAAGTGGTGGAAAAGTACAGGCCTTACTACGTTGCCGTAGCTTTCGACACCTCCGGCGGGACCTTCAGAAACCGCCTCCTTCCCTGCTACAAAGCCCAGCGCCCCAAGACTCCGGAAAGCTTTGCAAAACAGCTGGAAACAGTCAAAAAAGCCCTGAGCCTTTTGGACGTCAAGTGGTTCACAAAGGAAGGTTTTGAGGGGGACGACATAGTGGCGTCCCTGAGCCGGAAAGGGGAGGAGGAGGGCTGCCGCGTCCTCATAGTTTCCGGAGACAAAGACGTCTTCCAGCTGATAGACGGGAAAGTGTCTGTGATATTTCCGGGCCGCCACTTCAAAGACTTTTCCCTTAAAACTCCCGAGGCCATTTTGGAAGCCTACTCCATTCCCCCCTCCCTCTACCCGGATCTGGCAGCCCTCAGGGG
>JAGBRC010000032.1 GCA_017632535.1 Aeriscardovia sp. | reverse complement strand
CTTTTGTAGGCAAGCATCTACAAAAGGTCCCTTTTTAATGCTTCTACTGCTCATTCGATTTCCCTACTTGCGATTCTTACCAGACGGACGGCGGCGCACGATAAGCCTGCTGGAAGCCTTCTTCGGCCTTCTGGTGCGCACTTCTCCCTTGCCCCACGGGCTGCGCGGGTTCTTGCCGCCGCGCGTGCGGCCGCCGTGGGGGTGGTCTACTGCGTTCATAGATTCGCCGCGGACGATAGGCCTGTGGCCCATCCAGCGGGCGCGCCCGGCCTTGCCGAGCTCTATGTTGGCGTGCTCGGAGTTGCCCACTTCACCTATAGTCGCCCTGCAGGCGGCGAGCACATTCCTCACCTCTCCGCTGGGCATTCTGAGCTGGGCATACTTGCCGTCCTTGGCCACAAGCTGCACGGAGGCTCCGGCGGACCTGGCAATCTTGGCGCCGCCCAGGGGGCGCAGCTCTATGGAGTGGATGACGGTGCCGGTGGGGATATTGGCCAAAGGCAGGTTGTTTCCGGGCTTGATGTCTGCCTTGGGACCGGTCTCGATGAGATCTCCGGGCTTTATTCCCTTGGGGGCGAGGATGTAGCGCTTGTCTCCGTCGGCGAACACCACAAGGGCTATGCGGGCGCAGCGGTTAGGGTCGTACTCTATTTCCCTGACGTGCCCGGGGACGCCGTCCTTGTCCCACCTGCGGAAGTCTATGATCCTGTACTGCCTCTTCACCCTTCCTCCGCGGTGGCGGGAAGTGATGCGGCCGTAGTTGTTTCGGCCGCCGGTGGAGTGCAGGGGGCGCACAAGGGAAGGCTCGGGGGTGCGGCGGGTGAGATTGGAGAAATCTTCCACCGAAGCGTTTCGCCTTCCAGCGCTTGTCGCTTTATAAATGCGGATAGCCATAATTTATCAATCCTTTTTCTCGGCTACCTAGTTACCGTTAGTAAATATATCAAGTTGCTGGCCGGGCCCGAGGGTCACTATTGCCCTCTTTTCATTGGCCCTCCTGCCGAAGTGCCTGTTGGGCAGGCGCCTCACTTTGCCCATGCGGTGGAGGATGTTGACCGACACCACCTTCACGTCGAAGAGCTTTTCAATGGCCTGCTTGACTTCGACCCTGCCGACGTTCTCCGGAATTACGAAAGTGTACTGCCTGCGGTCAGAGTTCGCATAGCTCTTCTCGCTGACTACCGGCCTGATTATCACGTCCTGATACAGTTTCTCCACGGCTATCTCTCCTTCGCAGCGCACTTGGCGTTGCACTTGTCAATGAACTGATCCATGGCTTCTTTGGAGAAGATGAGGTTCTTGGCGACGATGACGTCGTAGGTGTTTATCTGGTCCACGAAGATTGGGTTTATGTAGTCCAAATTGCGCACCGAGAGCCACTCGTTTAGCTGATCGGAGGTCAAAACGAGAGTGGAGAAGGATCCCTGAGCCATGGGGGCCAGGATCTCGGCGGCCTTCTTGGTGGAAGGCTTGTCGAAAGAGAAGGAGCCCAGGACTTTGAGGGCGCCCGCCGAAGCCCTGTCGGAAAGGACGTACTTGAGGGCGAGGGCCTTCATCTTTTTAGGAGTCTTCTGGGAGTAGTCGCGGGGGACAGGGCCGAAGGCGATGGCGCCGCCCTTCCACTGAGGGGCGCGGATGGAGCCCTGGCGAGCGCGCCCGGTACCCTTCTGCCTCCACGGCTTCTTTCCGCCTCCTGAGACTGTGCCGCGGCTCTTCACCGCGTGGGTCCCCTGCCTGAGGGCGGCCAGGTGCGCCACCACTACTTGGTGGATGAGGGGGATGTGGTCGACCACGGTCTGGGGATCGAAGCCGAACACGCTTTCGGGGAGGGTGACGGAGCCCGTCTTCTCCCCTTCGGGGGTAGTGACCTCTACTGAAAGATCTGCCATTCCTAGGCTCCCTTCACAGCGCTGCGAATGAGCACCAAAGATCCCTTGGAGCCCGGCAGAGCGCCCTTAATCGCTATGAATCCTTTTTCGGCGTTGACTTCCATAACCTTCAGGTTCTGGACGGTCTGCCTGTCAGAGCCCATGCGCCCTGCCATTCTCTTCCCGCGGAAGACTCGGCTGGGGGTGGCGCAGGCGCCGACGGATCCCGGCCTTCTTTCGTTCTTGTGGGAGCCGTGGGTCCTCCTGTAGGAGCGGAAGCCCCAGCGCTTTATGGTGCCTGCAAACCCCTTGCCCTTGGTGGTGCCGATGACGTCCACTATCGCTCCCTCTTCGAAAGTGTCGGGGGCGAGCTCCTGGCCAAGCTGGTACTCGGAAGCTTCGGGGGTCTTGTACTCCACAAGGTGGCGGCGGGGCGTGACTCCCGCCCTCTCAAAGTGGCCCGCCAAAGGCTTGGTCACTTTTGCGGGCTTTATGCTCCCGTAGCCTATCTGGATGGCGTCGTAGCCGTTCTTTTCAGAGGTCTTGATATCGGTTACCACGTTGGTGGACACGTCCACCAGGGTGACGGGGATGACGTACCCCTGTTCATCCCACAGTTGGCTCATTCCCAACTTTGTTCCTAATAAAGCTTTTCTCTGCATGCTTCGACCTTTACAACTTGATCTCTATGTTGACATCCGTGGGTAGATCTATGCGCATCAATGAATCTATTGCTTTAGGAGTGGGATCTATGACGTCGATAAGGCGCTTGTGCGAGCGCCTTTCAAATTCTTCGCGCGAGTCCTTGTATTTGTGCGGAGAACGGATGACGCAGTAGCTGTTCCTTTCGGTAGGAAGCGGGATCGGCCCGATAGCCTTCACGCCTACGCTTGTCACAGTTTCAACGATCTTCTTCGCAGACTGGTCAATAACTTCATGATCATAGGACTTGAGCCGAATGCGGATTTTTTGTCCCGCCATTGCTGTACGCCCT
>JAGBRC010000031.1 GCA_017632535.1 Aeriscardovia sp. | reverse complement strand
GATGTGGCAAAGAGGCAGGCCGTTACCAATGTGGAGCGCACCATTTCCTCTGTCAAGCGCCACATGGGAACCGACTGGACGGTGGAAATAGACGGAAAAAAGTGGACTCCCCAGGAGATAAGCGCCCAGATCCTGATGAAGCTTAAGAGGGACGCGGAGGCGTACCTGGGTGAGCCTGTAACGGATGCCGTCATCACCTGCCCCGCCTACTTTAACGACGCCCAAAGGCAGGCCACCAAAGATGCCGGAAAGATCGCCGGCCTCAACGTTTTAAGGATTATAAACGAGCCCACCGCGGCCGCCCTGGCCTACGGCCTTGAAAAGGGAAATGAAAACGAGCAGATACTGGTCTTTGACCTTGGAGGAGGAACCTTCGACGTATCCCTTCTGGAAATCGGCAAGGATGACGACGGCTTCTCCACTATCCAGGTGAAGGCCACCAACGGCGACAACCACCTCGGCGGAGACGACTGGGACCAGAGGATCATTGACTGGCTGGTAGAAACCGTAAAGAACAAGTACGGGGTAGATCTCTCCCAGGACAAGATCGCCCTTCAAAGGCTCAAGGAAGCTGCCGAGCAGGCTAAAAAGGAACTGTCGGGGGCGATGGAGACCACAATCTCCATGCAGTACCTGGCGATGACTCCCGACGGAAGGCCGGTACATCTCGACGAAGTTCTCACCCGCGCCCACTTTGAGGAAATGACCCGCGACCTTCTCGACAGGTGCCGCAAGCCCTTCTCCCAGGTGCTTTCGGATGCAGGCGTTACAGTCTCTCAGATAGACCACGTGATACTTGTGGGAGGCTCCACCAGGATGCCCGCCGTAAAAGATCTGGTAAAGGAGCTGACCGGAGGAAAGGATGCAAGCCAGTCGGTGAACCCCGACGAAGTGGTGGCAGTGGGAGCTGCGATCCAGTCCGGAGTTATAAAGGGCGACCGCAAGGATGTCCTTTTGATAGACGTCACCCCGCTTAGCCTCGGAATTGAGACCAAGGGCGGAATTATGACTAAGTTAATCGACAGAAACACCGCCATCCCCACCAAGAGAAGCGAAATCTTCTCCACCGCAGAAGACAACCAGCCATCCGTGCTGATACAGGTCTACCAGGGCGAGAGGGAGTTTGCCCGCGACAACAAGCCTCTGGGAACCTTCGAGCTGACCGGAATAGCCCCGGCCCCCAGGGGAGTTCCCAAGATCGAAGTCACTTTCGACATCGACGCCAACGGCATCGTGCACGTCTCGGCCAAAGATCAGGGCACCGGAAAAGAGCAGTCCATGACCATCACCGGAGGATCTTCCCTTCCCAAAGACGAAATCGACCGCATGGTCAAGGAAGCCCAGGAGCACGAAGCCGACGACAAGAAGCGCAAAGAGGATGCCGAAACCCGCAACCAGGGAGAAGCTTTCGCCTACTCTATAGAAAAGGTCCTCAACGAAAACAAGGACAAGATCCCTGCAGACGTGGCTTCCGAAGTGTCTACAAAGATCGCCACCCTCAAAGACACCCTCAAGGGAGACGACGTGGAAGCCATCAAGAAGGCCCAAGAGGACCTCATGACTTCCGCCCAGAAGATCGGCAAGAACATCTACGAGCAGAACGGATCTTCCCAGGCCGGCCCCGCTCCCCAGCAGCAGGCCCCTGAAGACGACGTAGTAGACGCCCAGGTCGTAGACGACGACGAGAAGAAAGACGAGTAGAGATGGCAGAGAGCTCAGAGGAAGAGGAAAAGAAAGCCTCTGAGGAGAATCTCGACTCCCTGGAGCAGGAGCTCGATAACGCCGTTGAAGAGGATCTTTCCAAAGAACTGGAAGCTTCCAAAAAAGAGGCTGCCGATTACCTGGAGGCGCTGCAGCGCGAGAGGGCGGACTTTATAAACTTTCGCAACAGAACCTCCAAAGAGAGAGAGCAGTTCAAAAGGGCGGGGGTAGAGGATGCGTTAAAAGCCCTCCTTCCCGTCTTAGATGATTTGGACCGCATTCGCGAGCATGGCCAAATGGATGAGTCTTTGAAGGCCGTCTCCAAACAGATGGACAAAGCCCTTTCAAAGCTGGGAATAGAGAAGTTTGGCGAAGCGGGCGAGGCTTTTGACCCCTCCATGCACGAGGCTGTCTTACATAACCCCAAAAAGGGAGTAGATTCCGACGTCCTCGAGGCGGTGGTGGAAGCCGGATACAAGATGGACGGCAAAGTAGTAAGAGCTGCCCGGGTTGTCGTCTCTTCCCCGCTTCCCGAAACGGAACCGGAAGAGAGCCAGCCTCAAAGCGAAGAAGGCGAAGCGGGAGCAGATCAGTGACGATACCTGAGTGGTCCGGAAAGGATTTCTACGCGACTTTGGGGGTTAGCCAAGACGCTTCCGAAGAAGAAATAGGGAAAGCCTACAAAGAGCTGGCCAGAAAGTACCATCCGGATATCAACCACGATCCGGAGGCTGCCGTAAAGTTCAAGCAAATAACGGAAGCCTACGACGTTTTGAGCACCCCAGATCAAAGGAAGCTCTATGACACGATAAGGAAGTACTTTACTTTCTAAACCCTGCGGGGGTTTTAATAAAAAGGCAACAGGTGGCCAATGGCAGAAAACGAATGGCTAAATAAGGATTTTTATAAGGTTT
>JAGBRC010000006.1 GCA_017632535.1 Aeriscardovia sp. | reverse complement strand
TAGAAAAGCCCTGGAAAGGGGACGAAGAGGGCGAATATGTTTGGCCTTTGCAGATTAAAGAGGGACTGAGAAAGGTTTTGACGCAAAGCGCGGCTCGCGTCCTCAATGCGCCCGGGGAGTCCCAATCAGATCTGAGCCGGTTGGCAAGAAAAGTGCTGGACTTTAACTCTCTATCGAATGCGAAAAAGAGTCTGAAAGAGCAATTTGCGGAAGCGGAAAAGAACAAGTCGCTTTCCACTACATTTCTGCAGTGGCTTGAGAAAAATCCCCGCAGTGCCATGCAATCGGTGATAAGGCCCATGCCTCACGACTCTCGACAAAAAGCTGAAGCCGGGACCGAGTTTCATGCCTGGGTGGCAACACATTTACTCAATCCCTCAGACGAATGGCAGTGTAAGATTAAAAGCGAATATGAAGAAGAGATCGCCGAGTGGAAGAATGTTTTTCTCGCCTCTGAATGGAATGGGAGAAAAGCGTTCTGTGCGGAGAAATCTTTCACCGTCCTAGTTCCCGGACTGCTCGCACCCGTTACGGCAAAAATGGATGCAGTCTTTAAGGGGGATTTAAAAGGGGAGGATCCAGATTCCAAGCTCACGATTGTGGACTGGAAAACCGGGAGCGTCCCCAAAACGGGCGATGAAAAAGATGAAAAGCTGCTCCAGCTGGAGATCTACCGCCTCGTGCTGTCCAGGGCGTTGCAGAAGGACATAAACGACATAGATGCGTGCCTTTATTACCTCTCAGAAGGAGGATGCCAGATTCCGGCTCTGCCAATGAGCGAGGAGGACGTCATTGAAAAAATTGCAAGCATAGAGGGCATATCGGCCTTATCAGATGAAGCGCAAGAAGAAGCTTAGATGAAAGGCTGTGCCCATACGAAGAAGGAATTGTGATAAAGAAACCTACTAGCAGGCCTCAGCCTGCTGAAAAAACAAGCAGAACGCGCAGAAAACCCATAACGAGAAAAAAGTCGGACTTTCTCAAGAAAAAGCCTGATGAAGAGCTGATAGCCCCTCCCTCTTACAAACGCGGCTCCATGAGGGTTGTGGCACTGGGAGGATTGGGCGAAATCGGCCGCAATATGAACACGATAGAGTACAACGGCCAGATCCTTTTGATAGACTGCGGAGTCCTCTTCCCCTCTGAAAAGCAGCCCGGTGTGGACCTCATCCTCCCTGACTTCGACTATATCCGCCCCCGCCTCGACAAGGTGCAGGCGCTCGTCCTTACCCACGGGCACGAGGACCACATAGGGGCCGTGCCCTACCTTCTCAGAGAAAGGCCTGACATCCCTCTCATAGGCTCCAAGCTCACCCTCGCCCTGGTCCAGGCCAAGTGCGAGGAGTTTAAGCTGAAACCCAAATGCATAGAAGTCAAAGATGGCCAGGAGGTCAAAGCCGGGGTGTTCGACTTAAGATTTATAGCCGTGACCCACTCCATTCCGGACGCTTTGGCTGTCGTAGTGAGCACGCCTGCCGGAAAGATTATCGACACGGGCGATATGAAGATAGACCCCCTTCCCTTGGACAAGCGACTGACGAACCTCAGGGCCTTTGCCAAAGAAGGCGAAGAAGGGGTGGACCTTCTGATGATGGATTCTACGAATGCTGAAGTTCCAGGGTTCGTAAAGCCCGAGATCTCCGTGGCCCCCGCCTTGGATTTGGCTTTTTCCCAGGCAAAAGGAAAGATCGTTGTAGCTAGCTTCTCCAGCCATGTGCACAGGGTCCAGCAGGTCGTCGACATCGCCTGCAAGTACCACAGGCATGTGGTTTTTGTGGGAAGGAGCATGGTTCGGAATATGCAGATCGCATCGGATTTGGGGTACCTTAAGCTTCCCAAGGGCGCGGTCGTAGATATAAAGGACGTAGGAAAGTACAGAGACAACCAGCTGGTATACATTTGCACAGGCTCCCAGGGAGAGCCTCTGGCAGCCTTGGGCAGGATCGCCAACGGCGAACACAGGGACATAGAAGTCGGAGACAACGACACCGTCATAATGGCTTCCTCCCTCATTCCCGGCAATGAAAAAGAGGTGTACGGCATCATAAACAAGCTCGTAAACCTCGGAGCCCGGGTGGTCAACAGGGACAACGCCGCCATACACGTCTCCGGACATGCCGACGAAGGCGAGCTTTTGTACATGTACAACATCGTCCAGCCGAGAAACGCCATGCCGATCCACGGGGAGGCCCGCCACCAGTTGGCAAACGGGCTTATCGCTATAAAGACCGGGGTTGATCCCAAAAACGTAGTGCTGGCCAGAAACGGAGATGTGGTAGACCTTTACAAGTCGAAAGCCTCCATTGTAGGTTCGGTCCCCTGCCAGTACGTGTATGTGGACGGATCCAGCGTGGGCGAAGTGTCAGAAGAAGAGCTGGAAAAGCGCAGGCAGTTGAGCACCGACGGCTATATTTCCGCCTTTGTGCCAGTCGATTTAAAGAAGTGTAAAGTTGTAGGAGAAGTTAGCGTTTCCGCCAGCCCCCTGCTGCAGCGGGAGATCGATCTGAAGAAGATTCAGACTATAGCCTCCGACACGGTAGGAGCGGAAATGCAGGGAGGAGAGAAGAACACAAAGAAGCTAGAGCAGGAGCTAAAGCGCAGCTTGAGCGCATACCTGGGCAGAAACACCCAGAGGAAGCCCATAATCATTCCAGCCGTAAGTTCGGTCGGTACAACAAAATGACTCGTTTTTATAAGGAGTGACAATGCCAGGAATGACTTTGACAAGGGTAGAGGCCGCAGCGCGATCCGAAGCCATAAAGAACGTCTCCTACGACGTCTACGTGGATATTACTCGCGGGGAAGAGTTCTTCTTCTCTCAGTCCACCATAAAATTTGACGCGACCCAGCCTTCTACCTTTTTGGATCTAATAGCTAAGAAAGTCACATCGATAGAGCTGAATGGAGAAGCCATCGACGTAGACAGCGCCGTGGAAGAGGGCAGGATCAACCTGACCGGCCTTTCCGATCACAACGTGGTAACGGTGAAGGCCTTCTGCCCCTACTCCCACACCGGAGAAGGGCTGCACCGCTCGGTGGATCCCACAGATTCGAAAATTTACCTTTACTCCCAGTTTGAAGTGATGGACTGCAGGAGGGTGTACGCCTGCTTCGACCAGCCGGATATCAAGGCCACCTTCAACTTCGTGATAGATTCGCCCACTTCTTGGACCGTGCTTTCCACTACCAAGCCCGCCAACAGGGTCACTTTGGACAGGAACACCGAGAAAGGCACCACTTCCAAGGGCGTGGAGAGCGTGGACAGGTGGACCTTCGAGACCACGCCGGTCATGTCTACCTATCTCACCTCCCTCATCGCCGGACCTTACGCCGGTTGGAAGGTCACCCGCCTCATCGACGGAAAGCACATGGATCTGGGCCTTTACTGCAGGCAGTCCATTAAGGAGGGGCTCGACAAGGACGCCTCCTACATTTTCGATGAGACTGAAAAGGGCTTCCGCTTCTACTCTCAGTGCTGGGGCGTTCCCTACCCCTACGGCAAGTACGATCAGATCTTCGTTCCTGAGTACAACGCCGGGGCCATGGAGAACATAGCCAACGTCACCGTGAGAGATTCCTACGTGTTCCAGTCCAAGGTCTCAGGAGCCCTGGAAGACAGGAGGATCACCAGCCTCCTGCACGAGCTGGCCCACATGTGGTTCGGAGACCTTGTCACCATGAAGTGGTGGAACGACCTTTGGCTGAACGAATCCTTCGCTGAGTTCATGTCCACCCTGTGCGCAGCCGAGGCCACCGAATGGAAGGACGAGTGGGCCACCTTCGCCTGCGGAGAAAAGAACTGGGGCCAGGAGCAAGATCAGCTCCCCACCACCCACCCCATCGTGGCTGACATAAATGATATTTCCGACACCGAAGTCGCTTTCGACGGCATCACCTACGCCAAGGGCGCAGCCGTCCTAAAGCAGCTCGTGGCATACGTGGGCAGGGAAAACTTCTTCAGGGCCATCAACGCCTACCTCCTCGCGCACGCCTACTCCAACGCCACCCTCCATGACCTTCTTTCCGAGCTCAACGCCTCCAGCGGCAAGGATTTGGATTCTTGGGCCAAGCTCTGGCTCGAGACCAGCGGAATCAATACCCTCGCCACCAAGCTTGAGACCAATTCGGACGGCATCATAACCAGCTTCAAGATTGCGCAGAAGCCCTCCGCGGGCAACGGCGTGCTCAGGCCCCACAGGATTGAGGTGGGCTTCTACAACCTGGATGACAAGGGCGTAGTCAAGAGGGACTGCATGTTCGATGCCGAAATCAAGCCTGAAGCTGAGACCGAGCTCTTCGAGATAGAAGGGCAAAAGAGGCCCGACTTCATCCTCATAAACGATGAGGACCTCACCTACGCCAAGCTGCGCTTCGATCCCGCCTCCCTCTCCTTCCTCGAGGAGCACATAGCGGACTTCGAAGATCCCCTCGCCCGCGCCATAACCTGCCTGGCCCTGTGGGATATGACCCGTGACGGGGAGTATCCGGCCGAGAAATTCGTGAAGGTCATCTTCTCCCAGCTCGAGACCGAGACCCAGTCCACGGTCTTCAGCACCATGCTCAAGAACCTGCTGATCGCGGTGCAGGAGTATGTGCCCTCCGACATCAAGGGCAAGATGCTGGAAGATGCAGGCAAGAGGCTCTGGAAGATGGCCTCCTGCGCCGAGGCCGGAAGCGACCGCCAGTTCCAGCTGGTCACGGCATACCTCTCCTTGGGCTCCGATCCCGCCTTCGAAAGCACAGCGAGAGGCCTTCTGGACGGCTCTGTCACTCTTCCTGGCTTCGAAGTCGACAACAACATGCGTTGGAGCATAGTTATAGCCCTGGCGCACGTGGGAGCAGTAGACCAAAGCGAGATAGACCAGCAGCTGGCCATGGACGAATCCATCCAAAACAAGGAGTTTGCCTACAAGGCCAGGGCTATTCAGCCTACCAAGGAAGCCAAGGCATGGGCGTGGGATCAGGCTATTAACAACCTGAACCTCACCAACTCCCAGCTGGCATGCGTGGTACAGGGCTTCGCCGGAGATGAGGATCCCGAGCTCTACAAGCCCTATGTCAACCTCTACTTTGACAACATCAACTCCATCTGGAGCAAGAGGACCTTCCACATGGCAGAGACTCTCCTGGGCTCTTGCGTGAGCTACTACAGCCTCTATCCCTACAACGCCCCCAGCGAAGAAGTGGTGGAGGCGGGCGAGGCATGGCTCAAGGCCAACTCCGACGCCCCCAAGGCTCTCAAGGGCATAATTGAGGACAACCTCGACAAGTCCAAGAGGCGCATGGCCGTGGAAAAGTACAACAACTCCCTGAAGTAAAAAGGGGGGTTTGAAATAAAAAAGGGCGCCCTTCGGCGCCCTTTTCCTTTTTTCTACTTTTCCAAGGGAGTGTTGCTTATCAGAGAAACCAGGGTGTCTTTGATCTTGTCATAAGGCGGCATTACAAACCTCAAGGTCTCCGGCCAGAGCGGCTTTGCCATGACGCTTTTTGTATGGCTGAACTCCAAAAAGCCCGCCCTGCCATGGTAGTGGCCCATTCCGCTGGCCCCTATCCCTCCGAAGGGAAGGCGGCTGGAAGAGAGCTGCGCTAGAGTGACGTTCAGCTCCAAAGATCCGCTCTGCGTCCTCTTTTCAAACATCTTCTGTATCTTCGGATTCGGATCGAACACGTACAGCGCCAGGGGGCTGGGGCGGTCATTTATAAAATCTATGGCCTCGACCGCATCTTCCACGCACACTATCGGCAGCACCGGCCCAAAAATCTCCTCCTGCATGGCCTTGCAGGAGGGATCCGATCCTATAAGCACAGTGGGGGAGATGTAGAGTCTCTCTTTATCAAAAGATCCCCCGCTGGCCAAAGTCCCTGCGAGCGGATCGGAAGCGGGGAGGAGGGAGACCAGCCTGTCAAACTGGCGGGAATTTACAATCCTCCCGTAGCTATCGCTTTCCCTGGGGTCTTGCCCGAAGAACTTTTCACAGGCCTTCCCTATCTCTTCTGCCAAAGGTCCGGCCAATTCCTTAGTAGTCAGGCAGTAGTCCGGAGCTACGCAAGTCTGCCCGGAATTTATAAATTTGCCCCAGGCAATCCTCCGAGCGACGGCCTTTAATTTGTAGGAAGATCCCACATAGCAAGGGCTTTTTCCTCCCAGTTCCAGCGTCACCGGGGTCAGAGTCTTTGCGGCAAGCTGCATGAGGATGGAACCTACTTTCTTGCCACCGGTAAAGAAGAGGCGTCCGAAGTGGTGGGTGAGCAGGTGCTGGTTGACGGCCCTTCCCCCCTGCAGAATCTGAACTTGGTTTGAGTCCATGTACTCTTCAAGCAGTTCTTCCATCTTTTCGCTGGTGTGCGGAGAGAAGTCCGAGGGCTTTAAAATTACCGGGCATCCTGCGGCTATTGCGTCCACCATAGGCTCCAAAGAGAGGAGCACGGGGTAATTCCAAGGGGAGATTATAAGAGCCACCCCTTCCGGCTCGCACTTGGTCCAGCTGCATGCGGGCCAGGTGGTCCAGGGGGGAAGCAGGTAGTGCCTCGCGGCCCAGCATCTCATCCTGGGAAGCACGTAGTTTATCTCGTTTATAACGAGGCCTATTTCCATCATCAGCGTCTCTTCGCGCGGCTTTCCCAGATCTTTATACACGGCATCGCATAGATCTTCCGCGTTGTCTTTGAGCATTCGCCTCAGCGCGCACAGCTGCGCGGCGCGGTGGGACATAGGCAAGCACTCTTGATCCCTAAAGCTCCTATCCATCTTTTTTACTGTCTCATCTATCGTCCTGGGACTAGATTCGTTCATTTGTCTTTTTCCTTCCCACAAACTCATCCATGCATGAGTTGATGCCGAAAATATTTTCCATCCCGTCGGCCAGCCGGGCGGGGCAGTTGGCTATAAATCCCGCCAGGGACGCAAAGGGGGGAAGGATCAGTCTTTCCCGCCCGAGCCTTATAGCCCTCACAACTTCTCTGGCCACCCTTTCGGGCCGCAGGATGGGCAAAAGCGCCGGAATTTTGGTTTTAACCCCCTCAAACATTCCGGTGCTTATGTAATAGGGGCACACAAGCAGCGTCTTTACGTGCGATCCCTCTTTTTTAAGCTCATTTCTGAGGGAGGAAGTGAAGCCCACGGCCGCAAATTTGCTGGCGCTGTAAGCCGTGAGTCGGGCGCTTCCTATCAGACCGGCAGCCGAAGCCACGGTCACAGTCACCGCCCTTCGCGACTTTTCCAGCTCCGCCATGAAGGCTTTGTTTGTCCAAAACAGGGAAAGGGAGTTCACGTCGAACACCCTTTCCACCTCCCTTTCGCTCAGATCCGAAAAGAGCTTTCCCGCAACCACCCCGGCATCGTTT
This sequence comes from Aeriscardovia sp., assembly GCA_017632535.1. Classification (GTDB taxonomy): domain Bacteria; phylum Actinomycetota; class Actinomycetes; order Actinomycetales; family Bifidobacteriaceae; genus RGIG1476. The sequence goes on along the minus strand of JAGBRC010000006.1, from coordinate 6,648 downwards.
ACCAGGATGTTCAAATGTCCGAGAAAGGCCATAGTGGGCCCGGCGGCGGAAAGGACCTCTTCAAAGTCCCCGCAGTCGACCTCAAAGGCCTGCGCCTCGCCGCCCACATCCCTTATCTCTTTTGCGCTCTCCCTCGCCGCAGGGCCGTCTATATCCCAGACGGCGACCTTCGCCCCGCCTTGGGCGAGTTTTTCGGCTATGAGCTTTCCTATTCCGCTCCCGGCCCCCGTCACTACGGCGCCGGCGCCCTCGAAACCTGCCTCCATATTCCCTTTCCGCGCCTCTCTTTCGCCCGTTTAACACTCATTTTATGTTGGAGCCATTAAGCCGCCTCAAAGGCCAAAATTTTGAACTAGTAAAATAGGCTTTAACGTTGAAAGGATTTGCGCTCAAATGGCCGTAGACGAAAGCCTGACGAAAATCATTGAAAAAACAGTTAAGAGGGCCAAGTGGAAGAACTTGGCGATAGTGGAGATAGGCGATCCCGTCTTGAGGAAAAAGTGCGGGAAATGGGAGGGGCAAATCGCCCCGCAGACCTTTGAAAAGCTCGTGCACGCCATGAGATCCTCCATGCTCTCGAAACCCGGCGTGGGCCTCGCCGCGCCCCAGGTAGGCATTCCCCTGGCCTTCGCCATCATGGAGGACCATGTGGCTGGAGGCCGCAGGGGCGGGGCCGAAGGGGAGCTGGAGGAAGACGGGCACATGGAGAAGGGCGGAAAAAGGGACGAAAGAGAATTTGCCGAGTTTCCCTTTTTTGTGGCTTTAAACCCCTCCTACAAGCCCATAACCTCCAAAAAGGCCTATTTTTACGAGGGGTGCCTCTCGCTTCCGGGCTACCAAGCGGTAGTGGGCAGGTATCTTGACATCGAAGCCAAGTGGGAAGACGAAGAAGGACGAGAAAGGGTGGAAAAACTTCACGGCTGGCCGGCGCGCATCTTCCAGCATGAAACCGACCACCTCTCCGGCACCCTCTACTTGGACAAGTGCATCACGCGCTCCTTCAGTTCCAATGCAAACTGCCAGAAGTTCTGGTTTTCGCCCTCCATTTCCAAGGCGAAAAAGGAGCTGGGATTTTCAGTGCAGATGAAGAGCAATGAAGACTGAGGGCCGCATTTCCGCCGGTCAGGCGAAGGTAGAAAGGCAGATGAGGCTTTTAGCCCAAAAGTTCGACATGCGCCCCGTCCCGTTTCCGCTGAAGGTGCGCCGCCTTCGCCTGGGGCTGGGGGTCCAAGTGGGCTTTTGCGCCCTTCCCGGCGGAAAAATCGCCATGGGCTTTACATCTGGCAAGAGCCTCGCCCCCGTGGCCGTGGCCGAAGGGAAGGCTTTGCGCCCCCTAAAAAAGCTTCAAAGGCTCGTGAAAAGGGTGGAGGAGGTGACTCTCACCCCGGACGGCAAGGGGGGGGAGATCGCGGCAGTCCGGGACTCTTTCGGAAGCGTCGCCCCGCTGGGTAGAGTGAAAGAAGAAGGAGGCAAGTGGGGACTGGAAGACATCAGAATCCCCCTGCCCAAATCCGCTATAACTTCCCTCTCCCGGCCGGCCGCCCTGACCACCTTCTTTATGGGGGTCTACCTTCCCTGCCTCATTTGCGGCTTCCCCCTCCCCTCCCCCACGGCCTCCGTGTTCTACCATTTCTTCACTCAGAACGCGGGGAGCGCGATCTCGAGCGTGCTAGAGGATGCGAAGGCGTGCCAAGACTTTTCCCTCGTCACTTCCGGACTCGAACTGGCCTCCGCCATGTCCATAGAGGAGAGCGGGGTGAAAGAAGCCCTAAGAGGATCTTTAGGATCGGTTTCCTCCTCCCTTGAGAACGATTGTTGGTTCTTCTCTTCCCCCTCCCAAGAGGGGGAAGAGGCCCTAAAGAAGCTCGAATCTTTCCTGAATCTGACCTACTACACTTCAGACTACTCCCCCTACCCCTTTGGGTTCTGGCAATTTTTGGATGCGATGGAAAAGGTTCTGGAAGATCCCCTCTGCGCCTCCCCCTACAAATGGGCAGTGTCCATGGCGGGCCGGGCCGCTTCTAAAGCCAAGGAGCTGGGGGAGGACTCGCTGGATCCTGAAGGCGAATGGGTGGAGAGGAGCGCTTTCTTCGACGCCACCTCCTCCATCCCCCTGCCCCTTCCGGTGGATTACTCCATATCCTTTTCTTCCCCTCCCGGAAAAGCTGCCCTGGTCTTAAAGGTTGGCAGGATCTGGAGGATTCCGGAGTTTTTGGCCCCTCACCCTTTGGGAAGGAGGAGGCTTTTGTTCCTCTTCTCCCTCGCTGCGGCCAAAATGCTCTGTGCGGCCGCCTTCGGGGCCTCGAGGCGTTTGGAAGAAGTGGATCTGTTCATAGAGAGCCAGGACGACTTTTCTCCGCGTTCCCGCAGGCCCATGCTCTTGGCCAAAGGATCTTTCAGCCGCGGGGACTTTTTCGCGCCAGGTGAGGAAAACAGCGCAGAAGAGTTCTTCAAGGCCCGCTTCAAGGGCGATCTGGTCCGATCTCCCTATTTTTCCCCCATTCCTTCCGACAAGGAGTGGGCAGATCCCCCTTTCTCGTCTACATCCCAACGCAAGCCCCCGGAGTTCAGCTGGGAGGAAGTCCCCAGAAAGTACGCCTCCGCCCTGGGAACGCCCTTCATTTCCGATCTTTCCATAGACAGGCAGCTTGTATGCATGAAGGCATTCGGGGCTTTTGAATCGATTTTTGAGCTCATGCAGGCCGGAAAAATGAAAAAAGAGAAAGCCGAGGAGAAGATAGCCTCGATTTGCCGCCTCATGCCGGATCCGGAAATCCTCCAGGCCGGATCCAACCTTTCCGCCTGGATTAGCTTCAATCAGGCAGAGATTCCCCCCTATCCCCACCTGGAAAGGGAGCTGGGCGCCCTACTTAGAGAGGCTCAGAGGCTCGCCCAATCGGAGGGGCGCGCTTCCGAAGCCATCAGGATTTTGGAAGAAGGGGCGAGCAGGGCCGAGCAGGAGTTTGATTCTGATCCCGCCTCTCCCTCCCGCTATTTCCACACCTACGCCGAAAGGGTGGTCTACAACAGATTTTTGGCCTCTATGGGGGAGTACACCGTGCTTCTTCCCTCCTCCCTCTTCTCTGTCCATCTGGAGCTGGAAGAGCTGTTGTCGCGCCAAAAAGATCCCCGTGCCCTCTATCATGCAAACTGGCAGGTCCTCCACGCTCCCGCCACCCCGCTGGCGCATCTTAACCAGTACAAGGAGCTGTCGGCGAAAAAAGATTGGCAGATGGCCCGCGCCGCGGCTATGAACATGCTGGAAGTGTCGGTGGAGGCCGAGCAGCTGGCCATGGCCTACCGAAACCTGGGGTACTGTTTTTGGATGGAGGGGGACATCCCTCTCGCCTTCGCCATTTACAGCCTGGCGCAAGTCTTAGATAGGAAAGAAGAGATGATACGCACCGAGAGGCATCTTTTGGAGACAGTCGCCCGCTCCTCCCACATCTTCCTCCCTTCCGCCCCCGAGGCCATAGAGCTCATCAAAGAGCGCTCTATCCCGGATTTTAAGGATCTGCGCGCCCCCAAGGCGGCCAGGGAGGCCGCCGAAGCCCTGGTGGACTGCGGGCTTTTCCTTCCCGCCGCAAGCATCCTAAATTCTATTTCCACTCTCCCCGGCGCCTCTGTAGAGGAGCGCGTCGCCTCATCCCTCTTCTTGTAATCCACACATTTGCCCCCTTCCTGTGGCGGGGCCGTGTTTTTTTGCGCCCGTCCGCCGTGAAATTGTTAAAAATGATGGTGATAATAAAATAAAGAAAAGGAGAAAAAAGTGGGCGTCGTGATTTTGAGCGCGGCCAGGACGGCCATAGGCAAGTTCGGGGGGATGTTCCGCGGGGCATCCAGCCTCGATCTATCGGTCCCCTGCGCCCGGGCGGCGCTGGAAAGGAGCGGGCTGGAAGCGGAAATGGTGGAAAGGTGCGTCTGGGGAAACGTGGTCCAGGCCGGGGCGGGCCAGAATCTGGCGCGCCAGGTCGCCTTATCTTCCGGCCTCCCGCTCTCTTCTAGCGCCCTCACGGCAAATCAGGTGTGTGCCTCGGGGATGGCGGCCGTAGAAATTGCAGCCGGGCAGATCCTTTTGGGAGATTCTGACCTCGCCCTTGCGGGCGGCTCAGAATCTATGAGCAGCGCCCCTTTCTACCTGGATGCGCGCTGGGGAAGGAAATATGGGTCCATGCAAGCCGTAGACGGCCTGGAACGAGACGGGCTCTCGGACGCCTTTTCCGGGCTCGCTATGGGAATTACGGCAGAAAATGTGGCCGAGAAGTTCTCGGTATCGAGAACTGACCAAGATCTTTTTGCCCTCTCTTCCCAAAAAAAAGCCCTCGCAGCCATGCGGAGGGGGGACTTTGAAGATGAAATTGTGCCGGTGCAGGCCGGGGGCAAAGAGCGCAGCGAAGACGAATCTGTGAGAGAGACCTCGCTAGAGAAGCTCTCCTGCCTCAAACCTGCCTTCAAAGAGGGGGGGACTGTCACTGCGGGAAACTCCAGCCCCATAAGCGACGGCGCCGCCGCGCTGCTCTTGTCTTCCGACGCTTTCTCCCAGAAGATGGGGCTTTCCCCTTTGGCCAAAATCGACTGTTTTGCCCAGGTGGGAACCGATCCCGCCACCATGGGCTACGCCCCCAAGATGGCTATAGAAAAGCTCGCTGCAAAGGGGCAGTTCTCCTTAAAAGACATAGATCTTTTCGAGATAAACGAGGCCTTCGCCAGCCAGAGCGTGGCGGTGATAAGGGATCTCGGCCTCGAAGAGGAGAGGGTAAACGTGAACGGCGGCGCGATAGCGCTGGGCCATCCTCTTGGATGCAGCGGGGCCAGAATCCTCGTCACCCTCATCTACGCCTTAAAAAACCGCGGACTTAGGACCGGGATCGCCTCCCTTTGCGTGGGAGGAGGAATGGGAGTCGCTATGAAAGTGAGCCTTGTATGAAGTTTTATGAGCTTACCCCCCAGCAGAGGAGGGACTTTTTGGAGCAGGAGGGCTACGCAACCCACAATGACGCGAGGCTTTTGCGCCTCACCCCACTGCTTCGCGAGTACGCGGCCGACGGGATGATCGAGAACCAGGTGGGGATCATGGGCATCCCCATAGGGCTGCTTATGGGGCTCGAAGTGAACGGGAAAACCTACAACGTGCCCATGGCTACCGAGGAGCCTTCGGTGGTCGCGGGCGCATGCGCCGGAGCAAAGATCGCGCGCCGAAACGGAGGGATAACCTCAGCCCTGTGGCCCGTGAGGGTGATACCGGCCGACATCGTCTTTCAAAAGGTGCCCGTGAGCAGGCAGGAAGAATACGCCAAGATCATTCTTGGGCACAAGAAGGACATGATCCAGGTGATGAAGGAGAACATGCCCACTTTGACGCGCCACAACGGCGGCATAGAGGGACTCACCTGCGATCCGATTGCCAAGGGCAAATTCTGGAAGGTGAGGATTTGGATTTGGACAGGTGAGGCCATGGGGGCCAACATCGCCAACAGGCTCACCGAGATTGAGGCAAAGTACATAGAATCCCTGCTCGGCCTAAAGCCCTTGGCCGCCATCCTATCCAATGCGGAGCTGGAGACGGTGGGCTCAGGGCTCAAGATAGATCCCGACACCCTTGCCACAAAAGACGAAACGGGCATGGAGGTGGCCAAAAAGATAGCCGCCCTTAGCCAATGGGCCGAGCTCGACGACACCCGGGCCGTCACCCACAACAAGGGGATCATGAACGGGATTGTGGCCTGCGCCTTGGCCAACGGCAACGACACCCGGGCGGTGGAGGCCGCCGCGCACTGGTTTGCTGCCCGCAGAGGCCGCTACAAGCCCCTTTCCTACTGGCAGTTTGAGAAAGATGAGACGGGAAAGACGGTTTTGGCAGGAAAGCTTACTATGCCTATAGCCGTAGGCAGGATAGGCTTTTCTATAAAAACGCTGGGGACCCCGGAGCTGTGCCAAAGGATTTTGGGGGCGGCAGACCTGTGGGAAATGCAGGAAGTATTCGGGGCCGTAGGGCTCGTGCAAAACCTGGCCGCCCTAAAGAGCATAGCCACCGAAGGGATAGTCAAGGGGCACGTAAAGCTGAGGAGCTACAACCTCGCCAGGGCCGCCGGAGCGCAGGGGGAGGAAATCGACAAGGTCGCCGAGCGCATGATGCACCATCCCAAAAGGACGGTGAGGCAGGCTGAAATTATGCTTTCCCACATCCGCAGCGAAAAAGAGGCGGAGGCGGCAGAGAATCTAGACCCCGCAAAAGAAGAGGAAAAAGATGAGTGAATCTGGAATCGACAAGATAGGCTTCGCCACCACCTCCCTCTTTTTGGACATGAGGGACCTGGCAGAGAGCCGAGGAGTAGACCCCGAAAAATTCACCGTGGGGATAGGGCAGAAAGAGCAGAGCATAGCCCCTTCCAGCCAAGACTCGGTCACCTTGGCCGCGGCAGCCGCCAAAGATGCGCTGGAAGGCGAGGATCTGGGAAAAATCGACATGATCCTTTTGGGGACCGAAAGCGGGGTGGATGCCAGCCGGGCCGGGGCGATATATGTAAAACAGCTCCTGGGCCTTCCAGACAGGATTCGCTGCGTCGAGCTCAAACAGGCCTGCTACGGGGGCACGGCCGCCCTTTCATGGGCCCTGGACTACGTTTCCCGGCGCCCGGGGAGGAAAGT
>JAGBRC010000005.1 GCA_017632535.1 Aeriscardovia sp. | reverse complement strand
GGCCGGGGCGATATATGTAAAACAGCTCCTGGGCCTTCCAGACAGGATTCGCTGCGTCGAGCTCAAACAGGCCTGCTACGGGGGCACGGCCGCCCTTTCATGGGCCCTGGACTACGTTTCCCGGCGCCCGGGGAGGAAAGTTTTGGCAATAGGCAGCGACGTGGCGCGCTACGGATTAAACACCCCCGGGGAGGTAACCCAGGGCGCGGGCGCCGTGGCCATGCTCTGCTCTTCGGATCCTAAAATCTTGAAAGTCGAAGAGGATGGCGAGTTTCTCACGGCCTTTGCCGCCGACTTTTGGAGGCCCACCTACTCGAACTGCGCCATAGTCGACGGGCACTACTCCACCGAGGTGTACCTAGAGTTCTTTTCCAGGCTCTGGGAGAAGTACAAAAAGAAAACTGGAAGGGAGGCGAAGGACTTTGAGGCCTTCCTCTTCCACCTCCCCTTCGCCAAGATGGGCCTAAAGGCCCTGAAGGAAGTGCTCAAAGAGGCGGATCCGGCTCACGCAGAAAAGCTCCGATCCCGGTTTGAGGCCTCGGCCGCCTACGGCCGCAGGGTGGGAAACATCTATTCGGCTTCCCTCTACCTCGCACTTTTGAGCCTTCTAGAATCCACCCCTTTGTCCCCCGGATCTAAGATCGCCCTCTTTTCCTACGGCTCCGGCGCCGAAGCCGAGCTGTTTAGCGCAGAGATTCAGGAAGGGTACTCGGCCCACCTCTCTGCAGCGAAGCACTTGTCTGAAATAAACGGCAGAAAGAAGGTGGGAGTAAAAGAGTACGAGCACATCTTTTCCGACTTCCTTCCAGCTAACCCGGAGGACTACTCCTGCGAGGAAAGGTACTTTGCCGGGCCCTTCCGTCTCACTGGCACAAGGGGCCAGCAGAGGCAGTACGAAGCGGAGAAGTGAAATGACGACTGCAACCGGGACCGACCGGGATGTGGAGATCTTGGCGGGAGAAGAGCTGGAAAAACTCAGCTTCAAAGAGGCCGAAGAACTCCACGAGAGCCTCGCCTCCTTCATTGAAAGGGACCGGGCCATCTACTACAATTCCGACGATCCCGTGGCCTCCGACAACGCCTATGACGCCAGGATGGCGGCCTTTAAAAGGTTGGAAGAAATCTGGCCTTCCCTTTCCACCCCCCTCCCTTCACAGGTGGGCGCCTCCCCTCAGGGGCAAACCCTCCTTCACCCCTCCAAAATGCTCAGCTTGGAAGACGTCTTTTCCAAAGCGGAGCTCGAGGCATGGTACGCGGACACTTCCCGGGACCTCGGAGAAGAAAGCCTGGAAGTGAGCTGCGAAGTCAAAATAGACGGCCTGGCGGTAGATCTCGTGTATGAGGACGGGATTTTGACTTCCGCCTCCACCAGGGGGGACGGAGTAGAAGGGGAAGACATCACAGAGAACGCCACGGCGATCCCTTCCATCCCCCAGAGGCTCGCAGGGGACTGCCCGGCCTCGTTTTTGGAAGTGCGGGGAGAAGCATTCATGAGGTTCGACGTCTTTAACAACCTAAACAACCTCAGGCAGAGGCAGGGAAAGGCGCCTTTCGCCAATCCGAGAAATGCCGCGGCCGGAAGCCTTAGGCAGAAAAACGGGCAGGCCTCCTCCTGCAAGAATCTAAGTTTTTTGGCCCACGGGATAGGTAGGGCCAGGTGGAAAGGGGAGCCTCCCCGGCGCCTCTCGGAGGTCTACGCCATCTACCAGTCCTCAGGCATTCCGGTCTCTCCCAACAGGTCCCTAGAGACCACTTTTGAGGGGGTTTGGGCGATGGCAGAAAAGCTCGGGGAGAAGAGGAATTCGCTCGAGCACCCCTTGGACGGAATGGTGGTCAAAGTAAACGGGCTCTCCTTTGAAGAAAAGCTCGGGGCCACTTCCCACGCCCCCAGATGGGCCGTAGCCTTCAAGTACCCGGCCCAGGAAGTCCACACCCTCCTAAAGGACGTGGCCATCCAGGTGGGGAGGACCGGAAAAGTCACCCCCATAGCCGTCCTAGATCCCGTGCTTTTGGCCGGATCCACCGTTTCCAGGGCCACCTTGCACAATGGCGAAGTGGTGGAAAAAAAGCAGATCATGATAGGAGACACAGTCGTCATCAAAAAGGCCGGAGACATCATACCCGAAGTCGTCGCCCCCGTCCTTTCCGCCAGAGACCCTGAGAGGGTAAGGCCCTTTTCGATGCCCTCTTTGTGCCCCTACTGCAAGACGAGGCTCGTCAAAAGTGAAGACGGGGAAGGAGCGGAGCTGGTATGCCCCAACAGGGAGGGGTGCCCCGCCCAGATTGTGGGAAGGCTCCTATACATATCCGGGCGCAAAATTTTCGACATAGACGAACTGGGCGAGGAGAGCGCCTGCGCCCTAGCGTGGCCGGAAAAGGGGCGTCCGGCGGCCGAAAAGTACCTGCCGGGGGTCAGGGAAATTGAAGAGGGGAAGGCGCACCCCCTTCCGGCCGCGCTTTTGCCCCCGCCCCAAACACCGGTCCTTTCGAGCGAGGCCGGCCTCTTTTCTCTCTCGGCCGCAGATCTTTTGAAAGTAGAAGTTTGGAGGGAGATCCCGCAGGTCGAAAGCTTTGAAGAGGGAGGAAAAAAGGAAAAGAAGATAGTCGGCGGATCCGGTTTCTTTGACAGGGTTCCCCTCTTTAGATCTTCTTCAGGGCAGCTTCGGGCCAACGCCGGGAAGATGCTGGAGCAAATTTCCCGGGCCAAGGCGGTTCCGCTCTCCAGGTTTCTTTCGGCCCTCTGCATAAAGCACTTGGGCCCCAACACGGCAAAGCTCGTGGCGGCTCGATTTAAAGACGCCAAGGATGTTTTTCAGGCCGACGAATCTGATTTTGAAGCCATAAAGGGAGTGGGGGAGAAGACGGCGCAGGCCATGGCCGACTACTTTAGGGCTGCCCAGGACAAGGAAAGCTTTGAAGGGAAGATCTTTTCCAGCTGGATCGCCTCCGGCCTTGGAAAAGTGGAGGAAGGCACCCAGGAGGGTCCAAAGCCGCTTTCAGGCCTGACATTCGTCGTGACAGGAACCTTGGAAAGCATGACCCGCAGGGAGGTGGAAGAAAGGATAGAGGCCGAGGGGGGCAGGGCCTCTTCTTCTGTAAGCTCCAAGACGGACTACCTTCTGGCGGGCAAAGATCCTGGATCGAAGCTGGCCAAAGCCGAAGCCTTAGGGGTTAAGATCATAGATGAAGCAGAATTTGAGAAACTTTTGAAGAGGTAGCAATTGGGAAAGTGGATGAAGACTAGGCCGAAGCTTGGCTCCGGCGGCGCACAGAGGGCGTTAAAGCCTACTGCAGACGAAGATGAGTTGAAGATAGAGCGGGAGGCCTTTGAAAAGATAAAGGCGATAATCTCCCCAAAGCTAGGAATCGAGATTTCCCGGCTCGATATGATCGCTTCCATTTCCGCCTGCAGGCGCAAGTCTGTCCTTTCCAAAGAGACTACATTCGAAGTGGAAGTAGACATCGAAGTGCCGAGCATGGAGGGGGATCTGCCTTTGGAGCTGGAAGGGGAAATAGACGAGGCGCTCTCTTCTCTAGGATCCCAGGACTTTAAAGTCATTCCCTCTGTAAAGCTCCAGCCTATGGACAAGTCCAAGCTTGACGCGCTCATGGAAGAGTACAAGTTCCCCCTGGAGCAGTTTTCCATTCCAACTCTCGTGGTGGCGAGCGGAAAGGGGGGGGTTGGAAAGTCGACGGTGTCTGTGAACCTGGCCGCCACCTTCGCCGCCGAAGGGCGCAAAGTGGGCCTTATAGATGCCGACGTCTACGGCTACTCGGTCCCTGCCATGCTCGGAATTAACGGCCGCCCCCGCCAAGTCGACTCCATGCTAATTCCCCAGTCCGCCTGGGGGGTGAAGGCCATTTCCATTGGCATGTTCTCCCAGGACAATAAGCCCGTGCTCTGGAGGGGCCCAAGGCTCAGCCGGGCTTTTGGGCAATTTATAAACCAGACTCTCTGGGGAGATCTGGACATCCTCATAATCGACCTTCCGCCGGGGACGGGAGATATGACAATTTCCTGCGCTCAGTTGATACCTTCCGCTTCTTGCCTTGTGGTTACCACCCCCCAGATCTCTTCCGCCCTCATCGCCTCCAGGAGCGGCCTAGCCTTCTGCAAATTTAACGAAAAAATCATAGGGGTGGTGGAGAACATGTCCTTTGCCGGAGGAGAGGAGGAAGAGTCCTTCCCCTTCGGCAAAGGCGGAGGCGAAAGGGCGGCCAAGATTTTGTCGGACGCCACCGGAAGGCCTGTTCCCCTCATGGCCAAAATCCCCCTCTCTTACGACATCTCAATGCTCTGCGAAGAGGGGAGGCCGGCTGTACTGGAGCCCGACGGATCTCTTTCCCTCTCGCCTGTCGGGCGCCTCTTTTCTTCCCTCGCGCGGGAAGTTGAAACCTCCATGAAAGCTGTTGGCGGGCGCTGAAGTGACTACCGCCACTTTTTCTCGCCTAAAGAGCCCCAAGAGGGAGGCGATAGAGAAGGCGCTTTTGAAGGAATTCAGCTCCTACCCGCTGCAAGAGGCGACAGTGGCCAGGATCGTGGAAGACGCGGGGATTTCGCGCGGCGCCTTTTATGTCTACTTTACAGATCTCAAAGACGCGTACCTGTACATGTGCCGGGAAATCATACGCAGAGTGCACCTGTCGAATCCGGGGGGGTTAGAATCGGGCGATCCCGAAAAGTACATAGAGGCCGTCAAAACCTTTGTAGGCTCCACTGAGGCCAAGGGCTACATGAAGTTTTTCGCCAGGGCCTTTGTCGACAACGCCAAAGTCACACAGGAAATTTGGAGGCAGGAGGCTGCAAACCCTGTGGCGTGGGCGGTGTCGCTTCTGTGCCACGAGACGATACGCTCAATTTACAATGGATCAGACGCTCAGGAGTGCATAGAGAGGCTCAGGGGCGTCCTTTCGAAACTTTTGGCTTAGTTAAATTCTTCGCGGCTTATACGCCTGTGCTATATAATTACTGATTGACACACTGTCATTTTATCCGTCCGATTTATAGAAGAAGGTGTTTGATGAAGGAGAAAGCCGAGAAGAAGCCGCGGGAAAAGGCCCTGGCCTCAAACGGCAGGAGCCTGTGGCTGGTGCTTTTCGTGATAGCCATGGCGGTGTCGATAATTGTCATGGATCTTACGATCGTAGACGTATCGATGCCGGCCATGATGACGGACCTGCACTTGGAGTTCGCCTCTATCGAATGGGTGGTAGACCTTTACTCACTGGTCTTTGCCTCCCTGCTTATAACCTTTGGAAGGATTGCAGACCACATCGGGCGCAAAAAGATGATGCTGATAGGCCTGGCGGTCTTTTTGGCGGGATCCATTGTGGCGGCGCTGGCCCCGTCCCTGACCCCGCTGCTCATCGGAAGGTTCATCCAGGGCGTGGGGGGAGCGATGATCCTTCCCACAACCCTCTCTTCTATCAACACCATCTTTAAGGGCAAGTACAGGATCGTGGCCTTCGCCACCTACGGATCGTCTATAGCCGTGGCCGCGGGCGTAGCCCCCCTCATAGGCGGACTTTTCACCACTTACTCCACTTGGCGCTGGGTGTTCTGGTTCGATGTCATCGTTGCCGCCGCCGTGGGCCTCTTGGTCTGGTATGCCGTTCCCGACAGCCGCGGCGAGAGAATAAAAGGGGTGTTCGACTTCGGAGGATTTGTTCTCTCCACCTTGGGATTTGTCTTCATAGTTTACGGCCTCATCGAGGGACAAAACTACGGCTGGTGGGGCCCAAAGGCGGGAACCAAGCCCTGGGCGGCCGGGCTCAGCCGCATCCCTTGGATCTTCTTGGCCGGGATAGTGTCCCTCATCCTCTTTGTGATACTTGAGGTAATACTGGAAGATCGCGGAAAAAGCACCCTTATGAGCGTAAAGCTTTTCAAGTACCGCAGCTTCTCTTTTGGGAATATCGTCTCCATTGCAAACGCTGTGGGCGAATACGGGCTGGTGTTCCTTTTGCCCCTGTACCTACAAAACATCTTGCGCCTGTCTGCCATAGAGACTGGATACGTCATATGCGTAATGGCGTCCGGGGCATTCCTCTCAGGAGGTTTTGCCACTCCCTTTGTGAAGCACACCAGCGCCAAAGTCGTGATTTCAACTGGATTTCTTTTTGAAGCCGGGAGCATGGCGGGGTTCTACTTCACCATCCGCCCGGGCAACGGCGCCATAGAGGGACTTATCTACCTTTGGCTCGCGCTCTACGGGATAGGGCTGGGCTTTGCTTCGGCCCAGCTTACCAGCGTGATTATGGTGGACGTGCCGGACCTCAAGGCCGGACAGGGCAGCAGCGTGAAATCCACCATAAGCCAGCTGGCATCCTCTCTGGCCATAGCCGTGATAGGCATAATCTTTGTAGACTTCCTTTGGGCTACTTTGCCTCCCAAGGTGGATCAGCTCCACCTTCCAGACCAGTTTTCCAAGGAAATCGACAACGTGGTCATAAGCAGCTCCGGGAGCGCAATTCCGGAGTTGGAAGGGAGCCAAGAGTACCAGGCCGCCCCCGCCTCCTTCCAAAAGGAATTTAAAAACAAGATTGATTCCGGATTTACCGAGGGCATTTCTAACACCCTCGGAGTGGATTCTCTGATACTTTTGGGGGGCGGGATCGTCTCATGGATCCTTCCCAATGAAAAAAAGAGGAAGAAGGGCAAAAAAGAGGGGGAGGCCCTGGAAGCGGCCAAGGCTGAGGCCGACACCGCCCTAGATCTGTAGAGGCGCTTCTCGAAAAGTGACGCGGTGCGATTAAAATTTATTTGCATTTATTTGTTTGGAGATAGAGGCGCAGGTTCGCGCGCGCACCCGCCACGGCATTAAGGATTGACTGGATTATGGCAAAAGAAGAGGCCAAAAGGAAGAAAAAAGGCGCTCTAAAGCAGGTTATTCAGATTTACAAGCTCACCTATAAGACTAACAAGTCCCTTCCTTGGTGGATGCTTTTAGCCTTTTTGGTCCCCATAGGTATAGCTCTGGCAATATGCTTCGGCGTCAGGTTCACCATTGCCTGGATTTGGATACTTGTGATTCTGTGCGGCGTGATGGTGGGCTTTTCTGCGGCCTCGGCATGCCTGACGCAGATCTCGGATCGGGCCGGATACAAGAGGCTGGAAGGCCAGTTCGGGGCTTCTCCGGCCGTATTTTCTACCATGACCAAGGGGGACTTCTCTTTTCCCGAAGAGCCTGTGTGGATAAACCGCAAGACCCGAGACGCCCTCTGGAGGGGAACCGGAAGGGCAGGAATGTATTTGGTGGGAGAGGGCGACAAGGCGCGCCTCTCCTATGAAATGGACAAGCAGGAAGCGATCTTGCGCAGAGTGGCCCCCGGCAGCAAGATCCCCGTCATAAAGATCCTCGTAGGAAAGGGCGATGGCAGAACCCCCATACGCAAGCTTCGCGGCACGATAATGCGCAAGAAGGCGGTCTTGACCAAGATGGAGCTAAATGAGCTAAATGTCAGGCTCACCACTATGCAGACAAAGCAGCAGGCGATTCCCAGGAACATCGATCCTGGAAAGATAAAGGTCAGCAACAGGATGATGCGCAGGAGGAGCGGAGTAGATCAGTAGCTTTTCAGGCCCTTTCCACAATCCCCTCTTTTTCCTCCACTGCATCTTCCTCCAGCACTTCCTTTCTCTCCTCTTTCAGTTTCTTTTTGCCCGGGAACCACAGGCACATCACAAAGCTTGCAGCCAGCACCCCGGCCGATACCAAGGTTGTATCGGCAATTCCGTTTTCAAACCCGCGCTTTACCTGGCCATCCACTTGCGCTCCGTTCGGCCTCTTTGAAAGCCCTTTTTCAATTTCGGGGATTGACGCCCCTTGAGTGCTGATGACAGAAGTCGTGACGCTCTGCTTTTCCTGGGGCGCGAGGCTGGTGTTGTTTACGGCGGCCGGTATTTCAGTCCAAAGGAACGCGGTAAAGATCGACGCTATGATCCCCACTCCGAGAGAGGAAGCCAGCTGCACCGCCGTGGACTGGATGGAGGAGGCCTGCCCTCCCCACTTGTTTGGAACTCCGCTCATGAGGATGGCGGAAAGTTGGGCTGAAGTGAGGCCGAGGCCGAAGCCATAGGCTATGAGCCATCCTCTGAGAGCCCAGGCGCCGGGGGAGGGGGAGATCTTGAAGAGGAAAAAGAGGCCTACCAGGGACAGCGCCTGAATCGCCATCCCCCAAACTATCACGGTCTTGGTGGAAGTGAGCTTTACCAGGGGGGCGGCCAATAGGCCTGAAATCAGCGAGGCAAAGCCCGTGCAGCAAGTGATTTCCCCGGCCTGAAGGGCGCTCATCCCCAAGACGTTTTGAAGAAACTGGGGGAGGATGAAGAGAATGCCTATCAGCCCCGTTCTAAAAACGATTTGCACCGCTACAGACAGAGAGAAAGTGTGAATTTTAAAGACCCGAAGGTCCATGATGTAGGAAGAGCCCTTTTTGACCCTGTGCGCCTGCCAGAAAAGGAAGAGGGCGATGGCGAGGGCGCCTAAAAATAGGGTCCAGGGCACCGGGGAGAGCCCGGCCCACGAGGGAGATCCCGAAGAGGCGCGCCACCAGCCCATGCTCTTGCCCTCTATCAGGCCGTACACGAGGCCCCCAAAGCCTATGATCGACAAAATCAGGCCGAGCACATCCAGGCCTTTAAATTTCTCGCCGTAGGTGTCCGGAATAGTGAAGATGACAAAGACCGCGCTGACTGCGGCGAGAGGTATCTCTATCCAAAACACCCACTGCCAGTTGGCGTAAGTGACCAAAAGGCCGCCCAGCCAGGGACCTACCCCAAACATCGCGCTCATAAGCGATCCGAAGAGGGCAAATGCAAAAATGCGCATGCCTCCCGTATAAATGGCGTTCATGGTGGAAAAGATGGTGGGGAGAATCATGGCTCCACCTACCCCTTGAATCACCCTCGCCCCCATGAGCACAGGGTACCCTCCAAACTTTCCTGCCAGAGCCCCCAAGACGCTTCCCAAGGCGAAAACTACAAGGCCCCACACGAGCAGCTTTTTTCTGCCCAAAGCGTCGGCAATCCTGCCAAAAGTGACGAGAAGGGCGCAGAAGATGAGAGAGTAGATGCTGACTATCCACTCTCCGTTTGAGGCGTTCAAATTGAAGACCTGCATTATGGAGGGCAGGGCCACGTTCATGATGGTACCGTCCATAATTACTGCGGAGATTGCCACTACCAACCCTACAAGGGAAAGCCATTTGGATTTCGCTTTGGGCTCTTTGGGCTCCTCTTCCTTTTTTTCAGTCAAATTGAGCTCCTAACGGGAATTTCTGATTTTAAATTTGCGCGCGCGGCGCGGTTCATAAGGTGTGCGATGTATAAATTAGACAAGTTGTCTTAGTAATTATACATTTTGTTCAAATTTATAATCTATATTTGTGGAGAGAAAAGCAGGGGAAAGCTGCGCCCGAAGGTTGTGCGATGCCTTTTGGGAGCTTTTGGAGCAAAAGCCCTATGCCCAAATTTCAGTTTCAGACGTGCTATTCAAATCCAAGGTCAGTCGCGGAGACTTTTACTACCATTACGGGAATTTGGGGGACCTGGCCCGCAACGCAGTAGAGGAAGAAGTGGGAAAGTGGGACGATCTTTTATCTCTCCTTTCCCAGATTCGAGGAGAAAACGCGGAAGCGGAAACTGAGCAGGCCATATATTTTTTGAGATCTTTGTCCCAGACAAATTCTGTCAAGGTGAGGAGGCTCTCCGCCCTCATTTCTCCCAACAGCGCAATGCAGCTGGTAAAAATTTTTCAGGAGGGATTTAAAAACTGCCTCCTGGAAAGCCTTGGAATGGATATATCCGATTTTTCCCTAGTTCAGAGGGTGCTTTTCGAAGGGCTAATGGGCCTTTTCACTTCCCTCGTCGTGCACTTAAAACTCTTAAAAAGTATGGATCGAGGGGAAATTAAAGATCTGGCCGCCCGACTCGCCCTCACCATTTCGGACTTCAAGGAGGGGTTTAGTCCGGCCAGTGCCCGCGATGCTTCTCGACGGGCTTAGGAACTCTAAAACGCCTTATTTGGATTGCCCTCGAGATGGTGTAGGTCAGGAGCCTTTCATGGCGCAAAGTGGCCCTGTTGCCATCCCACTTTCCATGCTTTATGAGGCTGCGTTTCAAGGTGATCCAGAGAACTGTCAAATCCACCAGCACGGCCACCATGTAGACATACATTATCATCGCCAGGACAAATCCCAGAACTGACGAGTAGGAAGATAGGCTGATGGAGCCTATCAGGAGGACCAAAGCTATAGGAATAAAGAACTCGCCCAAGTTGTAGCGGGCATCTATCCAGTCTCTGGCAAAGGTCCTTATGGGAGACCTCTCGGCCTTGGGCATATTGGCCACATCCCCTGTCTCCATGGCCACATACTCTTTGTCCTGCTTTAGGCGGGCCCTCTTCCTTTCGACCTTGTTTCTCTCTTTGCGGTCCTTGGGGTCTGGGACCAGGGGAAGGTAGGAGAGCTTTTGTGCCTCTTTCCTCTTGAGAGTTGGCTGAGACTTTTTAGTTCCTGGCAACCTTGGCCCGGAGGGCGCCTCCTCCTCTTCTTCGTTTTTCTTCTTCTTGAAGCCCGGCAAATTCCATTTCACATAAAAAAGGTATCCTATAAGCGGGACTTGATTTACTTTTAAGCTGGTGAATGAGATGAGTTCTGAAAGTGCAGAAAACTCAGCCCTCAAGGAGATTTCCGAGAAGGTTGATGCTGGCTGGGACGGCTTTGTCTCCATTTTGGAAAAGAAGATTGCTCTGAAGGCCGTTTCGGCCGAAGGAATAAGTTCGCCTACGATGAAAGCATCGGCAGAGTTTGTGGCCCAGTGCCTCAGGGACGCGGGCATAGACAACGCCAGAGTGGAGCAGGCGGTCCAGGAAGACGGCCAGCCGGGGGCCTGGGAAGTTGTGGGGCAAAAGGACGTGGGGGCAGACAAGACCGTCCTCCTCTATGCCCATCACGACGTCCAGCCTGCGGGGGACGAATCCTCCTGGAGGACTCCTCCCTTCAAGGGAGTCATCGAAGGCGGCCGCCTTTACGGGAGGGGATCTAGCGACGACGGCGGGGGAATCATGACACACGTAGGGGCCCTCACCGCCCTCAAGGGCAACCTCAAGTGCAACGTGAAAGTCTTTATAGAAGGCGAAGAGGAAATGGGCTCTCCGAGCTTTGTGCCCTTCTTAAATGCCCACCCCGACTACTTCGATTCGGATGTGATGTTTATAACCGATTCCAGCAACTGGTCGGCCAAGATCCCTTCTTTGACCGCCTCGTTGCGCGGAAATGTCACGATGGACGTCACCGTAAAGTGCCTGGGTCACCCCGTCCACTCCGGCACCTTCGGAGGGCCGATTTTGGATGCAAATACCCTATCTTCTATGATCGTGTCCAGCTTCTATGACAAAGAGGGGAACGTCATCGTTCCCGGTCTCATCCAGGGCGAGCCCATAGGAGGGCTCAAAGAGGACTTGAGCGAAGAGGACTTCAGAAAGGATTCCTCACTCCTTCCCTCCTGCAGGCTGGCCGGGAGCGGATCTCTGGCGTCTAGGCTCTGGACCAAGCCCGCCATCGCCCTCATCGGCATGGATATTCGCCCCGTCAAAGAATCTTTCAACCAGTTGGCCAGCGAGTGCACCTTTAGGCTGTCCATGAGGACGAGCCCCCTGCAGAAGGCCGAAGATGCGGCTGCGGCCTTGAAGGAATTCATCCTCAAGAACCCGCCCTTCGGCTGCCAAATAGAGGTGAAAGTGCTCGAGACCGGGACGGGCTGGGCCATGAATCCCGATAACCCCGTGGTGGCCCAGGCCGAAAAGTGCTTCCAGGCTGTTTTCGGGTGCGCCCCCGAAAACAAGGGGGAGGGCGGATCTATCCCAATGATTCCGATTCTGCAGGCTAAATTCCCCAAGGCCAATGTGTTGGTGGACGGCCCTGAAGATCCTTTGACCAATGCCCACGCGCCCAACGAATCGCAGGATCTTTCCGAGCTCAAGGGCGACATGGAGGCCGAGGCGCTGCTGCTGAGCACGCTCTGATTTGAAGGCCGTCTTGAAGGGTAGATCCTGGAGGTGGCGGGTCGTCGACATCTCCACTGCCAGTTGCCTGGGGGTGGCCTGCGGGATCGTCTTCTGGGCGGCTGATTTCCTCCCTTTTTCCGCCCTCCAGACCCTAGTTCCAGGGCTCGGAGGGCTTTTGAATGGCCTTTGGCTCTTTGCCGCGCCGCTTTGCGCCGTAATTGTAAGAAAACCGGGGGCGGCGCTTTTCTGCGAGCTTTTGGCTTCGATACTAGAAGCCCTCATGGGCAACATCTATGGGGGCGCCAGCGTTATAATTCCAGGTTTTTTTGAGGGTTTGGGCGCCGAGATCGTCTTCGCTCTCTTCCTATACAAGGTCTGGAACCTTTGGACGGCGTGCCTGGCGTCGCTTCTTTCCGGATTTTTCTGCTGGGCGGAGAGCTTCCTTACCGACCTTCAGGCAATAAGCCTTTCGGGAGCTTACGGCCTCTCCTACCTTCTCTTTACCCTTCTAAGCGCATTCGTGACGGGGCTGGGATCTTGGTACCTCTACCGGGCCATTGCCAGGACCGGAGCCCTGGACCGCTTCGCTTCAGGCAGGGCCGGAAGGAGCGTGTGAAGGATTTTTTATAAGCCGAGCCGTCTTTTAAAGGTGGTATCTTTAAATAAAACGGAAAATTAATTTTGCGCTCCCATCATCCAGCAGGAAATTGGAGGGGCTTTGGGCGCTTTTTCATCTCTTGCGCCCGAGGGGATGAAGCTTTGGGTTCCAGAAGTAATTTTAAGTGGAGAGCCGTAGATATAGCCGTATGCTCAGTTATCGGAGTGGCTTCTTCTTTCGTATTTTGGATGGCAGATTTCATACCCCATGACGGCCTGCAGGCTATTTTTCCCGGATTGGGGAGCCTTTTAGACGGCCTGTGGCTCTTTGCAGGGCCCCTGGCCGCCATCATTGTAAGAAAGCCCGGCAGCTCCATCTATGCCCAGCTTTTGGCCTCCCTTATAGAGGGGATGATGGGAAACGTGTACGGAGGGGCGCTGACGGTCCTCAGCGGCCTCGTCCAGGGCCTCGGCGCAGAAGCGGTGTTTGCAGCCTTCGCCTATAGGCATTGGAACGTTTGGATCACAATGCTGGCCGGAGGTTTTTCAGGACTGCTTTACAGGATGGTGAGCTTTTTGACAGATCTGCAAGCCTTCAGCTTCTTGGGCCTCTACGCCCTCTCCTATACAGTGGCCACCACTATTTCCGGCGTCCTGATCGCGGGGCTGGGATCTTGGTACCTCTACCGGGCCATTGCCAGGACCGGAGCCCTGGACCGCTTCGCTTCAGGCAGGGCTATGCGGAGGAAGATCAAATGACGGTTCCGGCGGCTGTCAGCTTCTCAGGGTGGGGCTATAGAAGACCTTTGAGGAAAGACTACGTGGTAAAGGGCCTGAATCTCGAGATCCGGGAGGGGGAAAGGGTTCTGCTTTTGGGATCTTCGGGAATTGGCAAAAGTACCCTCCTTTGCGCCATAGCTGGAGTCTTGGGCAATAACGAAGCTTACGGCACCCTCGACTCCCAGAGAGAAGACGAAGACGGGGGCGTAACCGAAGGAGACCTTTTGGTAGAAGGCCTCCACCCCCAGGAGGCCAGGGGGCGCTGCGCCCTCATGATGCAGGATCCCGAGGCGCAGATGGTTCTGCAGAGGGTGGGGGACAACGTGGCCTTTGGGCTCGAGAACCTTGGAATTGAGAGGGGCGAAATCTGGAGGCGCGTCCGGGAATCTTTGAAAAGGGTGGGACTGGGGGAAATAGAGCTGTCGAGGTCCACCTCCCACCTCTCGGGAGGCCAAAAACAGAGGGTGGCGCTCGCGGGCGCCATCGCCATGAGGCCATCCGTCCTCCTACTAGACGAGCCTACCGCCAACCTCGACCCCAAGGGGGCAAAAGAGGTGTCCCGGGCCTGCCACGAGGTGCTGAAAGAGGATCCGGCAACAGTAGTGCTTGTCGAACACCGCGCCGACGACTGGCTAGACATCCTGGACCGAGTGGTAATCCTCGGACGGGGCGAAGACGGGCTGGCCAGAATTGCGGCCGACGGATCCCCGGATGAAATCTTTTCCGATCCTTCAATAGACTTCGACTCTTTGGGAATCTGGATCCCTTCCAAGTTCGCCCTTTCAAAACTCCAAAGAAAGAGGCTAGAAGAGCAAATCCGCATCAAGGCCGCTTCGGACCTAAATCCCGCTGCCCTAAAGGAGGGGGAGAGCCAAAACCTTGTAGACAAGGGTTCCGGAAAAAACCTCGTAGCCCCCTCGGTAAAATTTGCAAAAAAGAGGGAGTTTGCAAGAGGGGAGGTTGTGGTGGAGGCGCAAGATCTCTCCATAGGCTACGGCGAAAGGAGCATAGCCGATGGCATCTGCTGCGCCTTTGAAAGCGGGAAGATCACAATTCTTGCCGGCGAAAACGGGGTTGGAAAGAGCACTCTGGCCATGACGGTGTCGGGGCTTATGGCGCCTGTGGCAGGAAAAGTCAAAGTCTCCCAAGATCTCGCTTCCGGCCTCAAAGGCGGCCCCTTTTCTTGGAGCAGCCGCCAGCTTTGCAAAAGGATTGCCTACGTCTTTCAAAATCCCGAACACCAGTTTGTGAGAAATACCGTGCTGGAAGAAGTCATGGTGGGGTTTCTAGAAACGGGCAGCGGGAAAGAGGAGGCGCGCTACCTAGCCTCCTCCCTTCTAAAGAGATTCGACCTCGACAGGTACAGCCAGGCCAACCCTTACACTCTCTCGGGCGGAGAGAAGAGGAGGCTCACTGTGGCCTCCTCGTTGGCCGCCTCCCCGGAAGTTTTGATCCTAGACGAGCCCACCTTTGGCCAGGACAGGTCAACTTGGCTGGAAATCGTGATGCTAATGCGCTCGGTGGCAGACAGCGGCGTCGCCGTCGTCGCCGTGACCCATGACAAAGAACTCATAGAGTTTCTCGCAGACAAAGTGGTGACCATAGGCACGAGCGGGGACTGCGACATAAAAGTGAAGGGACCCGAAGAGAGAAAGGAAGGCAAAAAGCCTTCAGCCCTCTCCCCCATACTTTCCAAGGTAAACCCGGCCATCCGCTTTCTCTGTGCCTTCCTCCTCTCCATTCCCCTATTTTTGAGCCTGGATCCGCTGTCGGCCGGGGTCGCGCTCATTTTGGAATTCGTCTTCATGGAGGGGTGCGGCATCTCGTTAAAGCAGGCCTTTAAGCACGCTTGGCCAATTTTAGCCATGGCCCCCTGGACGTTTCTGGCGGTAGTCATTTACGGCAAAAGAGGGTCCATCACTTACTTTGAGTGGGGGATGATACACATCACCAACAAGTCGGTGTATCTGGCCTTCGCCACGTTTTTGAGGGTTTTGGCGATCGCGGTTCCGGCAGTGCTTTTGGTTTTAGGCATAGATTCTACCGATCTAGCCGACGCCGCCAGCCAGATCCTTCATCTTCCCGAAAGGTTTGTTTACGGGGGCCTGGCGGGGATAAGGCTGTTTACGGTACTTTCCGACGATTGGCTACAGATAGGGCAGGCTAGGCGGAGCCGGGGATTGGGAGACAGGAAGCGGGCCGTGCGCTTCTTTACCCAGTCCTTCTCCCTTCTGATCCTCTCCATAAGGAGATCTACGTCCCTTTCAACCGCCATGGAGGCAAGGGGGTTCGGATCCGGGCGCCCCCGCAGCTGGGCCAGGGTGAGCCGGACCTCCTTTAGGGACTGGATAGCGCTCGTAATTTGCGCAGCCATCCCGACCGGCGCCCTAGTTTTGGCTTTCTACTGCGGCACCTTCGCTTTGGGAGGCAAGTGATGAGAGGAGAAAGGCTGGAAGCTGGTTCCGAAAGGGCGTCCAAGCTCGCCTTTTACGCCACGAAGGCCGGCTGGAAAAAGACCGGCCGCTTTCTTGTAGAGGGCCCTCAAGCCGTGAGGGAGGCCATAAGGTTCGGGGCGGCCAAGGACGTGTACTTTGACGATTCGCTTCCCTTGGAAGAAGCGTTCAAGGAAGGGGAGGGGGCCTACTTCCACCCGGCCTCTTCCAAAGCGCTCGAAAAGATTTCCAAAGACTGCCAGGGGGTTTTGGCCTCGGCTCCCACCTGGGACCTTTCCCAGGGCTTTTCCTCCCTTGACTTTTCCTCTCCCTGCGTCGTTTGCGCACTGTGGCAAGTGCGCGATCCTGGAAATGAAGGAACTGTGATCCGCAGCTGCGATGCGGCGGGGGGAAGGGCCGTCCTTTTGGTAGATGAGTGCGCTTCGCCTTTTAACCCCAAAGTCGTACGGGCCAGCGCCGGCTCCATCTTCCACATCCCCGTCCTGCGCTGCTCTGAAGAGCAGCTTTTGTCCTTGCGCTCCCGTGCCGCCCTCCTCTCTACAAGCGGCAGGGATTTTGATAAAAAGGTGTTGATCGACGATTCCCCCTCGGCCCTGGCCGGGTTGGGGCCCTTGGTGGTGCTGTTCGGCAACGAGGCCCGAGGCCTTCCCGAGCGGCTCATAGGCGCCAGCCAGGCTGTGTGCAAGATACCCATTTACGGGGAGGCGGAGTCCCTCAACCTCTCCTCGGCCGCGTCCATCCTGCTTTACGACGCGGCCAGGAGCCAAAGAATGAAAGGTGAACTATGAATGCGGTTTTCAACCCCTCCGCACTCTCTTCTTCCCTGAAAGAAAGTCTGGAAGAAATAGGTAAGGCTAAAACTTCCCAAGATCTCGAGGCCGCCCGCTCGAAATACTTCGGATCGCAGGGGATATTCTCCCTGGCCTCAAAGTCCATAGGATCTTTGGACAAAGACAAAAGGAAGGAGGCCGGAGAATTTTTTGGAAAGTGCAAAAAGGAGTTTGATTCGGCATTTTTAAAGAAAAAGGAAGAGGTGGAGGCCGAAGAGGAAAGAGGGAGGCTCCGGGCTGAGACGGTTGACATGACCCTCCCCTTCACCAGGTTTCCCATGGGATCTTTGCACCCCATAACTCTGGTAAAGCGCGAAATGGAGCATTTCTTCACTTCCCTGGGATGGTCTTTGGGGGACGGGCCGGAAGTGGAGCATGCCTGGTACAACTTCGATGCCTTAAATTTCCCTCCTGACCACCCCGCCCGCCAAATGCAGGACACTTTCTATATGGCGCCCCAGGATTGCAATCTGGTCCTCAGGACCCAGACCAGCTCTACCCAGGTCAGGGAGATGATTTCCTCCCCCCTCCCCCTCTATACCGCTTCAATCGGGCGCGTCTTCAGATCCGATCCCTTGGACGCCTTCCACTCTCCGGTGTTCCACCAGTGCGAGGGGCTGGCCGTCGATGAGGGCCTGTCGGTAGCGGACCTTAAAGGCGTCCTTAAGGCCCTCGTCTCTTCTCTCTTTGGAGGAGGGAAGGTGCGCCTTCGCCCCTCCTACTTTCCCTTCACCCAGCCCAGTTTCGAAATGGACATGCTCCTAGAGGGGAGCGGAAAGTGGGTAGAGCTGGCAGGCGCGGGGATGGTCCACCCCAACGTGCTCAAGAGCGCCGGGGTGGATCCTGAAAAATATACCGGATTCGCCTTCGGAATTGGGATTGAGAGGGTAGCCATGCTCAAGTACGGCATAAAGGACATGCACGACCTCGTGGAAGGCGACGTGCGCTTCAGCCACCAATTTGCAATGGGGGACTAATGAGTGTAATAGATCTGGACTGGTTGAAAGATTACGTGCAAGTGGATCCTTCCGCTTCTGCTCAGCGCATCGCCTCCTCTTTCACCCGCATGGGCTTTGAGGAAGAAAAGCTCTCCCCGGCGATCTTGGGGCCCCTGGTCGTGGGGCACGTTTTGGAGTGCAAGATCGAGGAGCACAAAGGCCACGCCATACACTTTTGCAGGATCGACATAGGCGAAAAAGTGGAGCAGATAGTGTGCGGGGCTCCCAATATAGCCGAAGGAAGCTGGGTAGTGGTCGCCCTCCCTGGGGCCGTCTTAGCGGCGGACTTTGCCATATTGCCCCAGCCCAAATACGGCCACACTTCCAACGGAATGTGCTGCTCTTTTAGGGAGCTGGGCCTCGAGGGGTCAAGCAAAGACGGGATAATTCTCCTAAACGACCTGGCAGAAGCGGGCAAGATCCGTCCGGGGCAGGACGCCATCCCCCTTTTGGGCATAAAAGGCTGGAAGCTGGAAGTTGAAATCACCCCAAACAGGGGATACGCACTGTGCTACAGGGGAATGGCCAGGGAATACTCCTGCGCCGAGGGGGGCGCATTCAAAGATCCTGCGCAAGATCCCTCTTTGCCCCCCCTGCCCGAGCCGGGAGAAGAAAAAATCGAAGTGGATCCGGAGCTCTGTGAGCTCTACAACTTCTTTGCAGCCAAAGTGTCTGGAGAAGGGCTTTCAAAAGATCCTGAAGACACAATTTTCCACCGCCTGGCGATGTCGGACGTCATGGCGAAAACTGCGGCAGGGGCCGCGGCCGCCTTTGCGACCCTAGAAATCGGGTGCCCCGTGGAAGTCCTGGACGCTTCCAAGATTTCTTTCCCCCTAGAAGTGCGCCGCGCCTCGTCAGGGGAAAAGATTGAGATGTTTGGAAGGAATCTCGAGTGCGGAGGGCAGATTGTGCTCTCCCAGAAAAATGACAAGAAGATCCTTTCCCTTCTCGGGCTGGGGTCTGCTTCGGGTATGGAGCCCGAGGCGGGCTGCCAAAGCGCCCTATTCTTCTCCTACACCCTTCAGCCCTCTTACGCTTCCAGGCTTTCTCAGGGCTTGAAGGCGGCGAGCGACTTTTCTTACCGCTTTGAGCGCGGGGTAGACAGCCTGGCGGCCTCTCCTGCGCTCAGGCGCGCTATGTCTCTGCTTCCTTCCTGCAGCGTCCAGGGCGCCTCAGCCTTCCAGAGGGACTGGCAAGAGAGGGTAGTGGAGGTAGATCCTGAAAGGATCCAAAGGCTCTTGGGAGAAAAGCTCTCTGTCGCCTCAATGAAAGAAAAGCTGGAAGGCGCCGGGTGCGAAGTCGAAGAAAAAGGATCGCATCTGTCCGTGCGCATCCCCTCCTGGAGGTACGATTTGCGCCTCCCTGTAGACATCGCTTCCGAAGTGGGAAGGCTGGAAGGGTATGGCTTCATCCAGGCCCGCGAGCCTAAAAACCGCGCCATGTCCTCTGCGTCATCTTTGCAGCGCGCGGCGCGCAAGGTCCAGGACGCTCTGGCTTATTTTGGAGGGGACGAAGTCATGAGCTATCCGTTTGTAGGGGAGAAGGACTTCGCCCTCCTTTCGGAAAGCCCCTCCGAGCTCAAGCTCATGAAAATATCCAACCCTCTCTACGATTCGAGGCCGTACCTCAGGACGGACCTGCTTTCCACCCTCCTGTTTACCGCCGCTTCCAACGTCCGTCGCGGAATCGAAGGCGTCAAAGTCTTTGAAACCGGGAGGGTGTTCCTTTCCAAAGGCGGGGCGTGGGTATCTGAATCCGTCCCCCGGGGAGAGAAGCTGAGCGACGAGAGGCTGGCCGCTATAGAGCTCTCCTTGCCTTACCAGCCCTTCCATGCGGCCGCAGTGTTTTCTGGAAAGGGCTTTGAAAACAACTGGCAAAAAGAGAGGGATCTTTTGGACTACAGAGATTCTCTGGAGGCGTTAAATAGGATCGAAGCCAGGCTAGGAGTTAAGTTTGAGATCCGCCAAGGGCGACCCGACCCTGCCTTGGGCTTCAACCCGCAGGTGTTCCATCCGGGAAGAAGCTGCGGGGTGTACTTGGAGGGGGAGCTTTGCGGAATCGCGGGCGAAATTAGCCCCAAAGCATGCAAGGACTTGGGGCTCTTTGACCATACTTCCGCTCTGGAGCTTGACTTGGACAAGATTTCCTCTGCCCCCCTCGCGCCCTTCCGAGCTTCCTCCCCCTCGCCTTTCCCCTCCGTAAAGCAGGATTTCTCATTCGAACCTGCCCCGGGCATGAGCTGCAGGGATTTGGAAGGCTTCATACGCGCCGGAGCCGGAGAGCTTTTGGAAGACCTGGAGCTTTTCGACGTTTACAGATCCGAAGGCGAGGCCCCTTCCCTCACCTTCTCGGTATCTTTCAGATCTGAGAAAAAGACTTTAGATCCGCAAGAGATTACAAAGATACGTGATAGCATAATTTCCATTGCCCAGGCCGCAGGAGCGCGCCTGAAAGGGAATTGTTAGGCAGAAAAATGAACGAGCAAAACGAAGAAAACCGCGAAGAATCCAAAGGGCCAGTCGCCCCGCCGTCGCAAGAGGCGGCCCCCGCTTCGCCCCAGCCTCAGCCGGCGCCCCAGGGCGCGCCTGAGAGACCAAATCCTGAAGAGGAAAAGCAAGAAAAGGAAGAAAAGCTGCAGCAAGAGGCCAAAGAAGAAAAAGCCGCCGAGATAGACTACGACGCTTCCGGCCTAGATCCCGATCCGGATATCCCGGGGACCGATAAGCCCCTCTACGGGCAGATGCTGTCTCAGTACCCGGGCTACAACCCCTACATCTTCGGCGCCCCTGACAGCTCTTCTCAAGCCCCAAAAGAAGAGGCAAGGCCCGCGGAAGGGGGTGACAATCCCTTCTCTGACGCTTACGGAGCGCAGGGGGCAGCGGGCCGCCCCCAGGGCCAGCAGGGTCCCCAGAATTTCCAAAATCCCTCGCAAAACATTCCCCCGCAGTACGGCCAGCAGGGGCAAAACCCCTACTATGGACAGCAGCCTCCCCAGGCCCCGCCTTATGGCCAGCCCTACCAAGGCCAGCAGCAGGGGCCGTTCGGCGGGTACGGCTACGGCGCCCCCCAGGCTCAAAACCCCTATGCCGGCAAGCAAGAGAATATAAATACCTCAGATCCCAGACAGAACCCCTACTACGGGAAAATGGACGGCTTCGCCGTGCTAGCCTTTGTAGCCTCGCTTTTGGGCATCTGGTTGGTCGGACTTCCGCTGGGCATTTTCTCCCTCATCCGCATAAAGCAGCTCCACACCCGCGGCAAGGGGCTTGCTATAGCCGCTATAGTCATCTCCTGCCTCTACATAGTCCTAGACATCGTCCTCTTCTTCTTCGGGATAACCGATCAGCAGATCATCGGCTGGATCACTCAGAAGCTGGGGGCGGGCTCGGGAAGCGGGCTGCGGATCTGAGGCAGGCAAGGAGGGTAAATGGAAGAAGAGAAAAAGAGCGGGCCCAAGAGGGGAGCAAAACCTACCTTTAGAGGAGGAAAGGGAAAGGGCTGCAAGCCCAGAGGCAAGGGCGCCCAAGGGCCCCGCGCCCATGATGGGTCCTTGCGCGGGAAGGGAAAGCCCTTCCGTCCCCAGGGTTCGAACGGTAAAAATAAGGCCGTTGACAGGATCAAGTACCCCTCTCAAAATCCCTACGACAGGCTGCGGCCCGAAGAGCCGGCGCTTCCAAAAGGACTGTCTTGGGACATGCTTTCCGCATCCGACAAAGACGCCTTGAGATCCCTTAGCCGGGAGCACGCCGAAAATGTGGGCCTCCACATCCTCGCGGCCTATGAACTGGAAGGGGAGGATCTGCCCCTCGCCCTGGCCCACGCCAAATGGGCGGCTTCCAACGCCTCCCGAATCGATATAGCCCGGGAGTGCCTGGCGCTCATGGCCTATAGGTCCCAGGACTACAAGACGGCCCTGAAGGAGTTCTTGACAGTCCGGCGCCTCAACGGCGAAAGCGACTGGATACCCTTCATAGCCGACTGTTACAGGGGCCTAGGAGAGCCCCAAAAGGCGATAGATCTCATAAAAGCGGAGAGCCGGGAAGCCGGATCAGAGGCGAAGCTGGAAATGATGATGGTCATGGCCGGGGCCTACGCCGACCTGGGAGACTTCCAGAGGGCAGTAAAGATAGTAAAGACCATGGAAGGCATAAAGGGGCTGCCTCTAACCTACAGGCTGCGGGCCATGGAAGCCGAACAGAACTTCCTCTCTTCTTGCGGGCGCGAAAAGGAAGCGCAAGCTTTGGAAGGGGAAATAGAAGAAATGGAAGACAAGGTCTTTCCCGAAAGGGACGAGGAAGAAGAGGATGGCCTTTTAGACTTCGACCTTGAAACGTTAGACGAGAGGGTGATAGCGGACCTTCTGAGTTAGGAGGCAGTTTGAGGCTGGACGTGTTCCTCGCCCAAAGGGAGAAAATCTCGCGCACCAAGGGCAAAGAGCTGATCTTGGAGGGAAAGGTCAAAGTCGCAGGGAAGACCGTCTTGAAGCCCTCAATCTCCTTGGATGCGGGAGAAAAGGTGGAGGTTGAGGCCGGGGAGACGTTCGTCTCCAGGGGTGCTTTAAAACTTAAAGCCGCCTTGGACGAATTTTCCCCCCTCGGCCTCGAAGTTTCCGGGAGGCTTTGCATAGACATAGGGGCCAGCACTGGAGGCTTCACCCAGGTACTTTTAGCCCGCGGGGCCCGAGCCGTTATAGCGCTGGACGTGGGTTGGGGGCAGCTTTCCCCCGTCCTCGCAAAAGATCCGCGGGTAAAAAACGCGGAAGGCGTGAACATAAGATTTCTAGATCCCTCTTCCCTCCCTTTTCCCCCTTCCTTCGCTTCGGCGGACCTCTCATTTATCTCCCTGTCTTTGGCCTTTCCCAAGATTTCGCAAATAGAGAGCGTGAAAGACTGTGTGGCCCTCGTAAAGCCGGAGTTTGAAGTCGGAAAAGGGGGCTTGGGAAAAGGAGGGGTGGTAAAAGATGAAGGCAGGCGCCTGGATTGCCTGCGGAAGGCCTCTTTAGCTGCCCGGGAGGCCGGGTTTAGCGTCGTTGGCCGCATGTCTTCCCCTATTCGGGGAGAAAGGGGAAACGAGGAGTTCCTCATTTGGGCTCACAGGTAAAATTGGTAGCATGCGCCAGATAACCGTGATCTCCCGATCTTCCATCATCCGCTCCCGGGCGGTGTTGAGGTTCTGCTCCCTGCTCTCCAAAGGATTTAAAGTCAGCTTGGAGCCTGCGGCCCCCCACCACCCGCTGGGAGAGCCGGTCAAGCCTTTGAACCCCAAAACCGAGCTGGCAGTGGCCATGGGGGGAGACGGGACAGTGCTGGCCGCCTGCGAGAGAGTCAAAGGGACAGGCGTCCCCCTTTTCGGGATCAATATGGGCCACCTCGGATTCCTGACCCAGCCTGGAACAAAGCTGGCCCAGATTGCCGATGAGATCTTTGACGGAAACTACCCCCTTTCCAAGCACTTCCTTTTGGAAGCCTCGGTAGAGATGGGGAGGGAAAAAGTCAAAGGGTGGGCTTTAAACGAGATGGCCATAGAGAGATCTTCAAATTCCAGGATGATCTCTTTGGGAATCTCTGTGGATGGGGCGCAAATGGCCGCTTTCGACGCCAACGGCCTCGTGATCGCCACTCCCACCGGATCTACCGCCTACGCCCTGAGCGCAGGCGGATCTGTAATTTGGCCCGCAGTAAAGGCGCTGGAAGTAGTGCCGGTAGCGGCGGCGGTTTTGATGCCCAGCCCTTTGATAGTGGGAAAAGACAGCGAAATCGAAGTTGAGCTTCTCCCCGACTCCCCATCGCCGGCCTGCCTCATTTTCGACGGGCGCAGGTCTCTTTCGGCGAAATCTGCCCCCACGATCCGCGTGCGCCACTCTTTCCAATTTATAGCCATGGCTGGCAGCTATTCTTCTTTTGCCCAGCATCTCGCCTCTAAATTCCGCCTGCCCGCTTTGGGATGGAAGGAAGGAGAGGGGGGAAGGTGAAAAGGGACGCCAGATCTTCTTCAAAATCCCCCAGCCTTCCCCAGTGCCCCGGGGACTGTTTCGACCTGCTTCTGGCCGCCTGCTGGAGGCTCAGCCAGCTGCGCTACGTCTTTCTAATATGGGCCGAGAAAGGGAATATGAACCCGAATTTTGAACCCGTGTTGCGGTTCTGCTCTAGAATCATCTCCCCCTGGCCCAAAAGGGACAAATGCCTTCCCCCTTCGCTGGAAATGCTGAAGAAGGAAAAGGAAATGTTCGCCTCCATGGAGAGGCACGTCTCTTCTTTCAGGCACGCCGAGAGGGAAGCGGACGCCCCACTCATGGCAGACGAGCTTGTGCAAGTGGCCGATTTCGCTTCCGCTATAAGGGCGCTTTGCGATCCAACCTTTACTCCGGCCTCATTTTTGGACGAGAAAGCGGCCTGGGCGGCCGAAGGGGAAAAGTGACTGAAAAAATTGGAATCATGGGGGGGAGCTTTGACCCCATTCATTACGGGCATCTGGCTGCCGCCTCGCAGGCGGCTTGGGAGCTCGGCTTAAACAGGGTGGTGTTTGTACCCACAAACTTTTCCCTCGGAAAGCGCCCTCAGGCCTGTGCAGAAGATCGGTGCGCCATGGCCGCCATGGCCGTGGCAAAAGATCCGAGGTTTTCGGTCTCGAAGGCGGATATAGAGCGGGGCGGCCCCACTTTTGCCTTCGACACCGTCTCCGACATTTCTTCCCTCTTTGGACCCTGCGAACTTTTCTTTATAACCGGGATGGATGCCCTTGCCGGAATGGAAAAATGGAAAAACTGGCAAAAGCTCCTGAATATGGCGAAATTTGTGGGGGCCAGCAGGCCCGGCTACAGCCCGAAGCTTCCCGAAAAGCTGAAAGGGAGGGCGATTTTGCTTCCCGTCCCATCCCTGGCCATCTCTTCTACCGAGATTAGGAGAAGGGTGGGCAGAGGGGAGCCCATAGACTACCTCACTTCCCCCCTGGTGTGCAGTTTCATACTCTCCCGCGGCCTATATGGCGGGGGATTTGTCCACAGAGTTAATTAATTTCGTTTTGTGACACAAGATTGTGATACGCCCTACGAGATGCTTTCTTCCAATGCTGCGCGCAAGCTCGTGCTGGTGTCGGGAAGATCATACCCCGATCTGGCCAGAGACATCGCATCCCACCTTGGGATAGACGTCCTTAAAACTACCCTTTACGACTTTGCTAACGGGGAAATCTACTGCCGCTACACCCAGTCGGTGCGGGGAACAGACGCTTTTGTCTTCCAGACCCACTGCCAGCCTATAAACAAGTGGATCATGGAACAGCTAATTATGATAGACGCCCTAAAGAGGGCATCGGTAAACTCAATTACGGCCGTAATTCCGTTCCTGGGCTATTCCAGGCAGGATAAAAAGCACCTCGGCCGCGAGCCGATAAGCTGCAAGCTCCTCATGGACATCCTAACCGCCGCCGGAGTGGACAGGGTGATGTCTGTAGATCTGCACACAGCCCAGATACAGGGCTTTTTCAATGGGCCTGTAGATCACCTGCAGGCCATGCCTACCCTCGTGGCCTACATAAAAGAGAGCATGAAGGGGTGCAACCTGGCCATAGTTTCCCCGGACGCCGGCAGGATCAAAGTCTCCGAGCAGTGGTCAAACCGCCTTGGGGGAGTCCCTCTGGTCTTCCTGCATAAGACCCGCGACATCACCCGCCCCAACGTCACGGCTTCCAAAGAGGTGGTGGGAGAAGTGGCAGGAAGAGACTGCGTGATAGTAGACGACATCATCGACACTGGCGGCACTATCATAGGCGCCACACGCGCGCTGCAGGCCGCCGGAGCCAAAAGCGTCACAATAGTTGCGACCCACGCGCTTCTCAATGGAAACGCCAGCAAAGATCTGGCTTCCTGCGGAGCGAGGGAAGTTGTAGTGACAAATACCGTGCCTGTGCCGGAAGAAAAGAGGTTTAAAAACCTCACCGTCCTTTCTATCGCTCCGGTTTTGGCCAAAGCCATAAAGGCCGTGTTCGAGCATTCCAGCGTGGCCGGCATTTTTGAAGACGGGGCCTGAATCTAAGTTTATTTTTAGACGGTTTGATTTTATAATTGTGTGGTACTCCCCCATGGTGTAATGGCAGCACACGGGTCTTTGGAACCCTTAGTTTTGGTTCGAATCCAGATGGGGGAACTTTCAGGGCTTCGGCCCATTTTTTATGCCTTTTTGCGCCCGCTTTAACTTCCCTCTAGTATCCTTCAATAAATCGGATCTGGAGGCAGTGTGGAGTTAGCCTGCGTAGTACTCGCTGCGGGAAAAGGCAGCAGAATGGCGTCCCTTGTACCCAAACCCCTCGTCAAATTCGAGGGCAGAACCTTTTTGGAAAGGGTTCTCAAAGCTGCAGAGGGAGTGGGGCCGGAAAAAGTGTGCGTAGTAGTGCGCCACGAAAGGGAAAAGGTGGAAAGGGAGGCGAGCAGGGTTCTCCCCTCCTGCGTTTTCGCACTTCAAGACGAGGTGCCCGGAACCGGAAGGGCCATGGAGTGCGCTTTGGACGCCCTGAAAGCAGATCTCGCTCCCGATTCCACCGTACTGGCCATGGCGTCCGACATTCCCCTCCTTTCTTCCTCCATTCTCTCCTCCCTCCTTTCGGCCCATAGAAAGTCCGGAGCGGCGGCAACGGTTTTGAGCGCCGAAGTGGAAAATCCATTCGGGTACGGGAGGATAATCCTCTCTCCGGAAGGAGAAGTTGAAAAGCTAGTGGAAGAAAAAGACGCCTCTGCCGAGGAGAGGGAGGTGAGGCTCGTCAATACCTCCGTTTACGCTTTCCAGGCTGGGGCGCTTAACAAAGCCAAGGGCCGTTCGGGAAGGCAGAACGCCCAAGGGGAGGTTTACCTTACCGACCTTCTCATGCTTTGCCGGGAAAGCGGGAAGGTAGCCTCTTTCACATGCGCCGATCCCTTGATGCTCAGGGGAGTAAACGATCGCCTGCAGCTTTCAGACCTGCAAAGAGACTGGGCTGGGCGCAAAGCCTTTCCGGAGGGTAAATAATAGAATATAGGAAGGCGTTCGGCCCGCATGCTGCAAAGGGCCGGTTCCCAGAATGCAAGGAGATTGGGCTTTGATTGACACTATTTTTTTAATTAGGCATGGTCAAACGGACTGGAATGTGACAGGGCGCATACAGGGCAATCCTCCCTTGAACGAGGTGGGAATTTGGCAGGCCCAGCAGACCGCCAAGGCTTTGACCGAAAGGTATAAGCCGGATGCAAGGTCTTTGGTGGTGTGCTCCGGCATGCTGCGCTCCTGTCGCACCGCCCACATCTTCGCAGACCCCTTGGGGCTGAAGGTAGAAACGGACCCAAGGCTTATAGAGAGGAAATTTGGGCAGTGGGAGGGGAGGCTGCGCTCTGAGCTGGAAGAAAAGTACCCCGAAGACATGGCGGGCTGGATCCAGGGGTTGGGCACCGAGCTCAAGTACGGCGTGGAACCCCATGAGCAGGTGGCACAAAGAACGGGCGAAGCCGTGCTCGAATGGGCTAATACCCCAAATTACGACAAGCTCTTCATCTTTTCGCACGGCACCTGCATCAACGACTGCATACGCTTCCTCTTTTCCAAAGGAAAGAATCTGAGCTTCTTCGAGGGGCCCGACCTTCTTGACATGGACAACGCCTTTTGGTCCCGCTTTGAAAGGGACGGGGCCAGGTGGGCGATGAAGTCCTTCAACGAAGGGCCGTGCATAGCTTACAAGTGCGACTGGGACGCGGGAGGAGAGAACGGCAAAGAAGAATAAGTCCGGCGGCAAAGGCCGCTGGAGGAATTTCTTTAAAAATATTTCTTTTGCCCAGATCGCCGCATCTGGGCTGTCAGCAGTAACCGTTTTTTTTCTTACAGCTAAGATTGGACTGGCCGGCTCCATTATCGGAGCCCTTGTAGCCTCCGTCATTTCCACCTTTTCAAGCCAGCTTTACAAAAACGTAATAGATGAATCTTCAAGGAGGCTCAAAGGGAAAAAGGGCACAGATGAAAATGACGAGGAGGAAGACGAGGAACAAAAGGAAGTAAAAAAGCGAAAAAGGCATGCGGCGTCCCGCCCTGCGGCGGAAGAAGAGCCTCCAAAAGCCCCCATCTATCTTGACCAAGATTCCCCTTATCCGCTCCCGCGGTCCTTTTCGCCCTATTCCTCTTCTCCCCCTTCCCCTTACCGTCAGCCCCGCAGGACTGTGTCGGGCTCTTCTGCCGTAGTCCCCAATCGCCCCCAGCAGGTCAGGTCTTTCAAAAAAGAGAGGAGGAAACCCCGCAAGAAAGTTCTGGCCGTGGCCGTAGCTTCCTCATTTGCCACCCTGATCGTGGTGTGTGCGGTGATACTTTTTGTGACGGGTGGCAAGGGAACGGATATCTTCTGGAGGGATGCTGTCAATAAATCGCAGTCAATAAAGAGCGACACCGAAAAGCTCACCGGGCAGCTGGAAGAGAAAAAAGATTCGACTTCCCAAAAGGAAGTGCCGTCAGAAGGGTCCACTTCCGCTCCCGCCACTTCTTCCCAGGGGCAGGCTGCCGGGCAAGAGGCCTCTTCGGGGCCGTCCGCCTCCTTGGACCAAAAGCCCGACTCCGCTTCGGCGCAGTCTGCCCCTGCCCAGCCTTCCTCCTCTTACCCCGCTGCAAAAGATACAGCTACGCCACAGCCCCAGCAGGCTTCTTCTTCTTCTTCTTCTTCCTACGGGGGATCGCAGTCCCAGAAGGAGGAAAAAGGCAAGAAAACAGAGGCAGCCCAAAATCCATCAAATTCGGCTCTAGTCGGGAAGGCATCCTCTCCCGATTCGACCTCCTCGGGACCCAAGAATTGAATTTCTGAAATTCCGCTGTATACTTGTCCTTGGAAGTTTTAAGCTTCTCAGTTGGGGCTATAGCGCAGCTGGTAGCGCATCTCCATGGCATGGAGAGGGTCGCCGGTTCGAATCCGGCTAGCTCCACTTTTTTATGCCCTGCGGCCCCCAGAACTCCAAAAGGTAGAATCTAATTGTAAAAATCGCACGGCGGTGGAGGATAAATGAGAGTCGCTAGAATGGCAAAAGTTGCAATTGCAATAGCCTTGATGTGCGCTATGTGCCTTTTGGCGGCCTGCGGAAACGGCTCTCAGGACGCGGCAGAATCCACCGGGCCCACGATTACAATCGGAATTTCCACCGATCTGCCGTATTTGAGCCTGCAGGAAGGGAGCAGATATTCGGGATTTGACGTCGATGTGGTCGAATACGTGGCCCAAAAGCTGGGATATTCCTATAAGCAGATAATTTGGAAGCAGATTCCTCCCAGCCAAAGGGTCCAAGACTTAAACGACGGGGTGGTCGGCATGATCATAGGCGACTACCCTATAACAGCCCAAAACAAGCAACAAGTAGATTTTGCCGGGCCTTACCTTGTGCAGGGGCAGAGGCTGCTTGTAAGCGCCAAGGACAGCTCCATTACATCGATATCTGATTTGGCGGGAAAGAGCGTATGCGTGACGGATGGGTCCCCCGCAGAGCAGGTTCTGCAAAGCGCTTTGGGCTCCTCGGTCACTATCCACGCCCTGCCTTCGGCGCCCCAGTGCGTAACCGAGCTCATCGATGGGAGCGTGCAGGCCGTGAGCGCGGGCGGGGTAATGCTAAGCACCCTGAACAAATTCAAAGGAGACGGCTACCTCAAAATCGTAGGGCCCAGGTTCGCCTCCGAATACATGGGGATAGCAGTCAAGAAGAATTCGCCGGGCCTCGTGTACCAAATGAATAAAGATATAAAGCTGATGATGTCGTCCGGCGTCTGGGAACGGGATTTGAAGGCCACTGTGGGGCAAAGCGGGTACGAAGTGACTTCCTACAATATGCCTTCCTCCCTTTCCGCCCAAGACAGCCAGGAGACGGCAAATGAAGGGACGGGAAAGAATGATTGAAGCTCCCTCTTGGAGATATACCCCGGCTTTGGCCGAAAAAATAGAGCTAAAGTGGCAAAAAAAGTGGGCCGAAGAGGGATGCTTCTTTGCGGCCAACGTGGAAGGCCCATTGACGGACGGCCAGGGGCGGCATGCCGATGGAAGAAAGCCCTATACCGTCTTGGACATGTTCCCCTTCCCTTCCGGAAAGGGCCTGCACGTGGGGCACCCTCTGGGGTACATAGCCACCGACTTTGTCTCGCGCTTCAAAAGGATGCAGGGATACAACGTACTCCATGCGCTGGGCTTTGACGCCTTCGGGCTCCCGGCAGAGCAGTTTGCCATAGCTACCGGCCAGCATCCCCGCAAAACTACGGAAGAAAATATAGCCAATATGCGCCGGCAGCTTTCGAGGCTGGGGCTGAGTTTCGATCCCCGCAGGAGCTTTGCCACTACCGATCCTGAGTACATGAAGTGGACGCAGTGGATCTTTTCCAGGCTCTACTCTTCTTGGTACGATCCCGAATTTTTGCGGCCTGACGGGGGAAAGGGGTGCGCCCGTCCGATAGAGGATTTAGAGCGCCAATTTGAAAGCGGAAAACGACAGTCGAAAAAGCCCTGGGCGCAAATGAGCCCAAAGGAGAAGAGCGAGGTTTTGAATTCTTTCCGCCTCGCATACATCTCCGATTCCTTTGTGAACTGGTGCCCGGGCCTTGGAACGGTTCTGGCAAACGAGGAAGTGACCCGGGAAGGGAAGAGCGAAAGAGGGAACTTCCCCGTCTACCGAAAGAGGCTCAGGCAGTGGTCCATGAGGATCACAGCTTATGCCGACCGCCTCTTGGAAGATTTGGACGGGCTCGACTGGCCGGATACTGTGAAGGCTATGCAGCGAAACTGGATAGGAAAGTGCGAGGGGGTGGAGGCCTCCATAACGTGCCCTGGCGGAAGCTGGCAAGTCTTCCTCCCCTCCCCCTCGCTGCTCTTGCACCCCTCTTTTGCGGTCATCCCTTCCGCCCAGGCCCCCTCTCTTCCCGAAGCCTGGCCCGAGGGGTGCAAAGAAGAATGGAAGGAGGGGGCCCCTTCGCCTAAGGCGCTTTTCGGCTCCTTCAAGGACTCCCACCCCTATCCTCTGGCCCACAGCCTCGAAGGGGTATTTTCAGGCCTCTTTGCCGAAGTTGGGGGGCGAAGGATTCCGGTATTTATCTCGGACTACATTTCCGAGCCCCATCTAGGAGCCGATGGGGAAGAGGACGCAAAATTCGCTCGCGCCCACTCGATAGATTTGGCCCCAGATCCCGAAAGCCTTCCTTCGGATGAAGAGGCCGCAACTTGGGCTGAAAGCGAAGGGCTGGGAAAAAGGCAGCAGAGGTACCGCCTGCGCGACTGGCTCTTTTCCCGCCAGCGCTACTGGGGGGAGCCATTCCCCATAGTCTATTCTGAAGACGGGGTAGAGCACCTTTTGCCCGAAAGCGCCCTTCCGGTGCGCCTGCCTTCGCTTCCCGACTACAGGCCTGAAAGCTTCGATCCGGAAGATTCTTCTTCTCTCCCCCAAACCCCCCTCGCCCGCAGCCGCGACTGGGTGGAAGTTGAGCTCGACCTTGGAGACGGGGTCAAAAAGTATAGGCGCGAGACCAACACCATGCCCAACTGGGCTGGAAGCTGCTGGTATTACCTGCGCTACCTTTCCCCCAAAGACGACGAACACTTTGTGAACCCCAAAGAAGACCATTACTTCCTATCGGCCTTCCACAATTCTTCTTCAGGGGCCCTGGGAGGCGTAGACCTGTATGTGGGGGGAGTAGAGCACGCGGTGCTGCACCTGCTGTACGCCAGGTTCTGGCACAAAGTCCTCTACGACTTGGGGTACCTTTCTTCCAGGGAGCCTTTCTTCAAGCTTTTCAACCAGGGATATGTGCAGGCCTACGCCTACACCGACAGCCGCGGCCAGTATGTCCCGGCCGCCCAAGTGGAATCGCGCTTCGAAGATGGAAAAGAAGTCTTCTACTTTGAGGGCGAGAGGGTGAACAGGGAATTTGGAAAGATGGGCAAATCCCTGAAAAACATGGTTACCCCGGACGAGATGTATGAGGCCTACGGGGCGGACACTTTCCGGGTCTATGAGATGAGCATGGGCCCCCTGTCAGAATCTAGGCCCTGGAACTTAAAAGATGTGTCGGGATCGCAGCGTTTCCTTCAAAGGCTCTGGAGGAACGTGGTAAATGAAGAGACGGGGGAGGCGGAAGTTTCGCAAGAGATGGACGCGAAGACTTCCAAGTTGTTAAATAAGACGATAGAGGGCGTCACGACCGATATGGAGGAAATGAGGCCCAACACCGCCATAGCCAAGCTCATAGTCTTAAACAACCACTTGACTTCCCTTCCCTCCACTCCGCGCCCGGCGGCTGAAGCTGTGGTTAAAATGCTTTTTCCCATAGCTCCACACATCTGTGAAGAGCTGTGGGAAAAGCTTGGCCACACTTCTTCCCTTTCCTTTGCCCCCTGGCCCGAAGCCGGGGAGCAACAGGAGGAAGAAGTTACGGCCGTGGTGCAGGTAGACGGGAAAGTGAGGTGCAGGTTGCAGGTCCCCGCTTCCATCGGGAAAGAAGAGCTTACGCGTCTCGCCCTCGCCCAAGAGGCGGTAATGCAGTGGCTTGGAGGAGAAACCCCGGCCAAAGTGGTCTGCAGGCCGCCAAAGATTGTTTCACTCGTGAGCCAGAGTGGAAGAAAGGAGAAGTAATGGCTTCTATAGTGCTTGCCAGAGGGGTGGCCGGAGAGCTTTTTGATATCGATGCCCCCAAAGGAGGCCTCACTTCCGAGAGCCATCTTATCTACGCAGACCCCAACCTCTTCCAGGTCAGCTGTTTCGATCTGGGCTTTTCCAGAGGAGACGGATTTTTTGAGGCCATAAGCGTGATAGACGGGAAGATCCCCGTCTCGCTGGATCTCCACTTGGAAAGGCTGGTGTCCCACACTAGGACCCTGGAGCTTCCTTTGGCCAAAATTGATGCCTTCAGGGAAGCTTGTTGGGATATGATAGCGAGGTTTAAAGGCAAGAGCCACGACCCGATGCTGCGAATCTTCATTTCCAGGGGCTTTGACCCCAAGACGGGAATCGGGAAAGAACACCACCCCGGGGTTCCGAGCGTGTGGATGTATATCGACGGAGAGGGAACGGAGCACTCCACAAAGCCTCTCTCTTTGTCCGCCATTTCTTCCGGCCGCCTGAGCGATGCGGCCAAGCTTTATCCCTACCTGCTTCTGGGAATAAAGAGCATGAGCTACCTTGTGAACATGTCTGCAGAGAGGGAGGCGGCCCGCAGGGGAGTAGACGACGTGATCTTCCAAACTACCGACAAGTATGCGCTGGAATGCACCCACGCCGCCATCGTAGCGAGGTACGGATCTGTCTGGGTCACGCCCGATCCCTCCATAGGGATAGTCTGGAGCACCAGCCAGAGGGAGCTTTTCGCCTATGCCAAAAGGCTGGGAATGGAGACCCGCTATGAAAAGCTCTCCATGGAGCGCCTCAAAGAGGCAGACGAAGTTTATGAGACCCGCGGCGGATGGGTGATCCCTGTAAAGCAGATAGATGATGCAAAGTTCCGTGTGAACGAGGAATTTGTTAAGGAAGCAAACCAGGCCATTCACTTTGAGCAGCCGGAACAGGAAAAATACTGGGAGCATGAGTAATAAGTTCGGCTACGAGTTTCCGGAACCCAAAAAGGGGAAAATGATCCTCTTTGCCGGGCAGGAAGCCCTGGCGTCCCACTTTATGCGGAAGTTCAAAAAGGAGCTGGAAGGAGAGGGGCGAGAAGTGGTAGAGCTCTCGGAGCTCTCTTCCCCCATCCAGCTCCAAGAGGCCCTCGGGATGGGCCTTTTTTCCTCATCCAAGCTCGTCATCCTCAAGAATCTTCAGGATGTAAAGTTTGACTTTTCGAAGATCCTGCGCGAATTTTTAAAGTCAAATTCAAATGTCATCTGCCTTGCTACAGCCGATTCCAAGTTCTTGAGGACCCGGGCCGCCAAGGAACTGGAGGCTTCAGGCTGCGAGATTGCCCGCTATCCCCAGCCTGACAACTATCTTTCCCGCAGGGAGATGATTAAAAAGCTTTTTGAACGCGAGGGCGGAGCAATAGATCCCAAGGCTGCCACCCTCTTGGAGAGGAGCGTGGAGGACTGTTCGCTTATAGTGGGCTTTTGCCTCCAGCTCTTGTCGGATGCCCACGGCCCTATCACAGAGCGGGATGTTTTCGCCGTCACCGGTCTTCCCCCCAAACTCACTGCTTTCGATGCGGCCAAGAAGGCCTTGGAAGGTGACAGAACCTCTCTTGGCGACCTCGAGGCGGTCTTATCGGGAGGAGAATCTCCCATAGCCGTCATAGGCGCCTTAGACTACAAACTGAGGGAACAGTGCCTCAAAGGGGAGAACGCGCTCCCGCAGGATGTGTGGGCCAGGTCTTTCTCCCTTCTTTCCCGGGCCAATCTCGCCCTCACTTCCTCTTCTCCGCAAGAAGGGGTGAGCCTCATCTATGAGATGCTCATGGGAGTCTGCGAGGGGGCGAGATGCCAGAAGAAGAGGTGAAGGTGGCTACCTGCAATGCCAGGGAGACAAAGAAGCTTGGAACCCTCCTGGCTCCATTTCTCTCTCCAGGCGACCTGCTGATCTTGCGCGGGCCCTTGGGTGCCGGAAAAACGACTTTCACCCAAGGGCTAGGCGAAGGGTTAAGGGCGGAGCGCCCTATAATTTCTCCTACTTTTACCCTGGCCAGAGAAGTGAAGGTGCAGTTTTCAGGAGGGCGTGAGGGGCTTCTCATACATGTCGACGCTTGGAGGCTCAAAGCTCAGGGCGGAGATATTTTCGACGAATTTGAGGCACTGGGGATAGAGGACGACTTTGAAGACAACAATGCCCTAGTCGTGGCAGAGTGGGGGGATGGAGTCGCGGAGGCCCTCTCCGACCGCATCCTCTACGTGGATTTTGCAAGGAGCGTCCAGAGGGAATCGGAGAGGCTGATTTCTTTTGTTCCCAAGGGTTTTGGAATGCTCGCAGGATTTAAGGAAAAGGTGGAGGAAGTCTTTGGCAACCCTGTTGATTGACACCACCTACTTTTTGACGGTAGGTATTTTAGGGCGCCAGCCTCTTTGGGTAGAGTCCAGCACGGACCACGTAGAAATGCTGGAGCCCCTCGCGGCGCAGGTCCTCGAAGAGTGCGGGGAAAAGGTGGAAAAAATTGAAGCCATGGCAGGTCCAGGACCTTTTACCGGGCTTAGGGCGGGTCTGGCTTTCGCCACTGGGCTTTCCCTCTCCTTAAAAGTGCCCCTCGCCGCTGGGAGCCTCCTTTTTGCAGAAGACATTTGGGCCAGGGCCGCGGGCGCCGGGGGCAATGTCATAGCTGTGAACAATGCCCGCAGGCGTCAGGCCTATTTTCAGATCTTTTCTGAAAGCGGAGAGGAGCTTTCAAACATGGATATTGCCTCTCCGGCCCAGATCTCCAGGGCGGCCCTTGCCATGGGCCGGCCCTTTACCTTGGTCGGCCTTCCCGGAGAGTATTTTGACAAGATTTCTTCCGCCCTCTCGGAAGCCGAAGCAGCTTTCAGCGTCCTTGCCCGCCCGGCCGGGTCCCTTCCCTGGCTGGAAAGCATGCACCAGAGCGTACAAGAAAGGCCACTTCCTGCCAGGCCCATCTATCTTAGAGAGGCCGATGCCGTTCCGCTATTTGGAAAAGAAGGGGAGTCCTCCCGGGAAATTTCGGCTGACAACCTTCTGTGGAGCCTAAATTGATAAGGAAGATGGAAGAAGAAGACATCAGCTGGGCCCACAATCTGGACGTCATCCTCTTTTCAGACGCCGCTTGGGATAAGCAGGAGATGCTGGAAGCCTTCTTGCCCGGCAGGAGGTTCGTGGTAGCCGAAAAAGAAGGACGGCTCGGGTGGGCTGGGATGGATGCGAGCGGCACGCGGGCTCACATCCTCTCCATCGATGTAGAGCCAAATTTTCAAGGAAGAGGCGTTGGAACCGCCCTCATTTCTTCCCTTCTCTCTTCTGCCCAAAGGATGGGGAAGGCGAAATGCGTACTGGAAGTAGCCTGTTCCAACGCACCGGCTCTGGCCCTCTATAAAAAATTTGGCTTTAGCGCGAAGGGGAGGATCAAAGGCTACTACTCCCCTTCTCTGGATGCCCTCGTCATGGAAAAAGATTTGGACTGAAGCATGGTTTTGAAAGTTTTGGGAATTGAATCTAGCTGCGACGAGACGGCGGCTGCCGTCTCCCGGGGGGAAGGGGAAAAGCGGGAGATTTTGTCCAATGTTGTGGCTTCTTCCATGGACTTTCACGCAAGGTTCGGGGGGGTTATACCCGAGATCGCTTCCAGGGCGCATCTCGAGGCGTTCGCCCCCCTGGTGGAAAAGGCCCTTTCTT
The DNA here is from genome assembly GCA_017632535.1 of Aeriscardovia sp. Taxonomy (GTDB): domain Bacteria; phylum Actinomycetota; class Actinomycetes; order Actinomycetales; family Bifidobacteriaceae; genus RGIG1476. Next base: position 968 of record JAGBRC010000005.1, on the reverse strand, counting down.
CGGCGCTCCTTTCCCTTTCCGACCTCGACGCCATAGCGGTGTCGTCGGGGCCGGGCCTGGCAGGATGCCTCGCCGTCGGAACGAGCGGGGCCAAGGGCCTGGCTTTGGGCGCGAAAAAGCCCCTGTTTGAAGTGAACCACGTGGTGGCGCATCTTGCGGCGTCGGAGGGGGAGTTCGGTCCCATACCGGACGGCTCGGTGGGCCTGGTGGTCTCGGGGGGGCACACCACCCTGTTTGAGATTGAAAAATTCCCCGGCAGGCTGCGCGTGGCCGGATCCACCCTGGACGATGCCGCCGGAGAGTGCTTCGACAAGATCGGGCGCCTGCTGGGGCTCCCCTACCCTGCGGGCGCCGCCATCGACGCCCTGGCAAAGAAAGGGGATCCTTTCGCCATAAAAGTGCCCCAGGGCCTGAGGGGGCAGAGGGACCGCCTTTTCGACTTCAGTTTTTCCGGCGTTAAGACCAGCGTGGCAAGGACGGTGGAAAAGATGAGGGAGGAGGGCAGGCCGATTCCTGTCGAAGACATCTGCGCCTCCCTGGCCGAGAGCGTGTCGGAAGTGCTGAGCCGCAAAGCCGTGGCGGCCTGCCTCGCCTTCGGATCCGGAGTGCTCGTAGTGGGAGGGGGGTTCAGCGCCAATTCCCAGCTTCGAGAAAAGCTCAAAGCCAAGACGGAGAAGGCCGGAATAGAGCTGCGCATCCCTTCTCTGAACCTCTGCACGGACAACGGCGCTATGGTCTCCCTTCTGGGGCTGGACCTTTTGTGCTCCGGCGCCTCTCCGAGCCCCATGGACGCCTCCATAGATTCTTCCATGCCCCTCGATCTCGCCTCCTTTTAGTTGCAAAAATGCAAAAGGAGTTGTATCCTATGAATTAGGCTTAAGCCCAATGCACTAGTAGCCCAACGGATTAGAGCATCTGACTACGGATCAGAAGGTTACAGGTTCGAATCCTGCCTAGTGCACTTTTTT
>JAGBRC010000030.1 GCA_017632535.1 Aeriscardovia sp. | reverse complement strand
TACCTCGTCTGTGACGTTTACAAGCCTCCCGTCTTTCCACTTTTTGGCCAAAAGGGGCCCAGTTTCTCTTAGGGCGATGAAGTCCAAGATATCTTGGGCGCTCATCTTGGAAAAAATAAAGGATGAAAGATCAGAAGAGTAGATAGGCAAAAACTCCAAAAAATTATGGAGCTTCCTTTCAGGTGTATCCTCCTTTACGTCCACGCGACTCCTGCGGCTTTCAACATACTCTGCAGTTTCTTTGAGCACTCTTATCGGGGAGAAATCGAAGATGAAGCATTTTTCTTTGAGGATTTGGCCATCTTTACCAATCCAAGGACTCTGAGCCCTGAACGCTGTCTGGAAGTAGGTTTCAGGACTATTTAGGCTGCGAAGCATCAAGATTGCTGACCAGAAAGGCACTGTGACTCCTGTAGTCAGCTTCCCGCAGGAAAGAGTTATAGTGCAGGTCTTTTCAGGTTCTGGACCTGCAGCTTCAATTACGGGTTTTTTTGCCTCTATTCCATTTCCTGCTGATTTTCCTGCACAGAGGACAATTTTGAAATGAGAAGCAAAGCCCGCATTTTGCGGCTCTTGCAGAAGGTTTTTCATGGCTTGGCATGAAGCTACGCCTGGAAGAAACCAAAGGGAATGGTTCGGAAAAAGTCCGGGTGAATAAGGAAGGCGACTTTCAACATTGTTTTTTGCCAAAATTTCCCGCTGGGCGGCATTGAATCTCCCACTTATAAGATTCAGCCATTGTTGTACAGCTTCCTTGTGTGTAAAACAGGCTCTTTCGCCACGGCTCTCGGCCCTGAAGAATTCGTTTAAGTCAAATCCGACTTCGCCTTTGTCGGCGATCTTGGCGATATTTTCGGGGAGGGTGTAAGTGTACATTTCCATTTCCGGAAGGGAAGCATACGGATTTGGATCGGGGCCGCTCCACTCTCTTTTGGCCTTCTGCTCATCTTCGTAAGTCCATGAGAAAATCTGGTCTTCCAAGAACTCCCCGTTTTCCAGCATCCTAAACGGGGTGCCGGAAAGATACAGGAAGCGCTCCGACTTTATTGGCATATAGGCATTCAAAAATTCTTCTACTGCCTCCTTGTCGCTTTCTCCTCCCTTTTCTGCACGTTTTGTTCCTTCGTCATAAAAAACTTCTTCCCAAACGTCGGCATCGGAAAATAGATGCTTGCTTTTTTCCCTCCACGCTCCGAAGTGGTACTCGTCTAGGACAACCATATCCCAGTCCTCTTCGTGGGCCCACCTGTTTTCGTCTTTTATTCCTCCATCCCTTTTGCCTAGAAAGTCCTGTAGCGAACCAAAGCATACAAAGGGGCGTGAGGGGTCAAAAGATGCCCATGACCCGCCCTCTTTGCTTACAAATTGCCAACCTTCAAAGTCGATATGTCGCAAAAGGTCGTCCCTCCATGCACCTTTCGCCGCAGGTTTGAAGGTAAGGACAAGAACTTTTTTAAATCCCATAGCCTTTGAAAGCTCGTAGGCCGTGAAAGTTTTCCCGAACCTCATCTTGGCGTTCCAGAGAAATTCAGCCTTTTTTCCTGGGTACTTCTCTTCGTACTGGCGGAAATAGGTGGAAGTCTTTTCTACGCACTCTTTCTGCTCAGGGCGCATAGGAAAGCTTTCCGTGCGCTTTTCTTCGTTTTCTTTGCCGGTTCTCACAGCTTCATAGGCTGCCTTTACATCGTCTAGGGTGCACTCAACCCATTCATGCCATATTCTGAAGTTATGCCTCTTCAGCCATCGCCGCACATCGTAATCCTGGAAAGGCGTTCCATTGACTTTCTCTCCGTTATCCCACCAGAGCAGATCTACGGGTCCTTCCGGATCTGGCTGACCTACATAAGAACTTCCGACCTTTGAGCTACTTCCGGTCCTCTCTTCAATTTGTTTTCTAGTGGCATTGGGTTTCTCTACCTGTCCTACCTTGATCCAACTGGAGTAGTTGGGATTTCTGCTCTTGTACGCATATATCGTGTACCCCTCCGCTTTTGCCACTTCTACCACTCCCTTATAAGGCCGTTTATAAATTCCGTCTCTTTGGCACCCAGCCCATACTTTTTGCAGAGGGCTTCTTCCACTTGCTCTAAAGGCTTTTGCCAGGGGATGTCGGAAGAGGGGGAGAAATTCTGCATGGGCACGAATTGGAAGGAAGAGCGGTTTAAATTAATGCTTGAAATTGCCTGGAGAATGAGGAACCTGACAAATTTTGTTTTGAAATATTTCAAGAGAGAATAAGCTTCTTTGCTTTTGTCGAATTCCCCAGCTACAAGATAGCTGTCTGTGCACACCGCCCACGGTCTCAGAACCTTTAGGCTTCCAGTAAGAATGCGGTATTTTCCATCTTTGCCAGGTTCGAGTGCATGTTCTGCTATGATTTTTGACAATCCTACCTTCCAATTTGTAGCAAGGGTCTTGCGTTCACATATATCTTCTTTTCTTATCCATTCCTTTCCGTTGCTTGAAAAAAGTTCGGCCGCATCCTCCGGCTTAATTTCTTTCCCACGGAAATTGGAAGGGAAACCGAAAGGATTTCTTGGTGAAATGATGGAAGGTAGGAATTGGATGGAAGACTCTTGAATTTTCTCAATTATCGAGAGGGATTCATTGTATCTAATGAGAATGGGATATTTGGAAAGATCTCTTTCGCTTTCGCTTTTTTGGTCGCCTTTTACGCTAATGAATCGACAGCGATTCTCTCTCTCTCTCTCCCTCTCTCCCTTAGGAATATACACGCTCCCCCGCCAAGGCTGATGTCCGGGAAGACGTCTTTGGCGTTAGGGAAGTCAATGATTTCAGTAATGTGCCCGTCTTTCAGCATTTCAGCTCTAAAGCTGTCAAGGCCTTTCCCGCCTGCATACCATTTGGCAGGGATTATCATGACCAGGTATTTGGGATCTAATCTCTTGGCATTTTCTACAAACTTGTCATACAAGGGAGATGCACTTGCCTTATTTCCCCCATCATCCATTTGGTAAGGCGGATTTCCTATAACCACGTCAAACGTCATATTAAAAAATCCTTTGGGATCACTTGTTTCTATGAATGGATAAGCAGGATCGCAGAACTCTTTATTTTCTTTTGCCGGACAGAATCGGCACTTTCCATCTTTTCCGAAAGAGTGTGGAATATTGGGATAGAGGATATTTCCCTCGGGCCTATCGAAGTGCACTATAGAGTACTTCCCGCTGGCGTCTTTTGCGCAGTAAAGGGTCCTTCGACTCATTTCAGCTGTGAGGGGGCTTATGGCAATTCCAAAAAGCTGCTTTCTATATATGTGGTCGACCCTTTCCTGGAGGTTGGGGTAAATTTCTTTCAGCCCATTTAAGAGCCTTTTTGCGATCTCGCGCAGAAATACACCCGTCTTGCAGCAGGGATCCAGAAAAGTGGCGTCGGGATTTGAGAAAAGCTCTTGGGGGAGCATATCGAGCATCTGATCTGTCACATCCGGCGGCGTGAACACTTCATCGTTCGACAGATTGGCTATGCAGGTCAAAATATCTGGATTTACGTCTTCTTTATTCATACCTGAACTATAACATTCGATTTACATTCCTTCCATTTGCTTGATTAACTTCCAACTTGATCGCTGTGTCCAACTTTCGCAGTGACAAGACCTCGCCACCCACTATGATAAAGAAACTATGCGGCGTAATAATTGTTAATGCTGTGGCAACAATATACAAAGCAGATTTTCAAGACGGAAGGAATATCGATCGAACACTTGAAAGGGCTGGAAGCAATTACACTATTTTCACGGAAGAGAATGATTTGACGTTTTTCAGTGCAATGTCGGGGAATTTATAATCACCGACTACAATATGAAGATTGTAATTTCAAACTTTTTTAAGTTATTAATTTCTTTTTCCAAATACCTAAGCAACCAACAATTGTGTCCATCGGCCGAGTTATCGCATCTGAGAATCGGGGCCACTTTGTTTTAAAAGGTAAACTTGACAAGTGTGATCTGTGCGCGCCAGGAAATATCCGCGCCGGTTGGGGGGAGAATGAACTAAAGGGCTCAAGCCCCCAGCCCTTCAGACAGAAATAAAGGATGAGCAGTTTAGAAGATTTTGAGTATACCCCGACAGTAGGTCCGGCCGCCGCGTCGCTCAATCCCTACATGTCGAGCGAAGAAGCGGCTTACGCTCAAGCCCAGGCCGCCTACATCCCCCATAAGCGCCTTTTCAGGCAGTCTAAGAGCTTTGTGGATGCCCCCTCCCCAGATGAAATCCCTTACAAAAAGAGCATTCCCATCAGGGCTGCCAGGCTCGCCATTACCACGGCCTTCCAAATTTGGGTCGATCTTTCCACCGATATTACCGAGGGCCTCCACTGGACTCCCAGGGTGGTTCCCTACATCGGATACGGCACCGAAAAATATTCGAGGCTGATTTGCCGCCTAGTTCGCTCTCCTAGGGGGTATGTGCCCGTAAAGATGGGGATGAAGGGGATAAAGGCCGCCCTGATGGTCCCCGCCTCCCATGTCCCGGTCAAAATAGACATCGACCACACGCCTTTGGAATCTGTCCAAATAGGGACCTCGTACAAGAGGGACGAGGTTGACCACAAGAAGAACCAGGACGCCAGCCAGGCCGTGTCCGACAGCCATGGGTACCTGGATCTCGTCACGGAGGGGAAGGTGTCCCCCGGAATCCACAAGGTCGTTTACAGGGTTAGAGGGAGAAAGCCCGTAGCCGCCCCCCTCTACACCGTGGGAAGAAGGGAGAAAATAGGGGTCATCTCCGATATTGACGACACCATCCTTGTCACTGACGTCCCCGATCCCCTCCAGGCTGTCTACAACATGCTGTTTCTGGATCCCTCCAAGAGACGGGCCGTATCCGAAATGTCGGAGTTCTACAGAGCCCTATCCCAGGAGGTCGGAGGGCATGCGCCTTTCTTCTACCTTTCCACTTCCCCCTGGAACGTGGAGCCCATGCTCAGGTATTTCCTTACCAACAACAATTTCCCGCCGGGACCGCTGCTGCTTCGCGACTTTGACCCGAGGCCCAAGACCTTCATCCCCAACGGGGTGGAGCACAAGCTCGAATTTTGCAGGCAGCTTATGGACGACTTTCCCCATATGCGCTTTATTTTGATAGGGGACAATGGGCAGAAGGACCCCTTCACTTACGCAAGAATCGCGCGTGAAAATCTAGACAGAATCATAGCCATAGGCATTCGCCAGCTTCAACCCAAAGAAGGGATACTGCGCCATTCCCTCCACGCAATGCCGGATGTTCCGGTCCCCGTCTTTTACGGGCATGGGGGGGAGAACCTGATAAGGACAATGATTCCTTACTTGAGGATGTATATGAAAACGCAAAGGTGGGGAGGAAGAAGGAAGAGGTGATCGCCCTCTACATAGTTATTGCGGGAGCCTGCTGCCTTGTGGCAGGCTTTCTGATTGGCTTCTTTTTAAGGCCCCAAAAGAAAGGGGTGCAGGGCGCCGTATCCGTCCCCGAAAGAGAGTTTTTGGAAAAAGAATCCGAGCAGCTCAAAGGCGATCTCGAAAAAAAGGAGCAAGAAGCCCTTTCCCTCAGAGCGTCTTTGGAAGACCTCAGGAGCGAGAAAGAGGATCTCGCCCAGAAGAACTCGGCCCTCTCTGAAAAGTGCAGTTCCCTCGAAGAGAGGGTGGGGGAGCTCAAAGAAGACCTCTCCAAATCTGAGGCCGATTTCAAAGAGCAACTGAGGAGCCAGGAGGCAAAGAACAAGGAAGCAGAGGAGCGCCTCCGCTCCTCGATAGAGGATGAATTTGAAAAGAGCCGCCAGGCCCAAAAGGACGCGGAGGGGCGGCAGGCGGGAGAGAACCGGAAGCGTGAAGACAAGCAAATTGAAATCTTGAAATGCCTTGAGCCCCTCAAGGATGATATTTCCGCTCTCCGCAGCAAACTGGGAGACATAGAAGAAGGGAGGAAAGACGAAATTGGGCAGCTCAAAGCGAGCATAGAGGATCTGAGGCGCGCAGAGCAGTCGATTTCCGAAGAAGCCAAGAGCTTCTCAAGCCTCCTCAGCAACAACCAGCTCCGCGGCCGCTGGGGGGAGGTGCAGCTCGAAAACCTCGTAGAAAAGTGCGGGATGGAAGAGCATGTGGACTTCGACATCCAGCTCACCCTCCCCGGAGAAGAGAAAAATGGGCGCCCGGATCTTGTGGTGATGTTTCCGGGGCATGGAGCCATGCCGGTAGACGCCAAGACCCCTCTGGAAGACTTCGAAGAGGTTGAAAAGGGGCAGAAAGACAAGTCAGCCTATTCTAAGGTCGTGCGGGGGCACGTGGACGCGCTTGCAAAGAGGAACTATCCAAAGCTCCTCATGAAAAGCGGATATGATCCCACGAGCTTTACTGTGGCCTACATCCCCTGTGGCCTCCTGGCTCCAGGAAGCTCTGGCAGGCGACCCCGACCTGTTGGAGTACGCCTTCTCCAAGGAAGTGGTCCTCTGCTCCTCTGTGAGTTTTTGGGCGCTCTTGCAGTCGGTGAAGGTTTCCTGGAAGAACTGGGCTCTCGAAGAGGAGGCCCAGGAAATAAAAGATTTGGGATCGGAACTTTTGGAGAGCCTGAAAAAGTTCTTCCAATACACCTCCGATCTCGGATCGGGCCTCCAAAAAGCCCTCAAGAGTTACAACTCTCTGGTGGGCAATGTAGATTCCAGGGTGGTTCCCAGGGCCAGGAAGCTATGCGATAAAGTCGGAGTCGGAGGAAAAGACTTCAATGACTTTAACCTGATAGAGGAGGAAGTCAAGACATCCAAATTTGCACAGGAAGGAGAATAAGGATGGCCGATTGGGATGAAAGCATGCCCATCCTCAGAGCCATGCTCAAAGAAGAAGTGGGATCCAACCCCTTCTCAGATCTTTTCGGCGTCACCATGAGCGCCCAGGGGGGAATCCTTTGCGGCAGAGCCGTGCTTGGCGCCCTTGAAAGGCGCGGAATTGACCTCTCTAAGATCGGGGCCGTGGGGGCCCTGAGTCCGGCTGGTGTCCCTCTGGCGATGTGCTGCCTGGAAGCTGGCAAAGAGAGGGGGCTGCGAATTGACGCCTTCTCTATGGACTTTGTCTACCCCTCGCTCAAGGGGCCGAGCGTCCAGGGAAGGGACGTCGTGCTTGTGGACGCATGGATAAGCGACCTAGGCTACATCCAGACCTCCTCCCTCATCACCCTCACTGAGAGGCAGGAGCTGGAACTGGACTGGAGCATAGTCAGGGAGTCCGGCGCGCACATTTTGGCCGTTTCTTCGCTCATGGCGGGAAGTGGAGAGGTGGAAATCCCAAGCGAGCTGGAGCTTAAAGACGTGAATACGGGAAGCGCCGAGACAGTTCCCTTCGCCTACGCCTTTTCCAAGAAGGACATAGAGGCATAGAAGTGGATAGAGATCCGACTTTCCGAAAGATCGGCCTGGGTCCCTGGAAGGAGGAGTTCCCGGACCTTGAGCCCCAAGACCCCAGGTTTGATCCTGTACTCCTGGAAGAGGGAGACAGGCGAAACGTCCAGGACCGCTACCGCTATTGGAGCGTTGAAGCCATAAGGAAGGATCTGGACAGGCGGGGGTACTTGGACCTTGAAATCGCCTGCGAGAACTGGACCCACGACTTCAACATCGGCTCCATGGTCCGAAGCGCCAACGCCTTTGGGGCCCGCGGGGTGCACATAGTGGGCCCGCACAAGTGGAACAGGAAAGGGTCCCTCATGACGGAGGTCTACGAGAGGGTGTACGAGGAGCCTTCCATAGCGCACCTTGTCGCCTACGCGAAGGCGAGCCCCCTAAAGCCGCACCTTATAGCCGTAGACAACGTAGAGGGGAGCGTGCCCATAGAGAGTTTCAAGTTCCCTCCCGCCTCCATCCTCATCTTTGGCTCCGAAGGGACGGGCCTCAGCCAGGAGGCCCTCCGCGCCGCAGAGGCCACAGTCTACATCCAGCAGAGGGGATCGGTCAGATCGATAAATGCGGCCGCCGCCGCTGCCATAGCCATGTACGCATACAGCGTCTGCGTAGAGAAAGAAGCATAACCTGCCTGGGTACAAGTCAACTGGGAACCGGGCGCCTTTTTATTTTGACGACTGTACTGATTTTTAATTGATTTTCAGTATGTTTGTAAAAATAAGAAAAGGGTGAAATGACACTCCAAACCCTATCGAAAGAGTATGTAAAAGGGCAATCCAGAACAAAAATACTGGAGTACATGCGGCAGAACAATGGCTACATCACTTCGAGAGAGGTTGACAAGCTCTCCCTTTACAGGGAGTGGCTGAGGATCTTGGAAAGGGAAGGGAAAATAGAGAGGATGGGGCGCGGGGTGTATGTCACCCCCGACAAGTGGCCCGACCCCTACTACGCCCTCAACCTAGAGCTTCCCAAAGTCGTCTTTTCACATATGACGGCCCTGTACTTCTACGATCTGTCAATCAAGGCTCCCGATGACGAATGGGATGTGACCGTCCCCAGAAGCTACTACAGCTTCAGACTGAAAAAGCCCTATACCGTTTTCTACGTTTCTCCGGAGGCCTATGGGCTTGGCCTGACAAAAGTCCGCACCAATTTCGGCAACTATGTACATGCCTATGACGTGGAGCGCAGCATATGCGACGTCATACGCTCCAGGGAGAAGGAAGACTACGAGTACGTAAAGTACGCGGTGAGAGAATATTTGAGAAGCGGGAAAAAGAACCTGCAAAAACTTGTGGAGTATGCCGGAAAGCTCGGAGTGCAAAACAAAGTGGAACGCTATATGGAGCTCCAATACTACAGAAGAGATGAAGGCTGAAGCTGATAGACAAACTTTAAAACCTATAGAAGCAGACTGGAGCCTTTTCGCAAATATTGGATTTTTAAGGGCCAAATTGGCTTAAGGCCCTCACTTTTAGAAAGTGCCCCCAATAAGCCTTGGCGATCTTGAAGCCGGAAAGACGCGGGGGACGCGAAAATAACTTCCTAGGCAGCCCCTCGCGCTCTAGGTATCTGTCAGTTAGCAGGCGCGTACACTAGCATGGAAGTATGTCGGATTTTTCATATGAACAGGTGCAGCACCTGGCAAAACTCGCCTGCATCGCTTTAAGCGATGAGGAGATAGAGGATCTGAAAAAGGATCTGCAGGGCATCGTGAAGAGTGTGGCCCTGATAAGCGACATCGACATCTCCGGAGTAGAGCCCACCACCAACCCATTGACTCTCCCGCAACACCTCAGGGAAGATGTCTCCGGGGAGACTTTGGAAAGAGACGTGCTTTTGGAGCAGGCTCCGGAATGCGAAGACGGAATGTTTGTCACGCCTAGGATTTTGGGAGATGAATGATGAGCGGAGCCGATAAAGACGAAATCGTGACCCTTACCGCTTCACAGATGTCGGAAGCGATGAAGAAAGGGGATTTATCCAGCAGGGAAATCATAGAGGCTGAACTCGAAGTTGCAAAGGCCGTTGACCCCAAGACCGAGTCCTATTTGGCCACCTGTTTCAACTCCGCTTTCATGGTGGCCGACGCCGTGGATCAGGCCCGCGCCTTGGGACAGGAGCTCCCGGACTTGGCGGGAGTGCCCATAGTCGTAAAAGACATGATAGTCACCAAGGGTGTTGAGACCACCGCAGCATCCAAGATTTTAAAGGGCTGGGTGCCCCCCTATGACGCCACCTGCGTGGAAAAACTCAAGGAAAACGGCATGCCGATGCTGGCAAAAACCAATCTGGACGAGTTTGCCCAAGGATCTAGCACAGAAAACTCGGCCTTCCACCCCACCTTCAACCCCTGGGATCTGGAGAGGGTCCCCGGCGGCAGCGGCGGCGGGTCGGCAGCGGCCGTCTCTTCTTTCGAATCCCCTCTGGCCCTCGGGACCGATACTGGGGGCTCTATAAGGCAGCCCGCCTCATTTACGGGATCTGTCGGCATGAAGCCCACCTATGGGAGGGTGTCGAGGTACGGGGCTATCTCCATGGCCTCTTCCCTCGATCAGATTGGACCCTGCGCAAGGACTGTAGAAGATGCGGCCATGCTATTTGACGCCATAGCGGGGTACGATCCCAAGGACTCCACTTCCATTCCGGACTTTCCTTCTTCAGCCCTCAAAGCTGCGAAAGAAGGGAAGAAGGGGGATCTGTCGGGCATTCGCGTGGGAATTATAGCTGAAGCCGGAGGCGAAGGCTTCTCCAAAGACGTAACCGACGGATTCTTGAGGGGGGTGAACCTTCTCTCCTCCATGGGGGCAAAAGTTGAAGAGCAGAGCTTCCCCCACTTCCTGCACGGCATCCAGATTTACTACATTCTCATGCCGGCCGAGGTTTCAAGCAATATGTCGCGCTATGACGGTATGAGGTACGGGTTGAGGGTGATGCCTCCCGATGCCACGGCCGCCTCTATGATGGCAGCCACCCGCGAGCAGGGCTTCGGAGCCGAGGTCAAGCGGAGGATCATGCTCGGAACCTACGTGCTCAGCTCTGGGCAGTACGAAAAGATGTATGTGGCGGCGCAAAAGGTAAGGACCGTCCTCATAAAAGACTTTGAAAGGGCCTTCCAGTCCTTCGACGTGCTCGTATGCCCCACAAGCCCTACCACTGCCTTCAAGGCCGGGGAAGTGGTGGATCCGGTGACCATGTATAAAAACGACATAGCCACGATCCCGGCCAACCTGGCCGGCCTGCCCGCTATAAGCATTCCGGCCGGATTAGATAGCCTGGGACTGCCGATAGGGTTCCAGATTATGGCCAACAGGCAGAAAGACGAACTCGTATTCAAGGTGGCTTCCGCGCTTCAGGAAGCCGTGAGCAGGGAAAATGAAGGGCCCATTTGGAACAAGGTTCCCCGCCTTTGGAAGAGTGGTGAAAATGACTGAAAAACTTATGAGCTTTGAGGAGGCAGTGTCCCAGTTCGATCCCGTGATAGGCCTCGAGATCCATGTGGAGCTTAATACCAAGACCAAGCTTTTTGACTGGGCACACTATGAGTTCGGATCCGAACCCAACACCGAGCTCACCCCCGTTTCCTTCGGCCTCCCAGGGGCGCTCCCCGTGGTGAACAGGGAAGCGGTCAGGAAAGCCGTAAAGCTCGGCCTCGCTTTGAACTGCCATGTAAACGAGTGGAGCCAGTTTGCCAGGAAGAACTACTTTTACCCCGACATGCCCCGCGACTACCAGATCTCCCAATTTGACAAGCCCACCAATGGCAATGGGTGGCTAGATGTGGAGCTGGAAGATGGGACGGTCTTCAGGGTTCCGATAGAAAGAGCCCACATAGAAGACGACGCAGGAAAGATCAACCACATAGGCGGCGCCAACGGGAGGCTGGAAGGAGCCGACCATTCCCTCGTCGACTACAACAGGGCCGGGGTCCCTTTGGTCGAGATTGTGACAAAGCCCATAACCGGCGCCGGGGCGCTAGCTCCCCAGGTGGCCGGGGCCTATGCTAGAGCCGTCAGGGACATCGCCGTAGCTTGCGGGGTGTCTGAAGGGAAAATGGAGCAGGGCAACCTCAGGGCGGACGTCAACGTTTCCTTGAGGAAGAGCCCTTCGGATCCTTTGGGCACCAGGTCCGAGACCAAGAACGTCAATTCCTTCAGAGCTATGGAAAAGACCGTGGCATACGAAATACGCCGCCAGGCCTATATCCTCTCCCACGGAGGGGAAGTCCTCCAAGAGACCCGCCACTGGGATGAAAACGCCCAGTGCACTGCTGGGGCCAGGCTGAAGAGCGATGCCAACGACTACCGCTACTTCCCCGATCCCGATCTCTTAATGCTCCATGTGACCGATAGCGAAGTTGAAGAGATCCGCGCCTCCCTTCCCGAACTCCCCTTTGCCAAGAGGCGCAGGCTAAAGAGCGAATGGGGCCTTTCCGATACTGAGATGAGGGACCTTTTGAACGCCGAAGCGGTAGATCTGGTGGAAGAGAGCGTTAAAGAGGGCGCTTCTCCCCAGGGAGCCCGCAAGTGGTGGCTAGGAGAGATTTTGCGCTTTGCCAATGAGATGCAGCTCCCGCTGGAAGCGCTTGCGATCTCCCCAAAGGATGTGGCGAAGATAGAGGAAATGCTCTCTTCCGGAAAGCTCACCGACAAGATGGCCAAGCAGGTCGTAGAGGCCGTAATCAACGGCGAGGGAAGCCCGGAAGAGATTGTGGAAAAGAAGGGGCTGAAAATCGTTTCCGACTCTTCCCAGCTCCTCGATGCCGTGAAGAAAGCCCTGCAGGACAACCCCGATGTAGCCGAAAAGCTACGCCAAGGCAATATGAAGCCTATGGGGGTTATAATCGGCCTGGTAATGAAAGAGACGCGCGGGCAGGCGGACGCAAAGACCGTTAAAGACCTCGTGCTGAAGGAAGTCTCCAAATAGGCTTTCTGCGGGGTGCTTTTGTGCGCCTCAACCCCACACTCTTTTCCGATGCAGAGGATTTAGATGAGCGCAGAAGATTTAGACAACTATGAGACCGAAGCCGAACTGGCACTCTACAAGGAGTACAGGGACGTCATAAAGCTTTTTCGGTACGTGGTCGAAACCGAGAGGCGCTTCTACCTGGCCAACAGCGTGGAATTTAGGACCTGCAATGGGGGCTCAGACGTCTACTTTGACGTACAGCTCACCGACGCGTGGGTGTGGGACATTTACAGGCCCTCGAGGTTTGTAAAGTCAGTGCGCGTAATGAGTTTCAAAGATGTAAACGTGGAAGAGCTCACTCACACCGATGCCGATTTTGACATCCTTGAACGCTTCTGACTTCCGGCGGTCGATGCACCGCGGAATTAGAATAATTTAGTTAATTCAGTCTCCATATACCGAAGATAGGAGTGCAGCATGGCCAAAACTCGTGTTGCCATCATAGGCGGCGGCCCCGCCGGCCTCACGGCCGCATACGAGTTGCTCAAAGAAGGGGGCGCCGAGAAGTACGAAGTCACTGTCCTGGAAGCCAGCGACCAGTTTGGGGGGATTTCCAGGACCGTAAAGTACAACGGCCAGAGGATGGATATAGGCGGACACCGCTTCTTTTCTAAAGATCAGAGGATCATGGACTGGTGGCAAAACATCCTTCCTCTTCAGGGCGCTCCGGCCTATGACGACAAAAAGCTGCACAGGCCCTGCGAGCTGGAACCGGGGGGGCCTGATCCCGAAAAGACAGATGCTGTGATGCTCATCCGCCACCGCCTCAGCCGCGTCTTTTGGCACCAGCACTTCTTTGACTATCCCATCACCCTTTCCGGCGACACTATCAAGGCTATGGGACCCGTTCTCACGCTCAAAGCTGGTTTGAGCTATCTAGAATCCACCGTCCACAAGCTCCCTGAGACCAACCTCGAGAACTTCTACATCAACCGCTTCGGCAAGGTCCTCTACTCGCTTTTCTTCGAGGGCTACACCGAAAAGCTGTGGGGTAGGCATCCTTCGGAGATCTCGGCCGATTGGGGGGCTCAGAGGGTTAAGGGCCTAAGCATAACAGCCGTTTTGAAGAACGCCGTGGAAAAGCTCATGCCTTCCCAGAAAGACAGGCATGTAGAAACTTCCCTCATAGAGAAGTTCTGGTATCCCAAGCTCGGCCCTGGGGAACTCTGGGAGACTGTCGCGCAGAAGGTGACGGACATGGGCGGAAGCATCATAATGAATGCCAAGGTGAACCGCCTCACCCAAAAAGATGGCAAGGTGGCGTCCCTCTCCTATATTTCCCAAGACGGTCAGGAAGTTGAGCTCGAGGCTGATCAGTTCTTAAGCTCCATGCCACTGAAGAATTTGCTCCAGGCCTTTAACAACTCCGATGAAAAGGCTCCTGAAGACATTACCGAAATCGCATACGGACTTCCTTATAGGGACTTTGTGACGGTGGGCCTGCTTTGCAAGCGGCTCAAGCTAAAAAACAATACAACCATAAGAACCCTGGGAGAGCCCCCCATCGTCCCCGACAACTGGATCTACGTGCAGGATCCTGGATACAAGGTTGGAAGAATCCAGGTCTTCAACAACTGGAGCCCCTACCTGGTTTCCAAGCCCGACGACACGGTCTGGATAGGGCTAGAGTACTTCACGCAGGAAGGCGACGACTTCTGGAACCTCAGCGATCAGCAGGCCAAGCGTTTCGCCATAAAGGAAATGGTAAGGATGCAGGTCCTTTACAGTGCAGATGACGTCATAGACTTTCACAGGGAGAGGGTGCCCAAAGCCTACCCTGCCTATTTCGACACCTACGAGCGTATGGATGAACTGAAAGAGTGGCTCGACCACTTCGGAAACCTCTACTGCATCGGCAGGAACGGCCAGCACCATTACAACAACCAGGACCACTCCATGGCCTGTGCCATGGAAGCTGTGAATAACATCAAGACCGGCAAGACTTCCAAGGTGAACGTGTGGAACGTAAACACCGAAAAGGCGTATCACGAGTCCAAGTAGGAGTCTCTGTTAATATATATTCAGATTCAAACCGAATCTCCCGCGCCGGGGTGCATCCCCGCTTGCCGCGCAGAGAGGGATGAACAGTCCAGCCTGTGGCGGATCTCGGGGCGGAAATAAAATCTAGCTGCTGTTGCGCGGCAGCAATGGAGGAATGATGAACTTAGTAGAACAGTTCGGCAAGGACCATGAAAAGAAGGGGAATCCGATTCCCGACTTCCGCCCAGGCGACACCGTCAGAGTGAACGCCAAGATCGTGGAAGGCGACCACAGCAGAATTCAGGCCTTCCAGGGAGTCGTGATCGGGCGCGTGGGCCACGGGATAAGCGAAAACATCCTGGTCCGCAAGATTAGCTTCGGATGCGGAGTCGAGCGCCGCTTCCCCCTCAACTCTCCTTTAGTCGATTCCATAGAAGTCGTTTCTTACGGAAAGGTCAGGCGCGCCAAGCTTTACTATCTCAGGAACCTCAAGGGCAAGGCCGCCAGGATCCCCGAGAGGAGAGAGCCCAGAGGAGCAAAGAAGTAAGCCTGAACCGCGTGCATGGAAAGTTGCAAGGTTGTTTTTAAAGGGGCGGCCAAAAAGCTTCCCGTGCACCGGCGAGGGGCGCACCTCAAACAAAGGGCCAAGACACCTCCCATGCACAATCGCAGATTCCACCGCAGAAAGGGCAGCTGGATAGGATGGTCGCTGTCCATCGGGATACCCATACTCGTAATACTGCTTTTGCGCATTTTCGTTTTCGGAATCTATGTAGTGCCCTCCGGCTCCATGCAAAACACACTCCTGATAGGCGACCACATCCTCACCCTAAAACTTGACGGAAAGTGGACGCCCCTGCACAGGGGGGACGTGATAGTCTTTAAAGACCCCGGCCATTGGCTCACCGCTGCACAGGACGACGCCATGGGCGGGGGCTTTTTGGTAAAGAGGCTGATAGGGCTTCCCGGGGATACCGTGGCCTGCTGCACCTCACAGGGGCTTGTTACCATAAACGGGGTTCCAATTGATGAGGAAAGCTACCTCTACCCTGGAAACCCGCCGAGCATGATAAAGTTCGATGTCAAGGTCACCCCCGGACACATCTTCGTCATGGGAGACCACAGGAACATATCAGCGGATTCTAGATATCACCTAAACGAGGACGACGGGCTCGTGCCGATTTCGGATGTGGTGGGAGTTGTAAAGTTCGTCTGGTGGCCGCTCGACAGGTGGCGCTATATAGGCGATCCCAGCTCCGTCTATAAGAACGTGGGGGGAGTGAGCGGCGCATATGAATGATCCCTCCCTGGATTTCGAGCGCCAGGCTTTTGAGTCTTTCGATTTTGTGCTCGGAGCCGACGAAGTGGGGAGGGGGTGCGCCGCAGGCCCGGCTTATGTGGGGGTATGCGGACTTACCCGCCTCCCCGCTTCGTTTCCTGAAGGCGTAAAAGATTCAAAGCTCCTCACTCCCAGGCAGCGCAGGCTCGCCCGTTCGGCCATAGAGGCCTGGGCGGATATGAAGGCCGTGGGAGCCTGTTCCAATGGGGAGATAGACAGCCTCGGAATTACCCTCGCATTGGGCCTCGCCCTGGAGAGGGCACTTTTGGCCCTGGGCGACATCCCCGGCCGCGGACTTCTGATTTTGGACGGCAATTTTGATTACCTCTCATACGCCAGAGAAAGGCTCAACCTATCTCAGAAGCCGAGGGTGGAAGTCAAGTGCGTCGTCAAAGGGGACATGAAAAGCGCCCTGTGCGCTTCGGCCTCCATCCTCGCCAAGCTCGACAGAGACGAGCTCATGGACAACCTTTCAAAGCTCGACAATTACAAAGGCTACAAATGGAAAAAGAACAAGGGGTACCCCACCCGGGAGCATATAGAGGCTATAAAGAAACTGGGG
>JAGBRC010000029.1 GCA_017632535.1 Aeriscardovia sp. | reverse complement strand
TTCCAGGAACGCCGCCGCATTTAATAAAATGAAAGCGTGATAGATACTTCAAACCTTTACAACGCGGTCATCATCGGCTCGGGCCCTGCAGGCTACACGGCGGGAATCTACCTGGGCAGGGCGGGGTTCAAGCCCCTCCTTCTGACCGGATCCCTCCTTCCCGGAGGGGAGCTTACCGAAACCACCCTTGTTGAAAACTATCCCGGATTTCCCGAAGGCATCCAGGGGCCGGAACTTATGGACAACATGAAGGCGCAGGCCGAAAAATTCGACGTGCAGATGGAGACTGAAGACGCAGAAAGCGTGGAGGACGGGGACGGATTTAAAATCGTCCACACCCATTCGGGAGACATCCGCACAAAGACCGTAGTGGTAGCTACAGGCAGCGCCCACCGCAAGCTCGACATCCCCGGAGAGAAAGAGTATGCGGGGCTGGGCGTATCATACTGCGCCACCTGCGACGGATTCTTCTTCAGAAACAAGCGCATAGCGGTTATAGGCGGCGGGGACAGCGCCCTGACCGACGCGCTCTTTTTGACCAGGTTCTCCGATTCGGTGTTTCTCGTGCACAGGAGGGACGTGTTCCGCTCCAGGGGCGTGCTCCCGCAGAGGGTAAAAGAGGATCCCAAGATAAAAATTGAGTTCAATTCCATTCCCGTAGAAGTTTTGGGGGATGGCAAGAAGGTTACAGGCCTAAAGCTCAAAGATAAAGTGAGCGGAGAGGAAAGGGAGCTCGCAATTGACGCGATCTTTGTCGATATAGGCTCGGTGCCTCAGACGGACTTTTTGGGAAGCTACCTTGAGCTCGACCCTGCGGGCTACATCCTCACCAAAGGTGCCTCTTCTCTGACTTCTCGCGCCGGGGTATTTGCCGCCGGAGACTGCTGCGATCCCGTTTACCGCCAGGCTGTCAGCGCCGCGGGGAGCGGATGCAAGGCTGCCATAGACGCCCAAAGGTACCTTCTAAACTAAATTGCTCTGCCGGTAGATCCTGACAGCCTCCCGCAAATCCATTGGGGAGACCCTGGCCGCGATCCTTTTCATTCCCAGCTCTCTAAGGGCCCAAAGCCTTCTGCAGCCGGCAACGAGCTCAAAGGCCTCTCCCTTCTTCCTCAGCAATATCGGAAAGAGGAGCCCGACTGTGGAAATTGATTTTTTCAATTCCTCTGTGTCTTTGGCACGGGAGAGGTCTATAAAATCCGGAATCTCTATCTTTTCAACGCTTACCGATGCCGTTTTCCACGAAAGGGAGGGGGACGGGGCGAAGAGCGCATCCACACCCTTGACGACCTGAGGGGCCGAAGTTTTGCGCTTTGGGACTTTTCCCAGGGCTACCGGCCCCTTTTCCTGTACTTCCCCCGGGATTTTAGGAAAGAGGGTTTTAAGTCCCCGCCCCATTTGGCTTTCCATTTTCCTACCTTTCCGCTATTTCCATGCATGCCTGCCTGTAAGCTACAGACGCCGGGGAGTAGGGGTCGTAGGAGGTGAGGCTTTCCCCGGCTGCAGCCGCCTCCGCCACGCGCACGAGCCTTGGAATGGAGGAGGAGAGGACCATCGAAGGATATGCTTCCCTGACGGCCTGGCAGATTTTCCGGCTCAAAATGGTGCGCTTGTCTACCATATTCAAAATCATCATGACCTTTTTGAGGTCGGGATTAAAATTGAGCCTCACCAGATCTATGGTCTTCAAAAGCTGGCTGAGCCCTTCGAGGGCATAATACTCGACTTGCACAGGTATTAGCACTTCCCCGCTGGCCGTCAAGGCGTTTAGAACCAACAGCCCCAGAGAGGGGGCGCAGTCTATAAAGACATACTCGTATTTTTTGCCGCTCTCCTTTAGGTAGGAAAAGAGGCAATCCTTCAAGATGGCCTCCCTGCCTTCTGCCCCTGCGATTTCAAGCTCTATCGCCGACAGATCTATGCTGGAGGGGACTACGTCTAGAGTGGGAAAGAGGCTGCTTTTTACCACCGCTTCCCCCATGTCCACCTGGCCCGTCATAACTTCGTATATCCCCAGGCCCCACTTTTTTACCCCCAAGGATCCGGAAGTGTTGGCCTGAGGATCGAGGTCGATTACAAGGACCGGAATGCCCTCTGCGGCAAAGCTCGTGGCCACATTTACGGTAGTGGTGGTTTTGCCGACTCCTCCCTTCTGGTTTGTGACCGACACCACCCGAGTTCCTGCGCTGCGCCTTATCTTTCTGGAATTTATCGATCTGGCCAAGCGGGTGTCTTTCAAAAGATCGGATCCTATAGAAGAATCGTCCCCGATAATTCTTGAAAGCACGTCGTCGGCGCTTTCAAATCCTCCCCTAAGCTCTCCTGGCGAGGGGATCCTATCTTCCCAGTTAAAATCCCCCATTACCGCCTCCGCGCCTTAAAGGACACGACGTTTGTAACTTCCCCATCTTCCTGGATGACCTGGGAAAGCTTTACTGCGCCAATTCCTTTCATTTCTTCTTCGACGCTCCTCCCCTTGAGGGCGAAAGCCGTCCCGTCGGGTTTTAGAAGCGGGGAAAGGAGGCCTATGAGCTTTGGGAGCGGGGCCAGGGCCCTGCAGACGGCCGCATCGAATTTTCCCCCCCGCCACTGCTCGGCTTTAATTTTAAAAACTTCGACGTTTTTGAGATCCAATTCGTTTTTCATGCGATCCAGCCACCCTTTCCTGAGGGCCCTGGGCTCTAGGAGGGTGAAGCTGACCGAAGGCAGGAGGATGGAAAGGACTACCCCGGGAAGCCCGGCCCCGCTGCCGACGTCCACTACGCGTGAGGCCTTTAGCGCATCTATGAAGGGGGCCAGGACGGCGCAATTTTCAATATGCCTCTCCCACACCTTTTCCGACTCCTTAGGGCCTATGAGCCCCAAGGCCGGCCCTTCGGAGGACAGAAGGCGGGAAAAGGCCCTCATTTTTTCATTTTCAATTTCCAACCCAATTCCCCCTTCCAAGGAAGGCGCGGGGTTACTTTCCCTTTTTCCTAGACTTCTTTTTCACCGGCTGAACGCGCTGGTAGCCCTGAATGGAGCGCTGCTCCTGCTCGGCCAAGACCTTGGCTTCCTGCTCCTCTTCAATCGTGGGCAAGCCCTTTTTGGCCCTGCGCTCTACCTCTTTCTTGAGATCGCGGGCCTTCTTCTTTTCTCCCGCACGGGACCCCGCCACGGGGAACTTGTTGACCTGCCAGAGGGTCTGAAGGAGCGACCAGATGTTGGTGGTAAGCCAGTAGATTAGGACGCCGAAGGGGGCGATGGCCGCAGACCAGATGTAGAGCAGGGGCATGCCTATCATCATTCCCCATTGGGCCTTTTTGCCTTTCCCGTTGAGCTGCTCCAGCGGGGTGTTGTAATGCATGGTGTAAAAAGTCATGTAAAACATGGATAGGCACATGAACGCTGTAATTATGCCTATCGTCCACTTGCCCCCGGCGCTGGCCGATCCGAACAGGGCGGAGAGTTTTACATTTATAAATACCGTGTTCTCTATCTGCTCTGCAACCTGCTTTGTAAAAGCGCCTATCGGTTTCGAAGTGCCCTTGGCGATTGCAGACAGCCCGAACAGGGCGTCGTAGAGGGCGATAAACACCGGGCCCTGCACCAGCATCGGCAGGCAGCTTGTCAGAGGGTTGCCTCCCGACTCTTTGTAGACCTGCATGGTCTCCCTCTGCTTGGCCTCCTGGCTGGCCGGATCCTTTTTGCCCTTGTATTTGGCGTTAATTTTGGCGAGCTCCGGTTGCATGGCCTGCATCTTCGCCATAGCGTTTATCTGCTTTGTGTAGAGAGGAAATATGCAGGCCCTCACGAACATAGTCATGAGGATTATGCTCAGGCACCAGGCAAAGCCGCTCCCGGCCCCCATCCCGCAGCGGACCAAAACCCAGTGGCATCCCCACATGATCCAGGAAATCACCCATTCGAGAGGGTAGAAGATGGTGCTTATAAGGTGTATGAAGCCGCCCATTAGGCTTTTCTCCTCTCAGTCGGGCGCATCTGATTTTCCATAGTCACTATCGGCTGGAGTGTGGGCTCTTCATAGGCTTTGGACCAGCGGAAACGGTAAAAAAGCGAAAACTTGCGGGGCACGTCGTCTATCCCCCCATCGCTTAAGGGGTTGCACCTCAGGAGGCGGAAGGTGGCCAAAAGCAGCCCCTTAAATGCGCCAAACCTTCTTATGGCTATGACGGCGTACATAGAGCAGCTGGGATAAAACTTGCATTTAGGCCCTGAAAGCGGGGAAATAAAGCGCCTGTAGAAGCCTATGGCGGCGCAGGCCGCTCTGGAGGCTGGAGAATCTTTCATACTTCAGATGCAATCTTCGAGAACGCTCCCTCTACTTCGCCGCGAAGATCCCAAAAATCCGCCCTGGAGGCGCCCGGCCGGGCCCGAAGCACCACCTTGGTGCCGGCGGGAAGGCATCCTGCCAAATCTCGGCAGCAGGCCCTGAGGCGCCGCTTCACTTTGTTTCTTTCCACGGCACACCCTACGACTTTAGGCACGGCAAATCCGAAGGCCACACCCGGCCCAGATGACAGGGAATAATGGAATACGAGGTGCGGCGAAGCTACTCGCGGCCCGCGGCACACCTCCAAGAACTCGGAATGCTTCCTTACGCGGCCGAGGTAAGGGTTCATGCGCTCAGGACTTTGCGCCCCTTGGCCCTGCGGCGGTTGATGAGGTCCCTGCCGGAGCGGGTGGCCATGCGGTGCCTAAAGCCGTGCTTCATGCTCCTACGGTGGTTATTGGGTTGGAAAGTCCTTTTCATCTAATGCTCTCCCTCTCGTCATCAGTCTGTTTTATATAATAAACATACCTATGTTACAAGCACAACAAGAAATCCCCTCCATCCGGTTTTTGGCAGAGCGGCCGAGCGCGTGAAAAGATAAGGCTGGAAATGGAAGAATCCCGTCAGCAAGCTGAAGAAGTCTGGAACAAGGCCAAAGAGGCGCTGCTCAAGTCCGAAAAACACAGAATTTACCAGGACTACATTTCCAGCCTTAAGGCCGATGCCCTCCTGGAAAACAGGCTGATCCTCTTTGCCCCCACCGAGCTCGTCCGCTCGAAGATAGAGCACGACCTGGACCTGCAGATAAAGGAGGCCCTCAGGGAGGCGTCGGGAAAAGAACTCGAGTACCTCTTGTCGGTCTCAAGGGACAGCTCGGCCAAGCAGGGTGCCGGGGTGAGGGACCAGCTCACCCACCTAGATCCCCAGGCGCGCTTTGACAACTTCGTCTCCGGAACGGCCACCGCCTTCGCCCATGCGGCAGCGGTATCGGTATCGGAAAACCCCGGAGAAGGCTACAACCCCCTCTTTATCTACGGCAACTCAGGCCTGGGAAAAACCCACCTTCTGAACGCCATAGGCAATGAAGTGGTTTCCTCTCAGCCCGAGAAAAAGGTCTACTACGTCACGAGCGAAGAATTTACAAACGAGTTCATAGAGTCGGTAAAGGAGAACCGCGGCCTTGCCTTCAACAGGAAATACCGCTCTTTTGACGTGCTCCTCATAGACGACATACAGTTCCTCGCCGCAGGCAACAGGGTGGAAACCCAAGAATCCTTCTTCAACACTTTCAACGCCCTCTACGGCGAAAGAAAGCAGGTGGTAGTCACTTCCGACGTCCCCCCCAGGCAGCTCGGGGGCATGAAGGAGCGCATGATAACCAGGTTCGAGCAAGGCCTTACGGTGGACGTGCAGCCTCCCGAAAAAGAGACCAGGGTAGCGATTTTGAGGATGAAGGCCGCCCAGAGCAGGCTGAAAATCGACATCCCAGATTCTGTCATAGACTTCATAGCCGATCAGGTCACAGATAACATCCGCGAGCTAGAGGGGGCGCTGCTGAGGGTGATAGCTCTCACAAACCTCAACCATCAGAGCGCTACGGTAAGCCTCGCCGGGCAGGCGCTGCAGGACTACTTTACCGGAGAAGTGCAGGTGGGGCCCCGGGAAATCATAGCTGCGGTCGCATCTTATTTCCGCCTGGCGCCCGCCGACCTTCTCTCCTCCAAGAGGGTCAAAGAGGTGGCCTCGGCCAGGCAGATCGCGATGTATATCTGCCGGGAGATGACCGGCCTTCCCTTGGCCAACATAGGCCAGGCGTTCGGGGGAAGGGACCACACCACAGTCATCCATGCCTGCCAGAAGATAAGCGAAGAAATGACCGAAAAGAGAATGGTCTACGACCAAGTCTCGGCAATCACGGTCAGGCTTCGCAGACAGATCTGACGCCTCCGCGCCGGTGCGGCTCGTTTTAAGGCTCTGTTTTAGGGCGAAGTTTTTCACTTATCTTCAAAACCCATGCGACTGATCTGACTTTCGCAATGTGGATAAGTGGCGTTTTTTTGTGGATAAGTGGCGTTTTTTTGTGGATAAGTCGGTTGATAACTTGTGGATAAGTGGTCAAAAGTTATCCACAATTGAATTTTTTGTGGATAACTCGGCATTTTCAAAAAGTTATCCACAAGTTATCCACAAGTTATCCACAAAAATTAACCCCCGCTCGCCCCTACGGAGAGTAAGGAAGAGGGTCGAGTTATCCACATATCCACCGCCCCTACTACTACTACATTTATAAATGTTTTACTAAATGATGTAGTAGTAGGGATGGGCACGCTTTCAGCTGCAAGCAAATAATGCACGTAATTTCCAGCAGGGGCGGCTGAAAGACAAAAATTTGGAAAATGCAGATGCAAATTTGGATAAGGGGAAAAGAAAGGTTTAAAAAATACCTAGAGAAAGAGGCCCAAAAAAAAAGATGAAGCGGATCTGAAAGTCACCCAACCATTTATCTGATCGGCCTGCGGCGCACCCCAAAATAGCCTCCTGCAAGAGAGCAGAAAAGGGAGGGTAAACTTGGAAGGATGCGGAAATGTTTCCCCCCTTCCGGAAGGAAAGGGAAATAAAATTTTTGCATTGCAATATATTGGGCGCCGGCGCATTTTTGGTGCCGAAGAGAGGAAAAACGATGAAATTGAGGATAGGTACCGCCGATTTGAAGGATGCGATCGCGTGGGCCAGGGAAGCACTAGCGCAGACTCCCAAAGACCAGGGGAAAATAAAGCTCGAAACTGAGGGCAATGAACTCAAAGTAAAGGCCGTGGGCAGCTACAGGGCCGCTTCCTACCACATAGAGGCCAGAGTTGACGAGGAGGGAAGCGCGATCGTGTGGGCAGATCTCGCTTCCAAAGGCGTGCAGGCGCTCTCTTCGGAATATTGCTCTATGGAAACTGAGGATAACGCTGTGCACATATCCGCCGGGGGCTTTCATCTTCAGCTCACCGAAGTGGAAGGAGAGGTGGAATTTCCGCCGCTCCTGCTCTCGGCCGAGCAGGCGGACGAACTTCCAAACCTCCCCGAAGGAGATGAGGCAAGGCAGCTCGGAATTCAGGGAGAAATTTCTCCCCAGGCCCTCGTAGCCGCCGTGCAGAGATCGGTTTTTGCGGCCGGGAAACCCTCCGACAGCGGACCTGAGTTTAGCAGCGTCAAAATGGAGTTCAGAGAGTCTGAAATCATCTTCACTGCCACCAACCGGTATCGCCTGGCCAGGTGCGCGGCCAACTGGAGGCCTTTCGGAGACTACCGGGGAAGCGTTCTCGTTGAAGCCGGAGCCCTGAAATCTATCTCCAATTCCTTCAAATCCCTCCCCGAAAGCGAATCTATCCGAATAGGGTTCGATCCCGAAGATCCCGCGATCATGTCCTTTGAAAGCGCCGGAAGGGTGAAGACAGTGCAGCTGACCGACCCCTCGGCATTTCCGGAAACCGAGAGGCTGTTTAGGGACGAATACGACGTGAACATAATTTTGGACAAAGATGACTTCCTTTCCGTTTTTAGGAGGGTGTCGTCCGTGGTAGAGGGCGAAGAAGCCGTGCACGTGGACGTCTCTCCGGCCAAATGCGTCGTAAGCGCCAAAAATTCCAGGGCCCAGGCCAAAGAAACTACAGATGCGACCCTCAAAGGCAGGGCCATGGAGATGGACTTCAGCCCGTTCCCGCTCATAGAGGGGCTGGCCCTTATCGGCTCCTCCCATATCCGCATGAGGATGAATGAAGACGGCAGGATAGTGGAGTTTGACGGCCAGGACGGGCAAAGCGGCCAGCCAGACCTCTCCTACAGGTACCTGGTCACCCCCATCACCCTGTAATGAAAATCGAGAGGCTGGCCCTGAGGGACTACAGAAACTGGGAGGGCCTCCTCTTGGACCCCTCACCGGGGGTGAACGTGATATACGGTCCCAACGGGAGCGGAAAGACGAATATAGCCGAGGCGGTGGGGCTCCTAGCGTCGGGCTCTTCGGCGAGGGCGAGGCTCTCTTTGCAGGTGCGCCATGGCGCCTCTGAAGCCGACGTCAAAGCGAGAATAGCTCAGGAAAACCTCCCGGACAGAATAATCGAGGCCGCCATCAAAGCCGGAAGGCTCTACGCCAGGGAGGATGGGGGGCCTTGGAGGAGCTTTTCTAAAGTGCGCCCTCTGGCGGCAGTGTCTTTTGAACCCCACGACCTTCTGCTCTGCTCTTCTCCAGACAGGCGCCGATCTCTCTTGGATGAGGCCTGTTCGCAAATGTTCCCCCCCTACAGGGAAGAAAAGCGCGGTTTTTCTAGGGTCCTGGCCCAAAAATCCAGCCTCCTGAAAAAAATCAGGGAAGAGGGATCTTCTTTTGGGCCCCAGGTCCTTTCGGCGCTAGAGGCCTACAACTTCCAGTTCGCGCAGACGTCTGCGGCGATCACAAAGTACAGATCCGAGGCCGCCTTGCAGATTGCATCGGCTTTCAGCCATGCCTACGCCGCATTTTCCGGCCTCTCGGCGTCCCTGGCCTATGTGCCCTCTCTGCCGGAAGCCCTCCAGGAGGGTGGGGCGGAAAAGGTTGCGCGGCATTTGCAAGAGAGGGCTTCTGCCGAGATCGCCTCAGGCTTTCCGCTCCTGGGGCCCCAGAGGGACGACTTTTCTCTGAGCCTGGAAGGATTCCCCCTCGCGGAAGTGGCCAGCGGGGGGCAGTCTTGGATGGCAGCCCTCTCTTTGCGCATGGCCCAGTTCCGCATCCTCGCCCCGCTGGGGCCCGTCCTCGTACTGGACGACGTTTTCGCCCAGCTCGACCCTGAAAAAAGAAGCCGCATCCTTTGTTTCCTTCCCGAAGGCACCCAGGTGTTTATAACCTCCACGAGCAGAGAAGACGTCCCCACCGAAGAAGGATGGCATGGAATCTCAATCGAATCTCTCAGATAAGAAGCCCTTTTCCTGCCTTCCCGGGCGCGGGAAGGAAATCGTGTCCTTCATAGGGGGGATTTATCTTCCCTCCCTCCCCGGATCCTTTGAGGCGCGGGCTGAGAAAAGTGAGAGGAGCCTTGCGGCCTTCGGAGCCCCCGGGCGCGAAGCGCAGCGGGCCTCCGCCCTGCTCGCAGGGGCGTTGGGACGGACCGTCAAAGTGGCTGGGTTCTTTTCAAAGTGGAAATCCCTCCTTCCCGATTTGAGCAAGGCGTATTCTTTTTGCAAGCTCGAGGGGGACCTGGTCGTGCTGGAGGCTCCTCCCGGATCCCGCCTTAAGATGAGGAAATTCGACGAGGCGGAAATTGAGGGGGCTCTGAGCAGGTATATGGGCGGGGAGAAGCTCAAAATAAAAATAGTTCAAAACATAAAAAAACAGGCCTGATTCGGGCTTAAAACGTGTCCGGCACATATTTTATCCTGGAATGAGCAAAGGCCCTCTGAAAAGGGATTTAAGCTTCCACGCCCGGAGGGCCGGATCGAAAAGGGGCATCAAGTGGACTCTAGCGAACAAGACAGCAATCTCACACAGCCCGCGGGGGCGTCCGGAGCCCCCCGGCCTTCGCAGTACAACGCTTCCGATCTCAAGGTTCTCGAAGGCCTCGAGCACGTAAGGACCCGCCCGGGGATGTATATAGGCTCCACAAATTCTAGGGGCCTGCACCACCTGGTCTATGAGATAGTGGACAACTCCGTAGACGAGGCCCTGGCGGGCTATGCCACCAAAATCGAAGTCGAAATTCTTCCCGGAAACGGGATAAGGGTGACAGACGACGGAAGGGGCATCCCGGTTGACATCGTCCCCGGAGAGGGGAAGAGCGGCGTCGAAGTCGTGATGACCAAGCTCAACGCCGGAGGAAAGTTCGGAGGCGGGGGGTACTCCGTCTCAGGAGGGCTCCACGGAGTGGGCATTTCGGTAGTAAACGCCCTATCTACGAAGATGAAAGTCGAAGTTGAAAGGGGCGGATGGCTCTGGGAGCAGACCTACATCGATCACAAACCTTTAGAGCCCCTGAAGAAAATCAAAGAGGTTCCGGAGGGGGAGACCGGCACCCGCGTCACCTTCTATGCCGATCCAAAGATTTTCAAAGAGACTACCGACTACAGCTTTGACGTCATCCGTCAGCGCCTCCAGCAGACGGCATTTTTGAATCCGGGCCTCTCTATCAGCCTCAAAGACGAAAGGGTGGATGGAGGCGAACAGGAAGTATCCTTCCTCTATGAAGGGGGGCTTTCCGACTACGTGGCGCACCTTTGCGACTCCGGATCCATGCCTCCCCTCTTCCCGGAGGTCATAGCCCTCAAGTCCGAAGACAAGGCTCTCGGAATTTCTCTCGATATCGCCCTGACTTGGACCTCCAAGTACGGGACTGTCCTAAAGACTTTTGCCAACACTATAGAGACCGTGGACGGCGGCACTCACGAGGAAGGCTTCAAGGCCGCGATCACTTCTACCCTCAACCGATACGCCCGAGACAAGGGCCTCTTGAAGCCCGCGGATGAAAACCTGTCGGGAGAAGACGTGAGGGAAGGCCTCGTGGCAGTGGTGTCGGTAAAGCTTGTAAATCCCCAGTTTGAAGGGCAGACCAAGGGTAAACTCGGAAATTCCGAGGCCAAAGCCTTCGTGCAGAAGGTGGTAAACGACAAGTTTTACGCCTGGCTGGATGCGCATCCTGCCGCAGGAAAGCTCATCGTGGGCAAGGCGGCCGACGCTTACAAGGCGAGGATCGCGGCCCGAAAAGCCAGGGAGGCGAGCCGCAAAAAATCCCTACTAGAATCTGCCACTACCCCCGACAAGCTCAAAGACTGCGCCTACAAGAATCCGGATCTTTGCGAGCTGTTCATAGTGGAAGGCAACTCCGCCGGCGGCAGCGCGGTGTCGGGCAGGGACCAGAAGTTCCAGGCAATCTTGCCCTTGCGGGGAAAGATTTTGAACACCGAAAAGGCCACGACGGAAAAAATGGTCAAAAGCGAGACCATAGAGACCCTCATAGCCAGCATCGGAGCAGGCAGTGGCCCCTCCTTCGACGTCTCCAAAGCCAGGTATCACAAGGTGATAGTTATGGCCGACGCCGATGTGGACGGAGCGCACATAGCCACTCTGCTTTTGACCCTCTTCTTCCGTTACATGCGACCCCTCATCGACGCGGGCTACGTCTACATAGCTATGCCTCCCCTTTACCGGATTCGCTGGACCAAGGGACCGGACAGCTTCGCATTTTCAGACGCCCAGAGGGACGAGAGGATAAAGGAAGGGCAGCTCGAGGGCAGGAAGCTGCGCAGCGAGAACGCGATACAGCGTTACAAAGGCCTAGGAGAGATGGACGCCCAAGAGCTGTGGGAGACCACTATGGATCCTTCAAAGAGGCTCCTTAAGAAAGTATGTATGGGGGACGCCGAATTTGCGGATGCCACCTTCGCCATGCTCATGGGGGAAGCGGTCGAGCCCAGGCGGGAGTTCATTGAGGCAGAAGCCAAAAGCGTTAAATTCATAGACGCGTAAGGGGAGTCATGGACAGCAATTTGTTTGAACAGATGCAGGAAGAGGATAGCCAAGGCCGCATAAACCCGGTAAACATCAGCCGGGAGATGAGGGAGTCTTACCTGGCCTACGCGATCTCGGTAATCGTCGATAGGGCCCTGCCGGACGTGAGGGACGGCCTGAAGCCCGTCCACAGGCGCATCATCTACGGAATGCTGGAGGGCGGGTACAAGCCCAACAAGGGTCCCACGAAGTCCGCAAGGATTGTGGGAGAAGTCATGGGCAACTACCATCCTCACGGGGACGCCTCCATCTATGACGCCCTGGTCAGGCTGGCCCAGCCGTGGGCAATGAGGTATCCTCTGGTCTTTAGCCACGGAAACTTCGGATCCCCCTCCGACCCATCTCCGGCGGCCATGAGGTACACGGAGTGCTGCATGAACCAGCTTTCCCTGGAGATGGTAAGAGACATCGACAAGGACGCCGTGGACTTCGTCCCCAACTACGACGGCCAGCAGCAGGAGCCCACTGTCCTTCCCGCGCGCTTTCCAAACCTTCTCGTAAATGGATCGGCCGGCATAGCCGTGGGAATGGCCACAAACATCCCCACCCACAACCTTAGGGAAGTGGCCGAAGGCATTAGGTGGGTGCTAGATCACCCCAAAGCCTCCAAAGAGGAGACTTTGGATGCTCTCATCTCCATCATCCAGGGCCCGGACTTCCCCACCGGGGCGGAAATTTTAGGCCGCAGGGGGATAGAGGAAGCCTACCGCACGGGCCGTGGGGCCATAGTCATGCGCGCAAAGGTGAGGATTGAGGAGATAGACAAAAGGACCTGCCTTGTAATAACCGAGCTCCCCTATCAGGTGAACCCCGACAGGCTCATGGCGTCCATAGTCGATCTCATAAAGGCCGGCACCATAAAGGGCATAGCCGATATAGAGGACTCTACCAACAGCAAGGAAGGCCTCAAAATCGTCCTCACCCTCAGGAGGGATGCAGTGCCAAAGGTAGTTTTAAACAACCTTTTCAAACACACCCAGCTCCAGACGACCTTCGGAGCCAACATGCTGGCCCTGGTGGACGGGGTGCCCAGGACCCTTTCCTTGGACCGTTTCGTCACACTCTGGATAGACCACCAAATGGAGGTTATCCGCAGAAGGACCGAATACACGAAGAAGGAGACCCAAAAAAGGGAGCATCTCCTTTTGGCGCTCGTCAAAGTGGTCTCCAAGGTGGACGAAGTCGTGGGGGCCCTCAAAGAGAGCCGCAACGCGGAAGAGGCTAGAGAAAAGCTCAAGGCGATGCTTTCCATAGACGATGGGCAGGCCGACGGAATCCTCTCCATGCAGCTTCGCCAGCTAGCCTCCCTGGAGAGGGAGAAGATCGTAAGCGATCACGACAAGCTCACAGCCGAAATTGAAGAGTGCGACTCCGTCCTCTCCGATCCGCAAAAGAGGGTTGAGATTCTGGAGCGGGAGCTGGGAGAGATCGTGGACAAGTTCGGAGACGACAGAAGGACCCAGATAGTGCGGGATTCTTCCAAGGTTGAAGACGAGGACCTTATAGAAGATAAGTCCATGGTCTATTCTTTGACCCGCTCTGGATACATCAAGGCCACCTCCAAAGACGAGTACAAGTCCCAGCACCGCGGAGGCAAGGGAATCAAAGGGGCCTCTCTGGCGGAAGGGGATCTTGTGGACCACTTCATTTCCGCTTCCAACCACGACTGGCTCCTCTTCTTTACCAATCTCGGGCGCCTGTACAAGATAAAAGGATTTGAGGTCCCGGAATCCAAAAGGGATTCCAAGGGGCAGCACATAGCCAACGTCCTCCAATTGGAGCCCGGGGAAAAGGTTGAGCAGATGCTCTCCATTTCCGATTTTGACGAAGCTTCCTTCCTGGTTTTGGCCACAAAGAACGGGAAGGTCAAAAAGACGGCCCTGTCAAGCTACGCCAACGGACGAAAGCGGGGGCTCATAGCTATTTCCCTGGCTCCCGGAGACGAGGTCATAGGGGCAGGGTTGTGCAACGAGGACGACGATCTCATCTTCATCTCTAAGAAGGGCATGAGCATCCGCTTTTCGGCCGACAACGACCAGTTGCGCCCCTTGGGGCGCCAGGCCTCAGGAGTTCAGGCAATGAGGCTAAGGAAAGGCGATGAAGTGATAAGCATGAAGGTTGTAGCCCATAAGGATGCGGAAACCAAAGGCAAATACCTTCTTTTGGCCACTTCCCAGGGCTTTGCCAAAAAGACGCTTCTCGACAAATACAAAGTCCAGCTGCGCAACGGCTACGGAACTAAGGCCATGAGCATGAAAGATGAGAGGGGCTTTATAGTGGGGGCCGTCATAGTCGGGGAGAACGAAGATATTTTCATGCCCGTCTTAAACACTGGAAAAGTCATCCGCTTTAACAGCTCCGAAGTCAAAGATTCGGGAAGGGTGACACAGGGCGTCAAAGCCGTGGCGTTGGATGAAGGGGATGAAGTCACCGGGGCCTTCAAGGCTGAAGATGCGCAGGAAGATCTCGGGGTTTGCTAGAGTATTTAGTGGATTTTAAGTTCCCGGGTTTACCCTTTTCAGCGTTAAGCCGTGACGAGGAGGAAAATGGCTGACAATACAGACGAGCGCGCGCCTTCCCAGGACCTGCCCCCGAGCGTAGCCCCGAGCGTTTCTAAGGCTCCAGCTGGAAGGAAGCTTCGGATTCCAAAGGCCAGGAGGATGAAGCTGTCGGTGACGAAGGTCGACCCATGGAGTGTGGCCAAGGTCTCCTTCCTCCTCTCCATAGCCTGGGGGATAATTCAGGTCGTCTGCGCGGCCATCCTCTTTGGGGTCCTAAAAGCCATGGGGGTGTTTAGCTCCATCACAAAGCTCGTTTCCACGGCGGGGGTATCCGCCGGCAGCTTTGCCTCAGGAAGCATCTTTTCCATAGGGAAGCTTTTGAGCATAGTGACGATCTTCTCGGTGTTCGAGATAATCCTGATAGTAATCCTCGCCACAGTGGGGGCTTTTCTTTACAACGTGGTGTGCAT
This sequence comes from Aeriscardovia sp., assembly GCA_017632535.1. GTDB lineage: Bacteria > Actinomycetota > Actinomycetes > Actinomycetales > Bifidobacteriaceae > RGIG1476. The sequence continues at coordinate 10,201 of JAGBRC010000029.1, read as the reverse complement.
GCTCATAGGCGGGGTGCATGTCACTTTGGGCGACGACTGAGCCTCCTTTTCTCCCTTTTGCTTCTCAGGCCTATGACCAGATTCTGCCTGACAGATTCATAGTCGAAATTCAAGGGGGAGAAAGTCTGCACCTTCGCCCATCGGCGCAGATCCGGAAAAGCCTGGGACACGAACTCCAGCCTGTCTTTTAAGGCTTTTTTCCAGTCCATGAGCATTTTCTCTTTGCGCATGAGAGAGCTTTTATGAAGCCGGTAGTGGTAGAGGACTTTGGGAAGCCTGACAATTCGGTGGGCGTTGGCAAAAATCTGGCAGATGCGGGCGGTATCTTCCACCAGCCTCCCTTCCGGAAAGCTCACTCCCTCATAGACCCTCTTCTCGGCTACAAAGGCCCAGAGGTATCCGCCAATTTTCCCTTTGATCTGTTTTTTTACAATCTCTTTGCGATCTAAAACTTCCACCCTTTTGTAGCGGTTGTGGGGGTAGAAGCTTGAAACAGGCGCTCCGAATTCGTTTATTCCGTCAAATTTGAACATTGCGATTTGAGCCCGGAACTTTTTCATTGCCTCTACAGAGTCTTCTAAGAGGCAAGGGTCCATGATGTCGTCGGAATCGCAAAAATAGACGTATTTGCCCCGACATAGGGACAGACCCAAGTTTCTGGCGCACGAGACCCCGCGGTTCTCGGTGCGCACCACCCACACCCGGCCGTCCTTCCTCTGCGCTTCCCTGAGAATCTCGGCTGACTTGTCCCTCGATCCGTCATCTACCGCTATAACCTCTATGGCTTTCCATGTCTGGTTCAGGATGCTGTCGAGGGTTTTTTTGAGCCACCTATCCACGTCGTAGACTGTGATGATGACGCTCACGAGGTCCTCACCCGGGGCAGGGAGGCGGTGCAAATCGTGATCCATAATCGAAAGCGCGGCCGGCCAACCCGGTCGCGAAGAAATAGGGCGAGACCCTGTTTAGAGCTTCCCTATAAGCCCCTCATTGGGGGAGATGGTCTTTTGGTCTTTCTTCCAGTGTGCGGGGCACACCTGATCCCCGTGTTCAGCCACAAACTGCGCCGCCTCAAGGGTCCTCAAAGCTTCTTCGCCGTTTCTGCCAATCCCCATATTGTTTACCGTGTAAGCCTGAATAATGCCTTCGGGGTCCACTATGAAAGTTCCCCTGTACGCCGTCCCCGTCTTTTCGCAAAGTACTTCAAAGAACCTGGCCAGCACTCCGGCTTTGTCGGCCAGCATGGGATAGGTGATTTTTCCTATTCCTTCGCTGGACTTGGCCCAGGCGTCATGCACGTAGGCGGTGTCTTCGGACACTGAATACACTTCGCATCCGTCGGCCTTAAATTTGGGGTAGAGCTCTTCCATCTCTTCAAGCTCGGTGGGGCAGACAAAAGAAAAGTCCGCGGGATAGAAGACGAATACCGACCAGTGTCCCAGGACGTCGGAAAGGGAGACTTCGCCTATCCCCTTGTTGACGTAAGCGGGGACGGTGAAATCTTCGAGCTTTTTACCTATCAAGCACATGTGTCCTCCTAAGGGCTCTTCTGGCAAACTGTCAAATCAACGTCTATTTTAGCAATAAAGCCCTTTTCCACGCCCCCTTTGTTTCATCTACAGGGTAAACTTGCGGAAAGCTTGACATAAGGCAATTCAAGGTTATTTTGTTATTGTCTTTTCAGAGTAGTCCTTCTTCTTCTACTCTCCGGTGCATGCGCCAAAGGTTAAGCAAATCTATCGGAAGGAGGCAGAAAATGAAAGAAAGATTTGCATTCCTTAGAAAGAGAAAGCCAGAAACGCAGGAATCTGCCGATGGACAGGTCCGAATCATAGAGGCCTGCCGGAAAACTCCCGAACAGGTTCTAGAAAACCTAAATGCCTCAGAAGAAGGCCTGAGTACTAAAAAAGCCTCATCCCTCCTTAGGCGCTACGGTCCAAATGAATTGGCCGAGCACAAGATCAACATCTGGAAAATAATATTCGATCAGGCAAAAGACCCGATTATGATCCTGCTGTTCGTCACCGGGATATTGAGCTTCTTCCTCCAGTCGGTCAGTGGGGGAATAGTGATATGCGTGATTTTGCTCCTCTCGCTGATGATTGGAACTTTTAATGCCTGGAGGAGCGAAAGGACGGCCGATTCGCTAAAGAAGCGCATATCGCACAGTGCTTCATGCCTGAGAGACGGGGTGTACTCCGAAGTCGACGTAAAGCTCCTCGTCCCCGGAGACATCGTGAGGATGTACGACGGGGAGGTCATTCCGGCCGACATCCGCCTCTTGAAGGTGGAGGACTTTTCGTGCGACGAATCGGCTTTGACGGGGGAGAGCCGTCCGGCGAAGAAGTCAGTCGAGGCTGACCCCAAGGCAGTCAGCGTGGTCGACTGCAAGTCCTGCGCCCTCATGGGCACGATCGTGCGGGAAGGCAGCGCTACAGGGGTAGTGGTGGCCACAGGGGCCCAGGCGGAGCTGGGCTCTATCGCCTGCCAGTTGGCGGCCTCGAGGGCCCCTACAGACTTTCAGGTGGGGATCAAGAAGTATTCAAATTTCCTCATGATAGTGGCCCTCATAGGCACCATCCTGATCCTCATGATCAATGGGCTTCTGGGCAAGGGCTGGCTCTCTTCGGCCCTCTTCGCCTTCTCTGTGGCGATCGGGATTACTCCTGAGCTTTTGCCCGTCCTCGTTTCTACTTCCCTGAGCGCGGGATCCAGAATGCTGGCGAAGAAGAAAGTCCTGGTAAAGCAGCTGATGTGCATAGAGGACCTGGGAGGGGTGGACGTTTTGGTGACCGACAAGACCGGCACCATCACCAACGGACACATCAGCTTCGATTCCTCTCTTAGCCCTCTGGGCGCTCCTTTTAAGGAGGCCATGGTTCTCTCGGCCGCCTGCTCGGACTTTGAAGTCGACAAGGATGGGAAAGTCACCGGCGGAAACGACCTCGACATAGCCCTAGGCGAGGCGATGGTGGAGGAGTTTGGTGTGGAAGACGCAGACGAAACGGGAAAGATTGAGGCCTTCGCAGCCTTCAACCATATAACCCAGGTGGAGGCCGCAGTCGCCAGGAATGCCACTCCTTCCCACAAGGGCTCTTGGCTCTTTGTGAAGGGGGCTCCCGAAAAGGTGATAGACCTTTGCCGCGATGTCCCCGAAGGGACTGAAGAATTTTTGACTTCCCTTTTCAAAAAGGGCCTCTATGTGATAGCCGTGGCGGAAAAGAAAGTGGAATGGGGCTCAGAGAACGGAAAGAAGCGGGAGATAGAGCGGGAGGACGAAGAGGAGATGTCCCTGGTGGGCTACCTCACTTTCCTCGATCAGCCCAAGCCGAAGGTGTCTGAATCCATAAAGAGCCTGAGGGCGCTGGGGATAGAAGTCAAGATCGCGACCGGAGACAACGCCCTTGTGGCTCAGACAGTGTGTGAGAAGATAGGGCTGGATTCGGGCCCCGCCCTCACAAACGAGGACTTCGATTCTATGAGCGACGAAGAGATCTGGTCCGCTATGGCCCACACCGCTGTCTTTGCCCGCGTGACCCCCGAACAAAAGCAGAGGGTAGTGTCGATTTTGCGCCAGCACGGGCGCACTGTGGCCTTCCTGGGAGACGGTGTAAACGACGCTTTGGCCCTCCACAAGGCTGATGTCGGTATATCCGTAGACACCGCAGTCGACGTCGCCAAGGACGCTGCGGGCATAATCCTTCTCGACAAGGACCTGAACGTGATTGTAGATGGGGTGAAGACCGGGCGGCGCATATTCACAAACACCATAAAGTACGTGAACATGTGCACCTCGTCCAACTTCGGGGGGATGTTCTCCACTGTGGGCGGATCCTTCATTCTCCCGTTCCTCCCCATGACCGGCGCCCAGGTGCTGCTTCAGAACCTCATATACGATGTGGCGCAGATGGTGATTCCGGGAGACCGAATCGACAAAGATCAGGAGTCGCGCCCCACACATTGGGATATCAAGTTCATCTATCGGTTCATGGTGCTCTTCGGGCCCATTTCAAGCATTTTCGACTACACCACTTTCGCCATCATGATCTTCTTCTTCCACGCTTGGACGAACAACGTGCCAGAATTCCATTCGGGGTGGTTTATAGAATCTTTCTGCTCTCAGACCCTCATAGTCTTCATAATCCGCACGCGCCGGATCCCCTTCTGGAAGAGCCACCCTTCCAAGCTTTTGACCTGGTGCACTCTGGGGGCGATTGGCCTCGCCATCGCCATTCCCTATATACCTGTGTGCGACGGCTGGTTTGGGCTTGTCCCCCTGCCTGGAATCTACTTCCCTTGGCTGATAGGGGAGATGGTGGCTTACATCCTGCTTTGCGAGCTAGCCAAATGGTGGTTCTATAAAAAGCTTTGGCATCCGGCGCCAGTGGTCCCCATCGGAGAGGCTCTCCCCAAAAAGGGCCTAAAGCCCCTAAAATCCGCTTCTTCTAAGAACTGACTGTGCTGCCGGGGATGTGCCCCGAAATTTTCCCCTCGGAATTGAACTACAATCGAATTGGTAACGTTTTCTTAAAGTTGTTTTCGAGGATAATGCTTAGGGGATATCAACATAAGGGGTACAGCTTTGTCTTGAGGCTAATCCCCCTGCTCATGACCAGTTACGAGCTGGGGTTCGGATCCTACCTTTTGTGTGCCGACAAAAACCTCATAGCCGGCCGCTTCCTCATCTCCCTAGGATCTATCACTTTCGCCCTCTTTTGCGTGGTGGCCACTTCCATGCGGCAGATTGAGGGTTTTATCCGCGTCTGGTACTTCCCTTTCCTGGCCTACTCTTTCGCCCTGGGGGTGTGTATATGGGCCATAGTGATTTTGGCTACAGGGAAAGGGGCAGCAGATATAGTTTCGGGGCATATGGCCCTTGGGGCAGGAATGATAGCCCTGTGCGTGTCCACAATTGCCTTAACCTCTCGCCATTTTCTGCATATAGCCGCCAACAATCTCCACAGGGCAGATTCATCGGACATTGATCCCAGATCCTATACGAGGCGCGAAGTTTTGTTTCTGACTTCCATCCCGGCCTCAGTGTCTCTGTGCGGGTTCATCTATGCCATCTATTCAATGGTCCTTCCAAATGTCTCCGAAAAGCTCGGCGGACATGCCCTCGTGGCCCAGTCTTTTGTATGCCTCTCTTTGACTTTCATCGTCTATGTTTTGGCTCGGCAGATGAACAACACCTTCCTCAAGAAATTTAAGTGGAGGTTTTCTATATACGTTATCGTCAATGGCCTTATAAACATTATCTGGGGGGTGTGCGTGCTGTGCCTGCGGACGCGCGCCTTTACCACCCCGGGTTTTGGGATGATAGCCCTGGGGCTCGTGTGCATATCCATTTCCGGCAAGGCCCACAGGGTTGTAGGATCCTGGAAAGGCGTATCCGAGCTTGCATACTTTGCGGCCTATTTTCCGGTCTTTGCGGGCCTAGGCGGACTGTTTTTGAGCATAATCTTATTCTCCGTTTCCATAAATCATCCCTTCTGCCTGGATGCGGCCTACGCCGTTTCCGGCCTTGCGGCGGTATGCGTAGCAATATATGGAATAGTGGCAATTCCGGCAGTCGATCCTGCCTCCTTCTGACCCTTCTCCCTGTATTTTGATCTGAAAGGGAGTAAAATTTCGACGGTAGATCAATCTACTTCAAGCAGCTTTAGATAGCGCATCGGCTCAGGCTCATAGGCCGGGATGCGGATATGAGCCCGCGGGCCGAAAGCTGTAATTATATGAAAGGTGGCTCGAATGACGAGTCCGATTCATGTCAATTCAGAAATAGGCAAGCTTAAGAGCGTGATCTTGCACCGCCCCGGCCACGAGGTGGAGAACATCACCCCCGAAATAATGCCCAGGCTTTTGTTTGACGACATCCCCTATCTGCCTATAGCCCAAAAGGAGCACGACAACTTCGCCGACATCCTCCGCGATGCGGGAAGTAAGGTGCTGTACTTGGAAGACCTCACCGCCGAAGCCCTCGCCGACGACAGCGTCAAGGAGAGCTTCATAGAGCAGATGCTCCAGGAGAGTGGGTATAAGTCCGGCGCCGTGTTCACGGCCCTCAAGGAATACCTCCTGTCCATGTCCACCAAGGACATGGTGGAAAAGACCATGGCGGGCATCAGGAAAGAGGATATCGACTACAAGCCCCACACCTTGGCCGGAATGGCTGAAGATGAGGACTATCCCTTCCTCACCGATCCTATGCCTAACCTTTACTTCACGAGGGATCCTGCGGCTTCCATTGGAGATGGGCTTACCATCAACCGCATGACCTACGCCATCCGCCGCAGGGAGAGCATGTACATGGAGTACATCATTGCCCACCACCCCGATTTCGCCAACAAGGGAATCCACGTGTGGAGGGACAGGTACTGCAAGACCCGCATGGAAGGCGGAGACGAGCAGGTCCTCAGCAACCACGTGATGGCTATAGGCATTTCTCAGCGCACTAGCGCCGACGCCATTCAGGACCTCGCTTCCACCCTGTTCGAGGAATCCGCTTTTGACACTGTTCTGGCGGTTAAGATTCCTCACAGCCACGCTATGATGCACCTCGACACCGTCTTCACCATGGTCAACTACGACCAGTTCACCATGGATGCAGAAATCCTGGACAGCAGAGGCGAGTCCGAGCTCTACTTGCTGCGTCCCGGCAAAGACGGAGAAATCAAGATCGAGACCAGAAACAAGCTGGAAAAGACCCTTTGCGAAATCCTGGGCAAGAGCGAGATCGACATCATGTTTACCGGAAACGGCGATCCGATTGTGGCGGCCCGCGAGCAGTGGAATGACGGCTCCAACACTCTGGCCATAGCCCCCGGCGAAGTCGTCACCTACGATCGCAACTACATCTCCAACGAGGTCCTGCGCAAGCACGGCATCAAGGTCCACGAGACCACTTCCAGCGAGCTGGCACGCGGCCGCGGCGGCCCTCGCTGCATGTCTATGCCGATTGTGCGCGAAGATCTGAAAGACTAGGAGAAAGGAGAAACCGTGGCAAAATTTGAAAACGTATTTTACGGCCGCAGCGTGTTGGCCTGCAAAGATTTCACGCCTAACGAACTGCGCTACATGATTGATTTGGCGCTGCACCTTAAGGAACTCAAGAAGCAGAACATTCCCCACCACTACCTCGAGGGCAAGAACATAGCCCTTCTGTTCGAGAAGACTTCCACCAGAACCAGGTCTTCCTTCGTGGTTGCCTCCCACGACTTGGGCGCCAACCCGGAGTACATGGATTCCACCGGAACTCAGTTCGGAAAGAAGGAATCGGTTGAAGACACCGCCAAGGTGCTCGGATCCATGTTCGACGGCATCGAGTTCAGGGGCTATAAGCAGTCTACCGTTGAAGGCCTTGCCGAGTTTTCCGGCGTCCCGGTCTGGAACGGACTGACCGATGAGTGGCATCCCACCCAGATGCTGGCAGATTTTATGACCATGAAGGAAAAGTTCGGACACATCAAGGGCCTCACCCTCGCCTTTGTGGGCGACGGCAGGAACAACATGGCCAACTCCCTCCTGGTAGCAGGCACCATGCTCGGGGTCAATGTGCACATCGTCACCCCCGCCGCTCTCCACACTGACCAGAAGATCGTTGACATCGCCAACTGCTTTGCCAAGGAAACTGGCGCCAAGCCCGTCGTCACCGACAACATTGCCGAAGGCGTCAAGGGCGCCAACGTCATCTACACCGATGTGTGGGTGTCTATGGGCGAAAACGACTGGGAGGAGAGAGTCAAGCTCCTCAAGCCTTACGAAGTCAACATGGATCTCATGAAGATGACTGGAACTCCCGACGATGAGCTCATCTTCATGCACTGCCTGCCTTCCTTCCACGATCTCAACACCACTTACGGCAAGGAGATCTTTGAGAAGTATGGCCTCAAGAACATGGAAGTCACCGACGAAGTCTTCCGCTCCAAGTACGCTTGGCAGTTCATTGAGGCTGAGAACCGCATGCATTCCATCAAGGCTATGATGGCTGTAACCTTGGCCCCGCTCTACATCCCGGCCTATGCTGTGAACGGGTGCAACGAGTAGATGGCCAAGCGCATAGTTGTAGCCCTCGGCGGCAATGCGATAGAGACTAACACCGGCACCGCTGAAAGCCAGGAGGAATCCATAAAGAGGACCATGAGATCCTTGATTGAGTTCGTCAAGAATAAAGACGAACTGGTCATAACCCATGGAAATGGTCCACAGGTTGGAAACCTGCTTCTCCAGGAGGCTGCGGGATCTACCAAGAAGAATCCGCCCATGCCTTTGGACACAGTAGGCGCTATGAGCCAGGGCGAAATAGGCTACTGGATGGAGCTTGCCCTAGATTCTGTACTGGCAGAAAATGGGATAGATAAGACTGTGGCTGCTATCGTCTCCCAGACTGTCGTCTCCAAAGACGATCCCGCTTTCCTTAAGCCCACAAAGCCCATTGGGCCGTTTTACTCCCAGGAAGAGTGCGAAGAGCTCAAGAAAGAGCACCCCGATTTCGTCTATATTGAAGATGCGGGGAGAGGGTTTAGAAGGGTCGTTCCTAGCCCCAAGCCTATAAGGATGCTGCAGGTCGGCGTCGTCCTTGCCATGATCGAAAAGGGCATGATCCCGATTGCCTCTGGCGGAGGCGGAGTGCCTGTGGTCAGTGACGGCAAGGGCGGATACGTCGGAGTTGAAGGTGTCATCGACAAAGACTTTGGCGCCGCGCAGATGGCTGAGGACGTGGATGCCGATGAGCTCATAATTTTGACTGCCGTCGACAATGTCTGCGTCAATTTTAATAAGCCCGATCAGAAGGCCCTCACGAACGTAACCGTTGAAGAGCTTGAGAAGTATATGGCTGAAGGACAGTTCGCTGCCGGAAGCATGCTTCCTAAGGTCCAGGCTGCAATCAAGTTCGTCAATGCCAAGCCTCAGTGCCATGCGGTCATTACCTCCTTGGACAAGGTGGCAGATCTCGTGGCGGGTGTGCCGGGAGTGGGAACTGTAATAAGTAAGTAAGGTTCCTGCTCGTTTTGCCGCCCTACGATGTGGGGCGGTATTTTTTTCTTTTGAGCTTCCACTTCCTTTTGCCACTTATTTGGTAATCTCATACTTGAAAGTGTCGTGACGTGGGGAGCGTAAATGGGAAGGCGGAGGAAATCTGCTAATAGTTCTTCTAAAAGTCGTTCCAAACATGGATTCTTGTTTTTAATTCTGTCTATTATCTTGATGCTGGTAGGAATTGGGATAATTTCTTACCCTCTCACTCTCACCATTAAAAATTACATTGCCCATGAAGCCGTCCTTCATAAGCTTCAGAAAGAGGATGCCGAGATACCAAAAATCCAGGCGGAAAATGAAATTGCAGCCGCTCAAAAGTACAATGCGGCGCTCGCTAAAAGCGGGCAGTACCTCATAGGGCAAGGAGCTTCTGATTTCATGACCAGCGGATCCACTAATGGTGTGACTAAATCTCCTGCATACCTAAATTATCTGAGCATATTGAATGGGCAAAATGATGAAATTGAAGGATATGTTTCAGTTCCTGAGTATGGAATAAATCTTCCTATTTACCATGGCACAGCTGAATCGTCGTTATCTAGAGGGGCCGGGCAGCTTTATGGCACTTCTTTTCCGGTCGGCGGTCCTTCCACTCGATCGGTAATTTGTGGACACACGGGAGTTGTATACGCCATGCTCTTCACCAGACTTATGCAGATGAAGGTCGGAAATCTCTTCTATATAAGTGTGCTTGGCCACACCATGGCTTATAAAGTCGTGAATATAAATATTATCCTTCCGAGCGATATAAATGCGATAAAGATTGTGCCAGGCGAGGATCTGGTGACTCTTCTCACTTGCTACCCGTATGGTATTAATACCCACAGGCTCCTTGTGACAGGAGAACGAGTGCCGCTCGGGGAATTAGCACATTCAAACCTTACAGATGGTTTGATGATAATCATCTGGAGCTCTGCAATAGGACTCCTCCTATTCATAATCCTCTCCATGATCCTCAGAAGGTGGAGGTATTGGATAAGGATGTACCACGCTCAAAACCGTCATAAACACTGACGAACTTCTCGACACGCCGACGCCCTTGCCCTCCATCCCGGCCCCTGCGTATCATAAACAAGTCACTTGCGGAGGACGCCTCCGCACAGTTAGCAGGTTGAGAACTCAAAAGAGTAGATCGTGCAGCAGCTACCGGCGTGCAAACGCC
>JAGBRC010000028.1 GCA_017632535.1 Aeriscardovia sp. | reverse complement strand
TTGCCCCTGGCTGCGGTCGCCCGCGGCGGTATTGATCTGGATCCCTTCCTGGGAAGAAGGAGCCTGGAGGGAAGTGGTGAGGTCAGAAGCCAGATCTATGTAGTAGTCCCCATCCGGAAGGTTGGCGGCAGGATAGGAGGAAAGATTGAGAGAATGATAGGTTTCCACTTGCCAAGTTTGCCCTGCCGTTCCAGGGGCTTGAATTGTGGTTTTACCATTAGTGTCGGTCATCAGGTTGGTGCTCACAGCGCTGACGAAAGATATCTCTGAAGGGGAACCTAAAAGCCATAGCTGCGGATTCAATCCATTAGAGACATCCTGATCCACTATGTTTCCAGGATCAGTTCCTCCGTAGAAGTCATCCATGAGGAGCCCTGAATATACATTCTTCAACTGATAGAGGCCGTCGGCTTTTTCACTGATTTCCCACTGCTGGTTGTTTGCGCCCGTGAAGGGGGAAACTGCAAGTTGCACCAGATTGTCATGACTAAATTCTGGATCCGATAGGGCTTGGCCGCCGGATGTCACTGTCACCGGGGTATTCAAGGGTATGGAGTTATTCACAGCCGATAGCCTGAAGAGCTGGGAGGAGGCGCCTGTAGGAGTCTGTACCTCGGCTTGCCCGTTTCCAATCCCAAGGCAGATATTTCCAAGCTCTGGCTGGAGGATATAGGCGTTGTTGACCTCCCTTATGTACCACTGCTGGGTGGGAAGCCCGTTTCCTATCCACTGATCAATCTTGTTTCCGGGGGTTTGATTGCCCTGCCAGACGTCCAGCCAGTAGTTGCCTAAGGTGTTCAAAATTCCGTAAGAGCCGTTGGGGTTCCTATGCAGGTACCAGATTTGCCCCTGGCTGCGGTCTCCTGCGGCCGTGTTCATCTGTATGCCCTCCTGGCCCGAAGGGGCCTGGAGGGAGGTGGTGAGGTCAGAAGCCAGATCTATGTAGTAGTCCCCATCCGGAAGGTTGGCGGCAGGATAGGAGGAAAGATTGTCGCCCCACGCCAAAGGCGTATACGAAGCATAGCCAACCGCATCTAAATCGACATATCCGTTTGCTCCCGGTATTTCCCCTTCATCGCCGTACTGCCAGCCACGGAAGTTAGTGTCCCATTGGTAGAACCCTGGATCGGACGCATAGCTGGCTACCCATCCCACATGCTGGTAAATGTAGGAAGTGTTTAGGGCCGTCTGCAGATATTCAGGATAGGAATATACCGAAGCATTTGTATAGCCATCAGCTGATAAAGCCTCAAAGAAGCTGGATACTATTCCCTGGTACACTTCCGGACTTGTAGGATGCGGATGGGCATACCAGCTGTACGCTTCAAGATCGTAGTAAATTCCGAGGGGAAGCTGAGAAGGTGAAAGACCGGCCTGTTGTAAAAGAGTAGCCGCATAACTTCCTTCTCCATAGGCAACTTGGGAGTTATATGCATAGGAATACACATAGATCCCTATGGGGATTCCCAGCTTTAGGCACTGATCGATATTATTGAGTGCTTCTGAATCGTATCCATTGTAGGAGCCGTAGTCGAGCCTTATTATCGCCCCTTGAACTCCCTCGTTTTTAAGCTCAGACCAATCAATGTTGCCATTCCACTGGGAAACGTCTACGACGCCTTTCGCCTGTTGCACAAACAGCTGGCCTTGTGCATCGTAAAACTCTCCTCCGTTGGAATTGGAAGACCAAAATGCACCATATTGCCCATTAGGTAGGTAGGATGCAGTTTTTACAATGTAGGCGCCTGTTTCTGCAGACTTCGACTGGCTTTCCTGTAACTGCTTCATCTGCTTTCGGACGTTTCCCACCTGTTCGGGGATGAAGTTCATTCCGCCCGAAGCAGCCCCAGGATCGGGGGGAGTAGTGGCAGTTCCCACAATCTTGGGGTTGGTGACTTCCTGTCCATTTGAAAGATTGACTACTTTTCCGTTAGAAAGCTGGGCATAATCCGGACCTATTACAGTGGCGCTGTCTGGAATGGAGGGGCTCACGGTTTTGGGCAGGGGAACGGAAGGATCTTGACTGTAGTAACCAAGAGAAGCCGAAGAAGAACTTCCGGAAGCTTTTTGCTCAGAAGAAGACGAACCGGAACTTTGTGCGGCAGATCCCTGAGTTGTAGAACTGTTCGCCGATCCAGAGGACGATGAGGAGCTCGAAGCGGGCGGCACAGACTCCGATTGCGATCCTGATGAAGACGAGGAGGCCGATGAGGAAGATTTGCTGCCGCTTGAATTTCCGGTCGCCGGAGAGGAGGCCGAGGCCTGAGGGGAAGAAGCCGAAGTGGATGAAGAAGATTGTCCGCATCCCGCCAGCATCACTACTACCGCTGCGCATCCCAAAAGAGCCGCAGCTGTTTCGAATACTCTTTTCTTTTTCAAAGCTCCCCCAGTACGAATGTTTTATAATCAGATAATTATAGTTCTGCGCTTAGCATTTTCTCTTTAAAGGTGATACACTTAAGGCAGTGCTTAGGGCACGTGGAGGATTCGCCTAGAGGCCTATGGCGCACGCTTGGAAAGCGTGTTGGGTTCACGCCCTCGCGAGTTCGAATCTCGCATCCTCCGCTTTTTTTTATGCCTGAACGTTGGGGGAAGTATGGAAGATAGGTTCCACCTCCCTATTCACCTAGATCAGGAAGAAAATCTCTTTAAAACCTCCATCCTATATAAGCGCGAGTACCAATCGAGCGGAATAGTCTTCGAATGCTCATGCGACGATAAGGGAAACCTGGAGATGAAGCTGACGATGAAAGACAAGTCTTTTTCTTCCCTCACGGACATAGACTCCATGGCCGACGGCATGCAGCTTTTTCCCGAGTGGCTTCGACTGCAGGCCTATGTGGCAGGATCTCTCGCCGCATCCCAACTGAAGGTTGAAAAAGAAGGAGGCAGGAAAAAAAAGAAGAAAAAGTAAGTCCCCCTATAGTCGTATTTTTGGCCCCCTTATACTAAGATATGTATCAACAAAACCCGGCTCGCTCCGGGCTGAATTGATTGAGTAAGAAGTTTTTTGTCATCGAGTTAAATCTATTTAAAAGTCCCGAATCTTCGGGCATCCGCGCCCTGCGCGGAGAAAGGATTCACTTTGACTGAAGCGGCTGCAGCCATGCCCAAAAAGGGGCAGGGGAAGATGTCGGTATTCTGGAAGGGAGTGTGGAGGTTCTTCATCTCTTCTCCCATGATGCTGGTGTCGATAGCGGTTGGAATCGTGTGCGGCATTCTATGGCGCGGGCACGTTGAAAAAATTGTAGCGATAGTCATATTCATCCTCCTTTCCATTTACACCCTCGTGATCGAAATTATCGACATCATCAAGGGTTGGATGGCCCACAGGGCCGGTTCCGACATCCTCGCAGTGATAGCCATAATCTCCGCCACCCTGGTCGGAACCTTTTGGGCGGCATGGATTATCGACCTCATGGTGTTCACGGGAGGGGCCATTGAGGACTTCGCCCAGTCCAAGGCTGGGGAGAACCTCACAAAGCTTATGGAAAACGCCCCCAAGACGGCCCATCTTGTCGATCCCGGCGACATGGACGCCGTCAAGGATGTGCAGGTTGAAAAGATAAACGTAGGGGACGTGCTCCTCGTAAAGCCTGGGGAGACCATTCCTGTGGACGGCGTTCTGGTGAGCCGCCAGGCCTCAGTAGACATGTCTATGATCAACGGCGAACCCGTGCCGGCCGACCTTCACGAAGGGGACAAGGTGCTTTCTGGAGGGGTCAACCAAGATACGGCCCTCTACATGAAGGCCACCGCAGCCGCCAAAGATTCCGAGTATCAGCAGATACTGAAGCTCGTGGAGAGCGCCAACGATTCTAGGGCCCCCATTGTAAAGACCGCCGATCTGCTCGCCGTCCCCTTCACCGTAGTTTCCCTGGCCATCGGCATCATAGCCTGGGCATGCAGCCGCGATCCTGTCCGCTTCGTCCAGGTCATGGTCCTGGCCACCCCCTGCCCCCTGCTCATAGCGGCTCCCGTAGCCTACATGGGCGGCATCGGCAGGCTGGCCAAGCACAGCATTATCGTAAAGTCCCAGGGCGTCTTGGAAGAGATGAGCCGGGTCAGCCACGTCTTCTTCGACAAGACCGGCACCCTCACCTCCAAAGATCCCCAGGTCTACAGGGTGGAAGCTCTCCCCGGGTTTAGCCAGGACGAGGTCCTAAAGCTCGCAGGGGCCGTGGAAGGCTACTCTGTCCACATCCTCGCCAAGGGCATTTGCAAGGCCGCAGGTCCTTTGTGGGGCTCCAAAGGCGCCCCAGCTGCAGAACAAGTCGAAGAGAATCCCGGAAACGGCATAAAGGGGAAAGTGGAAGGCCAGGAAGTTATGGCCGGAAAGCTCCAGTGGCTTGAAACCTCCCTCGGGCAGTCCGCCTCCTTCCCGCCTGCCGCACCCGATGAAATCGGAGTTTTTGTGGCCATTGGCGGACAGATTGCTGGAAAGATCGTCTTAAAGGATCTTCCCAGGCCCAACTCCAAAGCCGCCATAGAGGATCTAAAGAAGCTGGGAGTGACCAAGATCACCATGGTCACAGGCGACAGGCAGGGCACCGCCGACGCCATAGCCTCCCAGCTCGGGATTGAAGACGTGAAAGCCAGGCTCCTTCCCGAAGAGAAGCTGGCGGTGGTGGCCAACGACAAGAAGACTGACATAGAGGGCGGCGCCAAAGGTGAAAAGGCCCTGGCGAAACTGGGCGGAAAGAGGATGGAGCACGTGACGATGATGGTAGGAGACGGCGTGAACGACGCCCCCGTGCTCGCCTCTGCCGACATCGGCATAGCCATGACCGACGGCTCGGCGACGGTGGCCAGCGAGAGCGCCCAGGCCGTAATAATGAACGACGACATCCTCGCCGTCCCGAGGTCCATCGCCATCTCCCGCCAGACCAAAAACATCATGCTCCAAGCGGTGCTTTTGGGAATCGGCCTCGCCATAGTCTTGATGATTTTGGCCGCCTGCAACTTCATACCCGTAGTGGTGGGGGCGATACTGCAGGAAGTGATAGACTCCGTCGCGATCTTCTATGCCCTCGGGGCCATCATTGACCGCAAGACGGTAGTTGGCGACCCAAGATAGGCATCTGGCACTCTTCCGATATCCCCTCTAAATCTACCCTTCCAAATTCCGCTTCCATCTCTTTGAAGCGATCCAAAGGGCCTTTCCCGAAGCGCGCTATCCTCTTTTCGGCCTCATCGAAGGCCACAAAGGCTGGAGGCACGCTTTTTGTGTGGAAGCAGTCCGAATATGCCACGACTTTTTGCTCCACGGTCGTGGGAAGGTAGTCTTGAGGGGGTAGCAGGAGGTTTTCCCTTATGACCTCCTGCCGGCTGATGCCGCTGCCGGTGTGGTTCTTGGCAAAGAGGGCTATCTGCTCTCCGAACCCCGCCTTGTGGAGCTCTAAATATCCATAGGGACCGTGGAAGATGTAGGAGTCGTCGAAAGAGAACCCGTCTTTCGACACCTTATAGGCCCCCACGTCGTGGACTAGCGCGCCCACTACTGACAGGACCACGCTGGGCTGGCGGCTGAGGCCTGAAAAGCGCGGAAGGGAGGGGCCTATCCCCTTGAGGCCGGAAGCAGCCCTGGCGCCGAAGCGCATGGCGGAGATGTCTACGCCGCCGTCCTTCTTTTCACGCGCCCTCAGGCACAGCGCGAAGGCTATGGCGGCCACTATTTTGGAGTGCGTCCACACGAGGTTCAAAAGGAACTCAGAAGGGGCGAGCTGAGCGTGCAGATCGAAGATCCTCTTCAAGGTCACGGTCTTGCCGAACTGATCCGAGACCCCCTTGAACTCCCCCCCTGGACACACCGCCATCCACGAATCTATAAGGGACATAGCTTAATTCTATAGGCCTTGGCAGGAAGAAGGACAAGTTGGAAAACAGTTATTGGAGCCCCATCCCCGAGCCCTGCGCCATCGCGCTTTTCGGGGTGACAGGCCATCTTTCTAGACATAAAATCCTCCCCGCCTTCTACGACCTCTTCCACAGGGGGCTGCTGCCCGCAGGCTTCGCCCTCGTGGGCTTTGCCAGGAGGGAGTGGAGCCGGGAGGAGTTCGCGCTCTGGACAAAAGAGCAGATAAGGGAAAACTGCCGTACAAAGTTCGATGAGGAGGTCTTTTCCCTCCTTTGCCCCCATTTCTACTTCTCAAAGGGCACTTTCGACGACGAAGAGAGCTTTAGGGCCCTCAAAGGGGAAATGGAAAGGGCCTCAAAAGAGCAGGGGGCCAGGGAGAAGATGTTCTACCTCTCCATCCCTCCGGCCTCGTTCCCCTTGGTGGTAGAGAGGCTAAAAGGGTGCGGGCTGGCAGACCCCAAAGACCCCTTCCAAAAGGTAGTCATAGAAAAGCCCTTCGGCTGGGACCTCGAAAGCGCCCGGAGCCTGAACGCGCTTCTGTCCTCCGCCTTCTCTTCATCCCAAGTCTTTAGGGTGGACCACTACCTGGGCAAGGAGATGGTGCAAGACCTTCTCCCCCTGCGCCGCGAAAACCCTCTCTTCGGGGCCCTGTGGAGTTCAAAGTACGTGGACCACGTAGAAATAAGCGTGGCTGAGAGCGCGGGAGTGGAGGGCCGGGCAGCCTACTATGAAAAGGCCGGCGCCGCCAGAGACGTGCTGCAAAACCACTTAATGCAGCTTTTGGCCCTCACGGCTATGGAAGAGCCAAAAAG
This sequence comes from Aeriscardovia sp., assembly GCA_017632535.1. Taxonomy (GTDB): domain Bacteria; phylum Actinomycetota; class Actinomycetes; order Actinomycetales; family Bifidobacteriaceae; genus RGIG1476. Next base: position 16,054 of record JAGBRC010000028.1, on the reverse strand, counting down.
GGGCGAAGAAAGGGAGAAAAAAATCGAAGTCCTTAAAAGCTGCTCTGTTTCGGACTTAAAAAGGACTTCTGCCAGGGGGCAGTACTCTGCAGGCTTTGCCTCAGGAAAATTCGTGCCGGGCTACCGGCAAGAGCCCGGAGTCGATCCGCTCTCTTTTACCGACACCTTTGCCGCCCTAAAAATCCAGGTCCTCACCCCCAGGTGGGAGGGCGCCCCCTTCTACCTTCGCACAGGAAAGAGGCTCGCCAAAAGGTCGGCCGAAGTCGCACTGGTCCTAAAACAAAATGAAACGCTGCCCTCTGGAGGAAACGCGAATGCCCTGGTCTTCAGAATCCAGCCCGGCGAAGGGGTATGGGCCGAGTTTTCAACCAAGGCCCCGGGAAAAGAAATCCTGAGGGAGGCGCGCATGGGCTTTTCCTACAAAGCCGAGTTTGCAGAGGGGTGCCCGGAAGCCTATGAGAACCTGGCGCTGGACGCGATGCTGGGGAGAACCTCCATGTTCCCTTCTGAAGAAGAAACGGAGCTTTCCTGGAAGATCACAGACGAGCTGGAGGAGTTTTGGAAAAGGGAGCCCTCCACGCTGGAGTTTTACGAGGCGGGATCTTGCGGCCCAAACTCCGCAGCCAAGCTTATGGAAAGGGATGGGAGAAAATGGAGGAAGCTGTAGAAAAAGAAGGGGCGGCCTGGATGCCCCTCGAAGAGGCCCCTTCGCCCCAGCCTCTGAACTCCACTGCGGTCTTTTTGGCTCTGGGGGGGCGGGAAAGCGATGCAGAAAAAGTCGCTTTAGCCTTTTCCTGCGCGGCCTTTTCGGTAGAAGAGGCAAAAGAAGGCGAGGGGGCGTGGGGAAAAGTTCGCCCTCTGCCGGGAGGGGGGGCAGTGGTTTCCCTGAAAGTGGAAAAAGCCGTCCCCTTAGACCATGCGCTTTACCCCCTGCTTCCGGAAGGGGCCTCGCTTGCCGTATTTGACCCGGGAAGGGTCGCCATTAAAGAGGGGCTCTACTCCATGTGCTCCTGCTACATCACCGACGCGGGATCTAGGGAAGTTTTGAGAAACTTTGAGGCCCTGACGAAAAGCGGAGAAAAAGTCATAGACCTCTCCTGGGAAAGGACGCGGCAGTGGAGGGAGAGGGCCCTCTCCCTCCTTTCGGGAAAGTCCCCGCGCGCCTTTTCTATAGAGGCAGGGAGGCTGGATGCGGGGGTGCTCCTTCTGGCCGGATGGATAAAAGAAGAGTTCGACCTCCCCGCCAAGATTCTCCAGGCCCCCTCCTTTGAAGCTTCAATTTCCAAAGTCTGTGCCGACTTGGAAGGGGGAGAAGCGAAAATTGAGGAAGAAGAAGGGAAGGCGTCCTTTAAGGTAAGCGAAGGGGGGAGGGAGTTTCAAGTCCCCAAAATAGGAGCTTGCACCTCAGACCTCTTGGTGCGGCAGATGGGGCTTTTGCCTCCGGACCCCCTGTTTAAAGACTCGCTTTCATTCGAGATAGAGGGGGCGGAAGATGTCGGCTGAAAGAGAAGTGGAAGTGTGGCCCGATGAGGCCTTCGGGCCGGCCGTGGCCTCAGAGATCCTGCTAGACACCCGCCGCATTCTCGATTTTGAAGGCCGCGCCTCCTGGCTGGTTTCTGCCGGAAGGGACGGCGAAAAGGTGGCCAGGGCGATCGCATCCAGCCCCCTTTTGCCCGGCTTGCCGCTCCAAAACCTGCACGTCTTCTTTGCAGACGAGAGGCTGAGCCAAGATCCATCCCTTTTGAACTTCGTGCAGCTTTCCGCCTTCTTCTCCGTTTTGGAGGGCTGGGGAATGCCTAAAACAAACGTGCACCCCTTCTTGCAGCTTTCTTCTTCCAAAGAGAGCGCCCTGGCCTATGAAAAAGAGATCATAGACTCGGGATTTGAAAACGGGTGCAGCGTCGCCTGGCTCTCCTGCGGGCCCGACGGACATGTCGCCTCAATTTTCCCCGGGAAGGAGAGGCAGGGGAACTTGACGATTTGGGAGGACCGGTCCCCCAAGCCCCCAAAGTCCCGCATGAGCGTCAGCTTGGAATTTATAAGGAGGAGCCGGGAAGTCTTCGTAGTCGCGGCGCAAAAAGAAAAAGGGGAAATCGTGCAAAAGGCCATCAGGACCTTTGACGACCCCCTCATTCCGGCAACTTTCTGCCAGGGCCGGGAGAAAAGCGCGTGGCGCTTTTCCTCCCTCACTCTTGCGCAAACTTTTTGATTTCTTCCTTCGTGCCGTAAGAGCTCTGAGCCCCCTCTCCTAGGGCCGCAAAAGCCGAGGCAAAGGAGGCGAGACGGGCGGAATCTGGCAAAGACATCCCCGAAGCCAGGCCTGCCAGCAGGGCCCCTGCAAAAGAATCCCCGCAGCCGGTGGTGTCTGTGGGAGACACGGGCTTAGGAGGAATGGGCCACGCCTTGCCTTCATCTAAAACTACGCTCCCTTTAGATCCCAGCGTGATCACGGCCGAGGGAAGCCCCCTCTTCTTCAGGCCCTTTGCGGCCGCGGTCCAAAGAAAGCTGTCCGGGGAAGAGGGGAGGGGCTTTCCTAAAACCTTTTTTGCCTCGTCCTCGTTGACTATTACCACGTCCGCCCCGCGGGCCATATCGAGAGTAGGGGAGGCGGGCATAGGGGAGACGTTTAAGACCTTCACAGGCCCCTCAACTTCCCTTAGCGCTTTTTCCACCGTCTTTATGGGAACTTCCAGGCAGAGCCCCAGCGCCGAAAGCGAGGAGAGGGCGTCCATCTGCCCCCCCACATAGTCTTCTTCCAAAAGCCCGTTGGCTCCGGGATTCACCACTATCTCGTTTTCGCCCCCTTTGTCGACCAAGATGAAGGCGCATCCGGATTCGGGCCCTTTTCTCGCGATCCTCCCGGTCTCGACCCCGGCCTCTTTCAGCTTTTCCAAGAGGAAGGACCCGCAGGCGTCCTCCCCAACCTGCCCAAACATCTCGCAGTCCATGCCCAAAAGCGCCGCCTGGACTATCTGGTTGGAGCTTTTGCCGCCCGATCTTAAGGCGAAGCCTTCCGCTTCCACGGTGCTTCCCGGCTCCGGGAAGGCAGAGACGGAGAAGGAGTAGTCGGCGTTGAGGGAGCCTAAGGCCCCCACCTTCTTTTCGGAATCGAGCTTGTCAAAGAGAGACTCTGTCATCTTTTCCCTTTCTTTCAGGCCAGCCCCACGCTCTGCCTGTGGACGTAGGCGGCTTCCACTTTCCTGTTTTCTATGATCTCCCCTTCCATCACCCTCTCCAGGCTTTCGGAGGCCATGAGGCCCATCTTCCCTACCGGGACCTCTATGGAAGACAAAGGAGGGCTGAGAAAGTCCCCCATCGAGACGTGATCGAAGGAGATTACGCTGACCCCCCCTTGGCCTATAGGGATGCCGCGTCCCCTTAGGCAAAGGTAGGCCGCCAGGGCGTCGGGGCCGTAGCCTGCGATCACAGCCGTGACACCGCGGGCCAAAAGGGCGTCCAAGATCCCTTCCACCTTTTCGCACCGCCTCTTAAAGCCCAAGCTCGCGTCCTGGGGGGAGCCGGGGGTCTGCAGGAAGTCGGCGTAAGAAGACATGACGGAAATCTCGGTCTTTGCCGACACTTCCACGGCCCCGCTCGCAAAAAAGTCCCCCGCTGCAGCCTCGAGGGCCCCCTGGTACTCGCCCAAAAGGGGCAGCTTTCCTACAGGGCCCGGAAGGTAGCCCACCTTTTGGTGCCTGTAAAAGCGGAGGTCTTTCAGAGCGTCTTTCACCGCCCCCGCCACTTCCTGGTTTATCGTCGGAATTTTCGACTTTTCAAGGAAGGTGTCCAAAAAGACGGCGGGGATCTTTTTCAGGCTGGAAAGCTGCAGGGGATCGGGGAAAAAGGAAGAGAGGATGATGAGCCCGTCGACCCTCTGGGAGATGAAAGAAGAGATGTAGGAGCGCTGGGTGGAAGGATCCCCGAAAGTTGTGGCAATGAGGGTGAGGTACCCCCTTTTAAAAAGGGAGGCTTTTATGGTCTGGGAGAGCAGCGCGTGGTAGCCGCTGGTCATATCGGGGACCAACAGCCCCGCAAGGTGCGTGTGCCCCAGCCTCATGGCCCTGGCGGGGGCGGAGGGGATGTAGCCCAGCTGCCCTATGGCCTCCTCCACCTTTTCCCGGGTCCTGGGATCTACGTTCTTTCCCCCGTCAAGCACTCTTGAAACGGTCGAGATGCTGGTATGAGCCAGGGCGGCCACATCCTGTATCTTGGCCCGGTTCTGTTCCATTTGGCAGCCTTTTTACTGTCTTTTTACCTCTTGTCCGCCCTCTTCCCACTCGGTGTGGAAGAAGCCGGGCTCGTCTGCCCTTTCATAGCCGTGGGCCCCAAAGTAGTCCCTCTGGGCCGCCAGGAGGTTCAAGGGGAGAGGGTGGGTCAGCTCGTCAAAGTAGGAGAGGGCGGATTCCAGCACGGCGCAAGACACCGCGCCCAGCACCCCCCTCGCCACGACGCGCCTGAGGGCCTGGATGTTTTCCTCTTCGATCTTTTCAAAGGCCGGGAAGGCGAGAAGAGAGGGCAGGGAGGGATCCTTCTTGAAGGCTTCGGAAATCTTTGGAAGAAAGTCGGAGCGTATTATGCACCCGGCCTCCCAGATCCTGGCAATTTCGGAGTAGTCGAGATTCCAGTCGTACTTTCTGGAGGCGGCCTCGAGGACGTCGAATCCCTCAGAATAGATGATGGCGGAGGCCAAATACAGGGCCTGCATGGCGTCGGAAGAATCCAGCGAGATCTCGGGGGCGGGGGCGGGCTTGAAGGCGGAGCGGAGCTCCTTTTCGGAAGAAATTATCCTTTCGAACACGGCTTCTCCAACCGAGGGGGCGCTCGATCCCAGCTCCAGGGCCGACAGGACCGTCCATGTCCCCGTGCCGTTCATCCTGGTCTCGTCTTTCAACACGTCTACGAACGGCTTTTGGGTCTTTGCGTCAATGTGGGCCAAGACCTTTCCCGTAATTTCTATAAGGTAGCTGTGCAGATCCCCCTCGTCCCACTTTTTAAAGATCTGCGCGCACTCTTCGGCCGAGAACCCCTCGCGGCGGAAGAGGTCGTAAATCTCGGCTATAGCCCCCATGAGGGCGTACTCTATGCCGTTGTGGATCATCTTGACAAAGTGCCCGCTCCCTACGGGCCCCAGCCTCGCCGCGCAGGGCTCTCCGTCTTTGGCCTTCGCGCAGGCGTCCTTTATGACCCCTTGGCAAAGGTCCCACGCCTCCCGGCTCCCTCCAAACATCATGGAGGGGCCCAAAAGCGCCCCCATCTTTCCTCCCGACACTCCGCAGTCGGCAAAGAGGATGCCCTTTTCCTCCATCTCCTTTCCGAGGGCCATGGAGTCCTTGTAGAAGGAGTTGGCGCAGTCTATGACTAGATCTCCTGCCGAAAGGTACTTTGAAAGGTCTTCCAAAGCGGCCTTGGTGGGCGATCCCGCCGTTATCACGCTCATAATCACCCGGGGGGCGGGCAGGGAGGAGGCCAAGTCCTCCAGGGTCCTGCAGAGCACGAACCCGTCGTCAGGATTGTCCTTTACAAACTCCTCCGCCTTCTCGAAAGTCCTGTTGTAGACCGAGACCTTGTAACCGTGGCGGGCGAGGTTGCGGGCCAAAGAGGCGCCCATGGAGCCAAGCCCTATTATTCCTACGCAGCTTTTCATTTCTACCTCCAAGCTTCGTACGCGGCCTGCGCGTTTTCCCTTGTAATCTTAGCAATTTCGCTTGCCGGCAGATGCAAAAGGTCCCCCATAAAGCGCAGGGTCCACCCCAGCATCCAGGGGGCGTTCACCCTTCCCCTGTAGGGGGAGGGGGTCAGGGAAGGGGCATCCGTTTCGGAAAGGATTTTGTCCCTCGGCGCCGCCATGAAGGCCTCCTGCACCTCTTTGGCGTTTTTGAAAGTCACCATCCCGGAAAAGCTGAGGTACCAGCCCTCTTGGCAGACGGCCCTGGCAAAGTCCGCGCCGCCGGAAAAGGAGTGGAACACCACCTTCTTTGCCCCTCCCTCTTTGAGCGCGCAAAAAACTTCCCTGTGCGCTCCGTGGTCGTGGATCTGAAGCGGGAGATCCAGATCGTTTGCCAGGGCTATGTGGTCTAAGAGGGCCTGTTTTTGGAAGGGAAGGGAGGAAAGGTCCGCGTGGAAAAAGTCCATGCCGCTTTCGCCTATGGCGGCGAGCTTTTTGGGGTGGGCGGAAATGACGCTTTTCATTTTTTCAAACGCCCTGAGGTATCCTTCCCTTCCGCCGTAGGCGAGGGCTTCTATGGGGTGGATGGCCAGGGCGTAAAAGACGCCCTCGTTTTCTTCGGCAAATTCCGCCGCCTCTTCGAAGTACTTTTCCTCGCAGGCCACCTCCATCACCTTTTCCACCCCCGCCTCTCGGCTCTTTTTCCAGATCTCTTCCGCAGAGAGGGGCTGGGCGCCCTCCTGCTCGGCAAAGGATGGGATGGAGAGGATGTGAGTGTGGTCGTCTGCCATTCCTTCAACTTTCAGGGGCTCGGCCCAGCCCCTCTCTTTATGCTTCACTTTCCGCCTCGAATTTCTTAAAGATGGGGCGAGGCTTTGGAACCTCGGATCCGGGGACGATTTCCCGCCTCCCCCATGCGGGGCACTCGTAGGGCCCGCAAATTTCGCTCCACTCTTCCCCTCCCTCTCGGACGGTGCGGATCTTGGGAAGGGAAGGGGAGGAGGGGATCCCCAGAAGCGAAAACACCTCAGGGGAGGAGAAGGGCAGGAAGGGGGAGAGCATGACGTTTATGTCGCACACCCCCTGCGCCGCAGCAAAGAGTATCCTCTTTTTTTCTTCTTCCCCCTTCTTCCAGGGCTCGGTGTCTGAAAGGTAGCGGTTGGCCTCGCCCGCGAGGCGCATGATCTTGGAAAGGGCCTCGTGGAGCCGGTTTTCCCCGATGAGGCCCCCCACCTCTTCAAAGCCCTCCAAGGTCAACTTCAAAAGGTCTTCCCCGCGGGGGTCCAGTGCGCCTGGGTCCGGGATTTTTCCCCAGTTTTTGTGTATCAGCGTGCAGACCCTGTTTACAAGGTTGCCCCAGGAGGCCACGAGCTCCCCGTTGACTTTCCTTTCCAATTCTTCAAAAGAAAAGTCCGCGTCCTCCTTTTCGGGGCCCGAGGAGGCTATAAAGTACCTTATGGCGTCGGGCTGGCAGACCTTTAAAAGGTCCCGCAAGTACACGACTACTCCCCTGGAGCTGGAAAACTTGGCCCCCTTCATCGTCATAAAGCCCGAGGCTACGACCTTGGAGGGAAGGGAGAGCTTGCCGAAGCGGGAAGGGCGGTCCCCCGCCTTCACCCCGCTGGAAGCCATGAGGATGGCGGGCCAGATTTCGGTGTGGAAGGTGATGTTGTCTTTGCCCATAAAGTAGTAGCTTTCCGCGCCCTCCTTCCACCACTTTTCCCAGGCTCCTTGCCGCCCCTCCCTCTGGCTCCACTCCAGGCACGAAGAAAGGTATCCTACGAGCGCGTCGAACCAGACGTAAAACCTCTTGGAGGGGTCAGATCCGAAGGGGCCTTCGGGAAGCGGCACCCCCCAGTCGATGTCTCGGGTGATGGCGCGGGGGCGGATGTCTTTTAAAAGCGATTTTGCGAAGGCCATGACCGGCCCCCTCCATCCCCGGCACCCGTCCAGCCACTCTTCAAGGTAGGTCTTTAAGGCGGGAAGATCCAAAAAGTAGTGCTCCTTGGAGGTAAACAAGGGGACCGATCCGTCTATCTTGCTTCTGGGGTTTAAAAGATCTGTGGGGTCGAGCTCCTTTCCGCACTCGTCGCATTGGTCCCCCCGGGCATCTTTGGCCCCGCAAAACGGGCAGGTGCCCTCGATGTAGCGATCAGGCAGGGTGCGCCCGGTGGAGGGGGAGATGGCGACCTTCTGCTCTGATAGGAACACGTACCCGTTCTTCAGGGCGGCTTTGAAGAGTTCCTGGACGGCCTCCCTGTGCGTGGCGGTGCGGGTGCGGGTGAAGATGTCGTAGCTCATTCCGAGGTCCTTTAGATCTTCGGTTATAACCTCGTGGTACTTTAGCGAGAGCTCTTCGGGGCTCATCTTCTCCTTCTCGGCCTGAACGAGTATCGGTGTCCCGTGCTCGTCGGTCCCCGAGACCATGAGGACGTCGTTTCCGCGCATCCTCTGGTAGCGGGCAAAGATGTCGGAGGGGACGGCGAAGCCCGCGATGTGCCCTATGTGCCTGGGCCCGTTGGCGTAGGGCCAGGCCACGGCTACTAGAATATGGGTCATTTTCCTCTTCTGCTTTCCTGTACTTTTTCGTAAAGCTCGTGGGCCGAGACTCCCTCTCTTTTGGCGATCTCTTTGACCGCGTCCTTCAGCCTCGCGCCCTCCCGGGCCATCCTCTCGGCCTCTTCGACAAAGTCTGCGGCCTCCCCCTTCCTGGGGGGGCACCCTTCCACGACCAGTGCAATCTCTCCCATGATACCTTTGAGGCCTGCAGCCTGCCCCAAGGTCAACCTCAAAACCTCCTCGTGCTCCTTTGTAAGCTCCCTGGCTATGCAGATCCTCCGGTTTGGCCCGAGGATCTCCTCCATGCCTTTCAGACTCCCTTCCAGCCTCTTGGCAGATTCGTAAAAGATCGCCGTCCTCTCTTCCGAGCGCAGCTTTTCAAATTCCCTTTTCCTCTCCCCCTCCTTTCTGGGCACAAATCCCTCAAAGCAGAATTTGTCGGCCCGAAAGCCTGAAAGGATCAGGGCGGTGACGGCGGCGCAGGGGCCGGGGACGCATGTCACCTTCGCCCCCCTCTTTATCGCCTCGTTTACTACGACATATCCCGGATCGTTTATCACGGGCATCCCGGCGTCTGAAATCAGGACCGCCTTCGCACCCGAAAGGACTTCGTCCACTATCTTTGCCGCCTTCCCCTTTTCCACTTGATCGTAGTAGGAGAAGATCTTCCCTTTGACACTCATCTTCTCCCTAGAGCAGAGGGCCAAAAACCTCCTCGTGTCTTCGGCCGCTATGAGGTCAGCCCCCTCGATGACGGATCTGGCCCTCGGGGAGAAGTCCAGATCGTTTCCGATGGGCGAGGCCACGAGGGTCAAAATCCCTTCGCCTTTATCCCCTTTCGGCATGTCTAAAGTTCCCTTCTACGCATTCGCCGGTTTGTGGCGGCCGGCCCTTCGGGCCGCCCCCCCTAAAGAGGGTAGACTACTAGATATAGTGTTTTTTGGCCGGTAAAGTGCCATATATAGTAAAATTCTATTTTCTTGACCAAGAAGGGGGAGGCCCTGGCATGAGCGGGTTCGAGGTGGAGCTGGACCGAGATTTCGTCGATAGGACAGTGAGGCAGATAAAGCCCCACTGGGGGCCTTTGGGGTGGATAACCTACAAAAGGACCTATGCCAGGTTTCTGGAGGACGAAAAGAGGACGGAGACATGGCCGGAGACCGTAAAAAGGGTGGTCGAAGGCAACGTCAACCTCGACCCCAGGCTCGCTTCGGGAGACAAAAAAGTTAAAGAAGAGATGAAAGAGGAGGCAGAAGAGCTCTTCCGCCTCGTTTACTCCCTTTCAGCCACTCCCTCGGGGCGCAACCTGTGGGTGAGCGGCACCCGCTACCAAAGGCTTCACGGAGATTCTTTAAACAACTGCTGGTTCATCTCCATGCGCCCGCAGCCCTACGGGGATTCCCAAGTCCTCCCCCCCTACCTCGACCCCTCCCTCCCCGCAGTCTCCATGCCCTTCGCCTTCACTTTCGACGAGCTCATGAAGGGGGGGGGAGTGGGCTTTTCAGTCACCCGCTCCAACATCTCCCAGATCCCCCCAGTCGAGAGGGAGACCGATCTTAAAGTCTTTATCGACTCTTCCAACGGCTCCTACCAGGAGGCCAGGGACGCAGGGGCGATAGACCTTTGCCAAAAGGAAGAAAGGGAAGGGGAAACGTGCCTGAGGGTGCCAGACTCCCGCGAAGGCTGGGTCTTGGCTTTGGCCTACCTTGTAGACTCCCACTTCTCCTACGGCCCCTCCAAGGCTCTGTCCATAGACGTGTCGGATCTGCGTCCCAGGGGGGAAAGGATAAAGGGCTTCGGAGGGACCGCCTCCGGCGCCGGCCCCCTGGTGGAGATGCTGCTGGACGTAAACGGCATTCTGAACGCCGCCTGCGGCCGCCACCTCACCTCCGTCGACGCCACAGACATAGGGAACCTCATCGGGAAAGCCGTGGTGGCGGGAAACGTGCGCCGCAGCGCGGAGCTCGCTTTGGGTGACTGGGACGACGAAGCCTTCAGGAAGATGAAGCAGGATCCGGAAAAGCTCATGCACCACCGCTGGGCTTCAAACAACTCTGTCGTGACGAACGGAAAAAGGGAACAGTTCGAAGAGGTGGCCAGGGAAGTTGTGGTGAACGGCGAGCCCGGAGTGGTGGACTTGGATCTTTCCAGGACCTTCGGGAGGCTAGAAGACGGCTTTAACCCTGAGGCGGATCCTTTGGCTGCAGGAACCAACCCCTGCGGAGAGATAACCCTGGAAGACGGGGAGCCGTGCAACCTGTTTGAGATCTTCCCGGCGATCGCAGAAGAGAACGGGTGGGACCTCAGGGAGGTGGCAAGGCTGGCGGTGAGGTATGCCAAGAGGGTGACTTTCGGGGCTTACGACTGGCAGATCAGCCGCAGCGCCATAGAGCGGAACCGCAGGATCGGAGTGAGCCTTTCCGGAATCCAGGACTGGTTCCTCTCGCGCTTCGGATCTAGGGCAGTAGTGGGTTGGGAAGGGCAGGATCCCATCTACAACCAGAAGATTGCTTCCGCCTTAAGCGACCTCTACTTGGCGGCCAAGGCGGCTGACGAAGAGTACAGCGGGCAGCTGGGGTGCGGGACTTCGAAGAAGCTGACGACCGTAAAGCCTTCCGGCACCGTGGCCAAGCTCGCCGGAGCTAGCGAAGGAATGCACTTCCAGTGGGCGCGCCGCTTCATCCAGAGGATCCGCTTCCAAGATTCCGATCCTTTGGTGCAGGTTCTAAAAGACTGCGGCTACAAAGTCGAGCCCGACATCTACAACAAGCACACGATGTGCGTGGAATTCCCCGTCAAGCCCTACGGGGCAGATCTTTCCACCTTCGCCAGTGCCGGGGATGTGTCCGCTTCCGAGCAGCTTGCCACCCAGGCCTTCCTGCAGCGCTTCTGGTCCGACAACGCCGTAAGCTGCACCGTGACCTTCAGAAAGGACGAGGCAGAAAGCCTTCCCTCCATCCTTGCTGCCTATGCGGGGAAGATTAAATCCACTTCCCTGCTCGAGTACGTAGACGGGGGCTACGCCCAGATGCCCAAGGAGGCGATAGGGGAAGAAAAGTACGAAGAGATGGTGGATGCCATCACTTCCGATCCCGAAGCCGCCTTCGGAGACACTTTAGAAGAGGCCCAGATGGAAATCGTGGGCCAAAGCGACTGCGCCGGGGGTGCCTGCCCCGTCCGCTGATGCGCTCCTTCCCCTTTTACCGCCTCTCTCCTCTGTCTCTGCTAGTGTATTTCACCGCGGAGGTGGCGGCCGTCAGCTCCATGAAGTGCCTTGCCGCCCAGGGGGAGTTTTTTGCGGCCGCAGGAGCGGCAGAGCTCCTGTTTGGAAGCAAAAAGGGCCTGGCGAAGGCGCTCTGGGCGGCGCTCCTTCCCGCCCTCGTCATCTTCGCCGTAACCCTTCTGACTTACGGCCAGGGAAGGGCGTTATTCCGCTTTTCCATCTTTAAGGCGACCTTTCAAGGCCTAAAAGAAGCGGCCTTCCTCTCCCTGGCCTTTCTGAACATCTGCCTAGCCTCCCTCTTTGAAAAGAGGGCGCAGGAGAGGAAGGGGGCCGGAAGGATGAGATCCAAAGCCTTTTTTAAGTCGGCTTTGATAGTGGAAGTGAGCGCGGGAATGGTGCTCTCTTTGGCCGCCCTCGCCTCCTCCCTCTTCGGGCTTTTAAAGTCCCTCGGAGAAAAACCCTCCCTCTTTAAAAGGCAGGGGAGAAAAGACGCCGGAAAGCTGGTCTATGCGCTCCTGGCCCTGGCCCTCTTTTTCCCGGGAGAAAAAGTGGAAAGGCTGGAAAGCCTGGAGAAAGAAAGGGGGGGATCTCGGGCAAAACGCCTTTCTGCAAAGTCCTGGATCCTCGCCGCCTTTTCCATCTTCCTGGCCTCTTTGTGCTTTCTTCGCCCGCCCTTCCCCCTCGCCTCCGCTCCTCTTCTGGCCCCCCTTCCCTACCTTTTTGAAGGGGGCGAGAGGGCGTGGGCGGCCGCGTGGAGGTAGAAGATCTCTCAGCCCAGAGGGGAGGAAAAGAAGTTTTAAAGGACGTCTCCTTTTCCCTTTCTTCAGGATCTTTGACGGTCCTTTTGGGAAAAAACGGGAGCGGGAAGACGACCCTGCTCAAGGTCCTGGCGGGGGAAAAGGAAAAAAGCGGGGGAAAAGTGGAGATTCCTTCCGCCCTTTCCTGCGCCTTCGTCCCGCAAGATCCCGCCTCCTCGATGCTGGGAGGCTCGCTTAGAGAAGAGATGGAGACGTGGGGGGCGGGGGACCTTGAAGTCTTCGACGTCTTGGCGTTCCTAGGAATCAGCCATCTTCTAGACGAACCCTTTTCCACCCTCTCGGCGGGCCAGATGGAAATTTGCGCCCTTGCCGCGGCCCTTTCGCGCCGCCCCGGCCTCGTCCTTTTAGACGAGCCCCTCTCCGCGCTGGACCCTGTTTCGAGGAGGAGGGCTGCCTCCCTCATTTCTTCTCTCAACCGGGATCTCGGAATTTCCTTTCTCATAGCCGAGCACAATTTGGAGCCGTTCCTTCCTTTCGGCCCCCAAGTCGTGGCGCTAAAAGAGGGGAGGGTCTGCGCCGAAGGCGGGGCCAGGGAAGTTTTGGAAAAGCTCTGGAAAGAGGGGGAGGGGGAAATCATTCCCGATTTTCAAAAGCTTTACCTTTCACGGGGCCTTCCCGTCCCCCTCAGTGTGGGGGAGGGGGAAAAGATTTCCTTTTCCCCCTCCCCCATGCCTTCCAAAAAAGAGCCTGCTTTGGGAGAAAAAGCCCTCTCTTGCTCCAACTTGGCCTTCGCCTGGCCAAAGTCTTCCTCCCTGGATATCTCCGAGCTCTCCTTTGAGGCCTTCTTTGGAGAGAGCCTGGCTGTAGTCGGAGAGAACGGGAGTGGGAAGAGCACGCTTTTAAGGCTTCTTGCGGGACTTTTGCGACCTAGGTTTGGAAGGATCTGGAGGAGGGATCGCAAAGGAGGCTGCTTCTTCCTTCCCCAAGATCCCCGCCCCCTTTTGGCTCTAAAGGAGGGGGAAAGCTTTGGAAAAGAAGAATTTTTGACAGGGAGCCGGGGAGAGATGCAGAGGGAAGCCGACCTTTTGGCACTGAAATCGGAAAAGAAAGTGATTCTTCTAGACGAGCCCACAAGCGGACTAGACGAAGAAGCCAGAGAGGAAGTGGGGGAGGGAATCTTGAGGCGCGCTGAGGAAGGGGCCCTCGTCGTCTTTTCCACCCACGACCCGGCTTTTTGCGCCGCCTTTTCCGATAGGACGCTTTGCCTGTTGAAGGGAAAGAAAGCCTTTCTGGGAGGGAGCAGGGAGCTTGTAAGCCGTCTGGCCTTCTTCACCACCCCCTTCTGCAGGGCCTTTCCAAATAAAAACGTGCTGACTTTGAAAGACTGCGCATGACAAAGAAAAACATCCGGGGCTGGATTCTCTCTCTAAGCTTTCTTGCTGGAGTGGGTCTTCTCTGCCTCATCTGCATTTTCAAGGCCCAGATGGCCTTCGCCTTTACGGCCGCGGCCCTTCCCTGCATAGCGGCCCTAGCCATTTGGGCGACGGAGGCTAGAAAAATCCCGGCCAGGGCTATAGCGGTGCTTTCCGCCCTCACAGCCTTGGCCTGCGCCTTGAGGCTCGTGCGAATCCCGGTAGAGGGGCTGGAATTTACAAACTTTCTCGTGATTTTGGCTGGAATAGCCCTGGGCCCCAGCGAAGGGTTCCTCGCTGGGGCACTGACCCCGCTAGTGTCGAACTTCTACCTCGGGCAGGGAACTTGGACGGCCTGGCAGATGCTCGCCTGGGGCCTTTTGGGCCTGGCGGCGGGGCTTTTGAAGGACAAAAAGGCGAAAAGGTGGGAGCTGTTTGTGGGAGGGCTGTGCTCCGGGTGGGCCTACGGCTTCCTTTTGAACCTCTACTACTTCATCTACCTTCGCCAGTTTGACTGGAAGATGCTCTGGATCGTCCTCGCCCAAGGGTTTTTCGGAGATACATTGAGCGGAGTGTGTACGGCAGTCCTTCTGGTCATTTCTTGGCCCTGGGCTTTAAAGCTGTGCAAAAGAGCAGCAGGGGGCGAGTGAAAAGGAATCCTGAAAAGAGCAAAAAGAGGATCCCGAAAAGTATAGGAACCCAGATAGGGAAGAGGAAGGCAAAAGAGAGCGCGCATGCGAGGCCTTCAAGGCTCAGGGCAGAGAGAAAATAAACCCCCCTCCTCCCGCGCCCTGCCAAAGCATCCGGAAAAAAGGGGAGGAAAAGGGAAAACAGGAGGGTGAAGAGGGCGAGGGTGAACCAGCACACTCCCCACCCCCTCAGGAAGGGGGCGAGGATTACGATGGAAGTGACAGAGAGTAAAAGAGAGGCCAGATTGAACCAAGAAAATCTGCGCAACATTTTCCTCGCTTTCTGATTATTTTCTATTAAATCCTATATGGAGGAAAAATGGCTGAAGAAAAAGAAGAAGCTTCTTTGAAGCTTTATACAAGGAAGGGCGACAAAGGCATAACCTGCCAGTACAACGGGACCCGGACTCCCAAGTCCGCCATGAAGGTGGAAGCCGTGGGGAATTTAGACGCGGCGCAGTCCTGGCTTGGGGTAGTCACTTCCACCCTCCCCCAAGATCTTTTCTGCCTCAAATCCCCGCTTTTGACGCTTGGCCATAAGTTCTACAGGCTCCAAAGCGATATAGCCGCGGGAAAAGAGCTCATAGGAAAAAAAGACACGGAGGACCTTGAAAAGTCGATAGATGAGTATATGGGGCAAGTCGAACCAATTCACGAGTTCATCCTCCCCGGGGGCTGCCCCACAGCGGCCAAACTCCACTTTGCCAGGACCCTCGTCAGAAAGGCGGAAAGGAGCTGTGTAGCCTACAACCAGACAGGGTCTGAGCCCATAAGGGACGAGGACATGGCATTTATAAACAGGATGTCGGATTACCTGTACGCAATGGCGAGGTTTGCAAACAAAAAAGAGGGAGTAGAAGAGATTATATCCAAGGAGGAAGAGTGAAGAAGATCGCAGTACTCACAGGAGCCGGCATTTCAACTTCTGCCGGCATCCCGGATTTTCGAGGTCCTGACGGAGTTTGGACCCGGCACCCGGATCAGATGCAGGTTTACGACATAGACGCCTTCATGAAAGACAAAGCGGCCAGGGAGTTTTCGTGGAGGTGGCAAAAAGAGAGCCCCGTATGGAACGCCCAGTGTACCAAGGCTCACTTCGCTCTGGCAGACTTGGAAAAAGCTGGGGGCCTCGGCGTACTTGCGACTCAGAACTTTGACGGCTTACACGAAAAGGCTGGGAGCCGCAACGTAGTCGACCTTCATGGAACCATTCTTAGCAGCCACTGTATGAAGTGCGGGAAAAAATATGATACGAAAGAAATTATGAAGAACCTGGATGTTGCTCCGGATCCCAGGTGCGAAAAATGCGGAGGCATTTTAAAGACGGACGTGGTCTACTTTGGAGAAGCACTTCCTGCCGGCTCCATGGAAAAGTGCATAGAAGATATGCGCTCTTGTGAGGAGATGTGGGTAATTGGAACGAGCCTCGGTGTGTATCCTGCGGCGTCCCTGGCTCCAATTGCTGTCCAGATGGGTCTTTCACTTGTAATCGTGAATCAGGGTGAGACCCCATACGATCATTTGGCCTCCCGCCTAATTTCAGCCCCGATAGATGAAGTCATTCCGGCAATGGTTGAAGAGAGATTGAAAACCAAAGCTTAAATTGGTTTCCTCTCACCCCAGGGCTATGAAGAACCCGGCAAAGCAGAGCCCCAAAGACAGAAGGAACATCCCCCCTGTGAAGGCAAAGCCGCGAAACAGGCCCTGCCTGAAGTTCTCGAAAGATTCCACGCTCGCCGTAGAGAAGG
>JAGBRC010000027.1 GCA_017632535.1 Aeriscardovia sp. | reverse complement strand
CCTTCTCTACGGCGAGCGTGGAATCTTTCGAGAACTTCAGGCAGGGCCTGTTTCGCGGCTTTGCCTTCACAGGGGGGATGTTCCTTCTGTCTTTGGGGCTCTGCTTTGCCGGGTTCTTCATAGCCCTGGGGTGAGAGGAAATTTTCTTTTCTTAATCGATAGCTTTTTAGCGTTACGGCAGCACCTTTTTTAAATAGGAAATCTTGATCAGGTTTTATAATCTAAACCATGACCCCGATCGAGATAGTATTTATAGTTTGTGCTATTTTTGGTCTCTTAGTAGCGATCATTTCCATCTCCCTGGCACTCAGGAAAAAGGGCCAAAACACTTCCCCTAAATCCGCTTTGCAGGGGCAAAGCGGCGGATCTTCATCTATCTCCTCTGCGCCTTCAAAGCACTCTTTCCTCTTTAGGCCGCTCTTTTCAAAAACCGTAGACTTATCCAACCTGGAAGACGAGCTAATTATGGCAGACGTAGGTGCGGAAAAGAGCCATGGGATAGTGGAAAAGCTTAAAGCCTCCCTCCCGCAGAATGCCGGAGAAGCGGAGATTAAGCAGGCCCTCTATTCCTACCTCGTCTCTGCTCTTTCACCTATAGACAGATCCCTCAAAGTTCCAGAGGATCAATCCGGCGCCGTAATCATGGCGGGAGTAAATGGGAGCGGGAAGACCACAACTGCAGGCAAACTTGCAAAATACTTTAAAGATCGTGGACAGGACGTGGTGTTAGCAGCTTGCGACACCTTCCGCCCTGCTGCCGGAGAACAATTGGAGATATGGGCTCAAAAGGAGGGAGTGGGAATTGTGCGCGGAAAAGAGGGCCAAGATCCCGCCTCCGTCGCCTTTAACGCCGCTTCCAAGCTCGGACCTTCTTCAGTCCTCATCGTAGACACCGCCGGGCGACTTCAGACGAAGAAGAATCTTCTAGACGAGTTGTCAAAAATAAAGAGGGTTGTAGAAAAAAAGGTGCAAGTCGACGAGTGCTTGCTCGTTTTAGACGCCACTTTCGGACAAAATGCCCTCTCTCAAGCTAAAATCTTCTCCCAGGCCCTCCCCCTGACAGGCATAATCCTCACCAAGCTTGACGGAAGCTGCAAGGGAGGAGTAGTCCTCGCCGTGGAGGATGAGTTCAAAGTCCCCGTAAAGATGGTGGGGGTCGGAGAAGGGGATTCGGATTTGAGGGCTTTTGACCCCGAAGCCTTTGCGAAAGGCCTTACCCAGTGACCTACCTTTATTTTCTTCTTCCCTGTATTTTCATTTCATTTTTGGGCTGCGCCCTCTACTACGCGGGCCTCGGCAAAAAGGGGGACATCCTCCACTGCTTCGGGATGTCTTTTGCTACTCTCTGCCTAATATTTCCGCTCTTTATACTTTTCGGATACAGCTTTGCGGTGAGCGGGAAGAACCTTGGGGGCATCATAGGAGACCCCTTCTCTGACTTTTTGCTCCGCTCCTCCCTCTCTCTTTCTTCCGGGGTATTTGGCCCCTCTTCGGAAAAGGCGCTCGCGGGCGCCGTCTTCTATGCCCTCATAGCCTGCCTGTGCCTCATATTCATATCAGGGGCGGGGAGAATGAGGACGCTGCCCTGGCTCGTATATTCGATATTGTTTTTCATTTTTGTCTTCTGCCCACTGTGCTTTATATTTTCTGCCCCCGACGGCCTCATGGCCTATTCGGGACCTTTTTCCCAGTTCCTTTCGGTGCACGCCGCCTCTTCTTTGCCCTGCCTTTTGGGAATTATTCCGGGCTGCGCCGCCCTCGGACTGCAAATCGTCCTTAAAACCGAGCCTTCCAAGCCCGCAATGCTGATTTTGTCGCTTCCGGGATGCTTTTTCCTGGAAGCGGGGCTCATGGGAGCCTGCATGGGGGAAGTGATCCTGTTCGGGGGATCTCCGGCTTACGCCGCCATAGCCTTTTTGCTCAATTCTTCCTTCTCAGGGCTGTGCTTTGCGATCCTGGAAAAAATCTTCTACAAGCACTTCTCTTCCCTCTCCTTTGCCACTGGGCTTTTGTGCGGGGGCGTGCTTTCCCTTTCCTGCTTCAGGCTCTCCCCCATTTTCTGCCTCGTCTCTTCGCTTTTAACCTCTGTGGCGGCCTTCTTCTTTATGCGCCTGGAAAACAGGCTGGGCCTCAAGGACCCCTTCCAAATTCTTTCCGTAAACGCGGTCCCAGGAATTTTGGGCCTGATCTTCCTATCATTTTTCTCGCCCTCTTCCGGCCTCCTCTTGGGAAAGGGGGCCTCGCTGCTCGCGATCTCGGCCTGCTCCATCCTCCTTTCGGCCCTCTACGCCTTCACCCTCTCCTTTTTGATTGCAGTCCTGGTGGGCCGAATCGGACGCGGGTGGGGCTCTAGGCCCCTGGACGCCTCGGACCTCGGGGAAAGGTACATCGAAGAGAAGGGATGGATTGAAAAGAAATGATGATGGTGGAAGCAATAACCAGGGTAGAAAAGCTGGAAGACGTCAAAAGATGCCTCGCCGGCGCGGGAATAAACGGCTTCACGATTTCCTCCTGCTTCGGCTACGGGGAGGAAGAGGGCCCCAAAGAGCAGTATCGGGGGCGCAAATACCATTCCGATCTCATGGAGAGGATGAAGGTGGAAGTTGTGTGCGGGAGCGTGGAAGAGGCTTCCGACATCTCTTCTCGCCTCTCCGACGCGCTCTCCACGGGGAGCCCCGGGGATGGGATGGTGTTTTCTTTCCCCCTCTCCAGCTGCACGAAGATAAGAAAGTAGCCCTGAAAAGGGCATAAAAAATCCCCCAGAATCCTAGGGGGATTTTGTTTTGAAGGCCTGCTACCTTCTCCCCCCTCTTCCTCCGAGGATCTGCAGGAGGGAGAGGAAGATGTTTACAAAGTCAAGGTAGAGGTTCAGGGCCGCAAATATCGAGGCGCGCTTGTAGTCGCCCTCAGTGTGGCACCTGGGCTCCAGCACCTTCTTTATCCACTGCACGTCGTACAGGGTGAGCCCTCCGAAGAGCACGAGGCCTACGGCCGATATGAACATCGTGGCGGCGGAAGCGTGCACGAAGAAGAGTATGACTTCCCCTATGACAAAGACGACGAGCCCTGCCCAGAGCACGGGGCCGAGCTTCAGCAGGTTCTTTTTAGTGGCCATGGCGAGCATGGTAAGGCAGAAGAAGAACCCGGCCGAAAATAGCAGGGCCACAAAGATGGTCCCAATGTTGAACACAAAGAAGATCGAGCCCAAGGTGAACCCCATGAGCAGGGCGTAGGCGTAGAAGAGGATCCTGGCCGTAGCGGGCTTCATCTTCCAGAGCCTGGCCGAGAGCACGACTGCAAACACTATCTGGGCTATGCAGATTATGATCCATCCCACGTTCCCCGTGGCGTCGACAAAGTCGTAGAGGAGCCCCGTGTAGGCGCTTAGAAAAGCTGTTACGGCCGTGATCAGGAGAGCTATGCACATTTCCCCGTAGGATCTGATGAGAAGGGAGCGCATAGCCCTCTCCCGCACCACGTACCCGTTGCCGTTGTAAAAACCGGGATCATTGTAATTTTGTCCCTGGCCATTGGGGCCGAACATGACTGCCTCCTAAGTAGTCCTTATTTTTCGATTACGAGTCACTATAGATAAAAACCATTTACCATTCAAGTAAATTTCCCTAGACATATAAAATATCTGTGTGAAACACAGTCTAACAGGCATTTTTGGAAAATTTCTTAGAAGTTTCACAAAATTTTCTTTGAACCCGCTTTTGGAGGGCAAGTGACCTTTTTTGCCAAGAGGCCCATATCGATAGTGGGCCCCACAGCCATTGGAAAAAGCGATCTGGCCATAAGCCTCGCCTTCGCCCTGGCTCCGGAGGATCGCTGCGAAATTGTGAGCCAGGACGCCTACCAGATTTACCGCGGAATGAACATAGGAACGGCAAAGCCCTCCCCTTTGCAGCTTTCCTCCCTCCCCCACCACATGATCGACGTAAAAGACCCCTGGGAAGAATCCAGCGCCGCCTCCTTCCAGGCAGAGGTCAGGGGGATTTTGGAAGGGTGCGCCGGGCGGGGGGTTCGCCCGATACTTGTGGGGGGATCCGGCCTCTACGCCCGGGGCGCCGTAGACGACCTCTCTTTTGCCCCCTTTGATCCGGATCTCAGGCGAATGCTCGAAGCGCGCCTCGAAAAAGAGGGAGGGCTCGCCCTATGGGCCGAACTTCAAAAGGCAGATCCGGACGCGGCTGCAAAGATAGACCCCAGGAACGGGCGCAGGGTCGTGAGGGCGCTCGAAACCGCCCTGGGCCCGCAGCGCTTCCGGGCGTCCCTTCCCCCATACCTCTACCGCTTCCCGTGCCTCCAGATAGGCCTGGACCTTCCCCGAAGAGATCTGGATCGGAAGATAGAAGAGAGGGTGGCCAAGATGCGCGAAGACGGGCTGGAAGAAGAGGTGAGGGCGCTTGAAGGGAAAATGTCGAAAACCGCCTCCCAGGCCATAGGCTATGCCCAGATCCTCGCCTTTTTTTGCGGGAAGACGGGGAGGGAGGAGGCTTTTTCGCAAATTGCCGTCAAGACCCGCAGGCTGGCCAGAAGGCAGATGAGCTGGTTTGGCAGAGACCCCAGGGTGCACTGGCTCGACGCTTCCGATCCGGACCTGTTGGAGAAGGCAAGGGATCTAGTGCGCCTGGCCGATGAGGGGGCATTTGACGAAAGAGACCTTGGCCCCAAGCAGCCTACGCGGCGCCCCCTGGGATCTGTTGAAATTTCTTGATCCCTGTTATACTGGTTTTCTAGCCTTGCCCCTTTAGCTCAATGGCTAGAGCAGCGTCCTTTTAAGTCGTGGGTTGTGGGTTCGAGTCCCACAGGGGGCACTTTTTTTGTATCCTTTAAGACTCCATTTCTATTTGAGCCATATGAACTTAGCCTCCCTCTTCTCCCATCCCGCAATCCTCCTTCAGCACTGGATTGGGGCTGTGGGCCCGGCCGGCGCCTATTTGTTTTTATTTGTGGCAATATTCCTGGAGACGGGGATAGTGATCCTGCCCATAGTCCCGGGAGATTCCCTGCTCCTGGCCGCGGGGGTCTTCGCCTCGCTTTCCAAAGAGCTGTCTTTGCCCGTCCTCATCCCGCTTTTGGCCGTGGGCGCGGTTTTGGGAGATCAGAGCAACTACTTTATAGGAAAGTTTCTGGGAGACAAGATTCTAAAGAGCCCCAAGTGGAAAAAGAGGCTCTCGGCCAAGCTCGCCCGCTCCGAGGAGCTTTTGAACCGCTTCGGGCGCGGGGCCATGTTCTTTTCGCACTTTATTCCCGTGGGGCGCACCTTCATCCCATTTTTGTGCGGGATTTCGAGCCTGCCGTGGAAAAGGTTTTCGACCTTCAACGCCCCGGGGGACTGCATTTGGGCCGCGGCCCTCTTATCTGTAGGGTATTACTGTGCTAAAATTCCCTTTGTAAAGAAATACCTCGGCCTCATAGCCCTCGTGGCTGTGGGGGGGCTGGTGGCGAGCGTGCTCGTCTCCTTCTTCAAGTCCAAAAGGAAGAAGGGGCGGGGCCGGCCCCCGGCCGGCGGGGGGCTATAGCTCAGTTGGTAGAGCGTTTCTTTCGCATAGAAAAGGTCGCCGGTTCGAATCCGACTAGCTCCACTTTGCACATGTGGCGGAATGGTAGACGCGCTGGCTTCAGGTGCCAGTGGCCTTCACGGCCGTGGGGGTTCAACTCCCCCCATG
>JAGBRC010000026.1 GCA_017632535.1 Aeriscardovia sp. | reverse complement strand
TTCCAAAAGGCAGCATCCTATCCAGATAGCCCACGGCTTGTACTTGTGGGTGTTGGGAGGAAGGGATTGCTTTTGATCGGAGGGGTTGATAGAATTAAAGCTTCCATTGGAATCGGAGTTAGAGGTTCCGATTTCCGTGGTGTTTTCCATTTTTGTTTTTTACTCCTTCTAACGGGGGTCGGGAGGTAGTTCGCACCTATCTCCCTGAGGCGAGGCACCTCGTTGTTACAGGGTACTATATGCCCTGTACATTTTTATACCCAAAAATCTCTAAAAATACCCGAATATAACTCTACTCCTCCTTTTCTGTATACTCTTTAATTGAAAAGACTGCATCGATAGGAGAGTTTTGGGCGAAGCCAAAGTTGAAAAAAGCCAGATGTGGCTCTACCACCTAGGCGTCAGAGTGACCGGAATCGTGGCTAAGAAATGGTTCACTCCGTCTGTCAGGGGAGAAGCAAACATACCTGAAACCGGAAGGGCAATTTTAGCTTCCAACCATCTGGCAGTAATAGACGATGCCGTAATCCCCATCACGGTGAAGCACAGGGATGTGCACTTCATGGGAAAAATGGAGTATTTCACGGGAAAAGGAATAAAGGGGAAGCTGACCAAATTCTTCTTTACAAATGTCGGCGTATTTCCTGTAGACAGGGCCGGAGGGGTAAGCGCGGAGAGCGGGCTGGTTACGGCCAGAAAAGTGCTTGAAATGGGGGAAATTTTCGGAATACATCCGGAAGGAACCCGCAGCCCTGACGGAAAGCTCTACAAGGGCCATACGGGAGTGGCGAAACTCGCCTTTGAAACGGGCTCCCCCGTAATCCCTGTGGCCCTTTGGGGCACAAATGTCAGCCAGCCCATTGGGGTCATATTCCCACATCGCTTTCCTGTGGCAGTCACCTACGGAAGGCCGATAGAAGTGCCCAAGCTGCAGCCAAATGAAATCACATACGAGAAGTTGCGAAGCCTGACTGATGAAATAATGCGCAGGATAATGGTGCTGAGCGGGCAGCAGTACGTGGATATGTACGCCCAAGAGCGAAAGAGACAAATAAAGGAAGAGGAGCTTCTCAAAGAGGAGGAGGCTAGAGAAATTCCGGAGTGACAGCTCTGCAGTCACAGGAGGGGATGAACAAAGCCATGGCCTTTCCCAAAAATTCCCTTCCCTCCTTTCCAATTTCAAGTGCAGCAGAGCACTCGTTTAGGGCCTCGACGGATTTGCTCCACAGGCTGCGAATCCTCTCGTGGCTTTTTTCTACTGCTCCGCAGCTTTTAAAAGTCGAAATGACTTCCTCTTCCTTTCCCTCCGTTCTGCCTTCACGGTAAAGAGACGATAGGCTCTCTCTTTCTGTGACAGGGAGAAGCGATAGGGAATCGACCAAAAGAAAGGTCCTCTTCTTTTCGCGTATATCTGCACCCCGGGGTTTTCCTATTCCCTCGAGATCTGTGAGGTCGTCTGCAATTTGGAAGGCAATTCCTAGGGGCGATCCTATGGCAAGGCCCCACTTTTGAGCCTCCCTTTCCTCGCGGCCAGCTTCTAAAAGCCCCAGGGCTATGGGGGATATTGTGGTATAGCTCGCCGTCTTGTAAAGGTAGATGTTTTCAATTCCCTCTTCCAGCGCCTTCGCGTCTTCCAGCGAAAGGGAGGGGGAGTTGATGTCTAGGATCTGTCCTTTTTCTACCTGCATCTGCATCCTGCAGAAAGCCCTTATCGCAGAAGCTGTATTTTTCCCGAAAGAGGCCTCCAAAAGCGCCTCCACGCTGGCCGAGGCCAGGAAATCTCCCAGCATGATCGCCATAGCGTCGGCCGAATCGGCGCCGAAGGTGCGAGAAGAGAGGGATGTGAAAAACGCCTTCCGGCTAGATGGTTTTCCTCTCCGGATTTCAGCTTTGTCTACAATATCGTCATGCACAAGAGCCCCGGCTTGAAAGATCTCCACAGCGCATGCGGCCTCACTTCCTCCCGGGCCTCCGGCGCTGATGGAAGTAGCCATCTCAAGCAAAGCCCTCAGCCTCTTTCCTCCTCTCAAGGCCTCAAAGGCCTGGGAATCGAAAAGCGAAGCGGCCTTGGCCAAAGGCCCGTGAAGGCTGGAAAAGCTGGGAGGTGAAAAGAGGCCTTCCATATGGTTCTCAACTTCTGCCTTGGCGCTAGTTGCCCAGGAATTAAAACCGTCTCGATTTGGCCGGGGAAAAACAGAAACCATACTGTAAATGTTACAGTCGAGACCTGCCAAGGCTTTAGCGCAAATGGGGCATGGAATAATTATGAAATTAATTTTGTTTGAACTTTGGCGGACATTATATAAAGGAAGGCAGGTACCCTAAGATGCCTCTGATGCCACAGTCAGATGAATTTGACGAGAAATATGACGAGTCTGATGAGGATGATGGCGGAATTGAAATAGAAAAGGGGAGAGATCCTCATACCCACGAGCACTTGGACAAAGTTGCCGGCGCCAGCGCCGACCCGGTAAAAGACTACTTAAAGCAGATAGGCAGGGTATCCCTCCTGACGGCCGAGCAGGAGCAGGATTTGGCCGAGAGAATAGAAGCCGGGCTCTACGCCCAGCACATTTTGGACACCGCCAAAGAAGGGGAGCTTTCTTTTGAGTACAGAAGGCAGCTCCAGTGGGTGGCAAACGACGGCAAGAGGGCGAAAGACCACCTTTTGGAAGCAAACCTCAGGCTGGTTGTGTCTTTGGCCAAG
Organism: Aeriscardovia sp.; assembly: GCA_017632535.1. Lineage (GTDB taxonomy): Bacteria > Actinomycetota > Actinomycetes > Actinomycetales > Bifidobacteriaceae > RGIG1476. The sequence continues at coordinate 16,853 of JAGBRC010000026.1, read as the reverse complement.
CGCTACATAGGCAGAGGCATGCACTTTTTGGATCTTATCCAAGAAGGAAACCTCGGGCTCATAAGGGCAGTTGAAAAGTTCGACTATTCCAAAGGCTTTAAGTTCTCCACCTACGCCACTTGGTGGATAAGGCAGGCCATCACGCGGGCCATGGCCGATCAGGCCAGGACCATCAGGGTGCCTGTACACATGGTGGAAGTGATAAACAAACTTTCCAGGATCCAACGCAGGATGCTCCAGGACTTGGGGCGCGAGCCTACCACCGAAGAGCTCGCCAACGAACTTAATATGCCAATCGAAAAAGTGGAGGAAGTGCAAAAGTACGGCCGAGAGCCCATCTCCCTGCACACTCCTCTGGGAGAAGAAGGGGATTCGGAATTTGGGGACCTCATTGAGGATACCGATGCCATAAGCCCTCAGGACGCCGTAGCCTTCTCGATACTCCAGGAAGAGTTCAGGCAGGTGCTGGGGACCCTTTCCGATCGGGAAGCTGGAGTCATAAAGATGCGTTACGGCCTGGAAGACGGCCAGCCTAAGACTTTGGACGATATAGGAAAGATCTACAACGTCACCCGAGAGAGGATAAGGCAGATAGAATCTAAGACCATGAGCAAGCTGCGCCACCCGTCGAGATCAAAAGCTCTCATGGACTTTTTGGACAACTGATCTAGTTTTTTGGGGGCCTGGCCCCCGTTTTTTTACCCTCTTTCCTGGGGTTTTAAGTTTTTAACTGAAAATGTGGATGACATAAAATAGCAACTTTGCGAAATAGAAACAAACTTAATCTACATAAACTTAGCTTGTGAAAAGGGCGAAGAGGCGAATAATTGAAAGAGGGCGATACCTTAGAAAGCTGCAGGGCGCCATGGGCACGCCTGACATCAAAGCAATCAACATAGTGCGAAGAAACGGGAAGTTCAAACTTATAAAATCTTTTATGGGCTGGGCGCGATGAATGCAGAGGAGGCGAACACAATCCATGCGGATTTCAATGTGAATGGCTTTGAAAGTCTTAAAGGATACCATGCGCCTGAGGAGCTTGTAAAAAGTCCTATTTTCAGGAAAAGAAAAATTTTGTAGCAATTGACAAAGTGCAGGTGCGCCAGGGGTTTAGAAGACAATATGCACACTCAACGCCTCTAAAAATACGACATTTACATAACTGGATTTAATGCCAAGCGGCGCTTTAGCGGCATTGCTTACTGGGCGCACTTTTGCCATAGAAGTGCATCCCCTTTTCATTTGCAGAGTTCAAAAATTCGCAGATCCCCAGAGCGCACTGAGCTGCTATACCGGAGGATGGGGAGGGCCGCATCGCGCACATATCCTACGTTAGAAATGAAGACTACATATCCGAAATATTTAATACTCTCATTGTCCTAGATATAAAACAGAAATACTGGATATGTACTATGCCCGTCATAGAACGGCTTTGCAACTTAAAAATCTTTCCAACCAAACTCCCGCCCGGACTGTACCTGAGTGCCTTAAAGGCCAAAAAGTTAGAATCGGCCATCACACAGTGGATGGTTACATAAAATGTCTATGCAATGCCTTTGCCTTTTAGGGCATTAAGCTCTATGGCATTAGAGGCGAGCTGTACCTTTTTTAATGAGAGGTATCTGAGCGACTACGCCTTTAGGTACGCACTGCTCGGCACAAAAAGTTCCGATTGGGACGGAAGGCTGGAAAATATAGTGGATGCAAAGCTACTCCGGAGGGGATGGGGGCCTGCACAGGCACCCTTAAAAAAGAGGCGGATTTTTCCCCTATAAGGCGGGGCGCGAAAGCGTATATACAAGTTGCCAAAAATGCAGAGGATCCGAATACTTTCAAGCGGGTGATCGATCTCTGGATGAACATTAAGGCCTCTTTAAGATGATTCTTGCCAGGACATTCAACGCCAGTGCGACTGGATAAAAATCAAAGATATCGCCCAACTAGATTTTTGAGGACGTCCCCTCTCTGCCCCTCAATGATCGCAAGGATCGGCCTTTGATCGCATAAGACCCTCATCCTTCCCGGAAGATTCTGCGTTTTATTCATTCTAGATTTCTTTAGCCCCGAAGAAGAAACTAACGGCAGAAATAAACTTCCAAAGTGCGCCTCGCTTCCGCCCTTAGCGCGCATTTAAGGGGAGTGGAATCAAGACTTCAAAAGCCTCCCACTCCAAACCCGATCCCGGGCGCCGCCCGTCTAGGCTTTTCAATTACTTCGATGCAGAACCTGTCTTGGAAGAGGAGGCCCCGGATGAGGAGGCGGAAGAAGAAGGTGACGATGAGGACTTACTCGCGGAGCTTTGGGCCGAGGGGCTCTGGCAGTAAACAGTGATTGTGGATCCGGAATCCACGCTGCCTCCGGAAGTTGCGAGGCTTTCGCCGCTGGGCGCCTGGAGGTTTTCAACCACCCAGTCGCCCTGTGCGTTTTGGGGTGAGAGCTTTACCTTGAGCCCCAAAGACTCCAAGGCATTCTTTACGACCGACAGAACTTCTCCTCTGAGCTGCGAAGGCACAGTCACTTTCTGGGGTCCAGCCGAGACGTTCAAGGTAATCGTGGCGCCTTGCGACACTGCGCTTCCTGCCTGCGGATCTGTGCTTATAACGGTCCCTTTGGCGACCGAAGAGCTGTTTTGCTGCTTTATGGAAATGTTGAACCCGTCCTGGGAGAGGATGGTCTGCGCCTCCCCTTCAGTCTTTCCTGCCAGGGAGGGGACTGTAGTCTGTCCGCTGGAAATGAAGAGGGTAATCTTCGTCCCCTCAGACGTCTTCGTTCCGGCTGCAGGAGAAGTCCCCGTAACTTTGTCTTTGGGGATGGTGGGGGAATTTTGCACTTCCACCGATCCCACCGAGAATCCAGAAACGCTCAAGCTCTGCTCGGCCTCTTGCTCCGTCATGCCCACTACGTTCGGGATCTGTGCTGTGGCGGGGCCGGCTGAGAACCAAACCGTCACGGTGCTCCCCTTGATTACGCTCTGCCCGGAGGCGGGATCCTGCTTTATCACGTCCCCTTTAGGCTGATCGGTGCCGGTGTCGAGTTCGGCCTGAAACTTGAGGCCTATGCTGCTCAAGCTCTGCTCGGCCTCTTGCTCCGTCATGCCGTTTTGTATGGAAGGCACCGTCACGTACTGGGGCCTTGTGGCAAAATAAATCCATGCCCCGGCGGCGCAGCAGGCGGTCACTATGCAGATGATCAGAACGGCAATCCAGCCCTTGTGCTTTTTTTTGACCGCGACTCTTCTGTTAAAATTCCCATCCGAGGCGGAGTAATTCGCCCGAGGGGGGGTGGAGGGAGGAGCGCTGGCCGGGGGCATGGCTACCATGGTCTTTTCAGGGTCTAAAGCAGAACTGTGAAGATCGGAGAGGGGGTTGTAATCCTCTACCGACGCCTTTTGCCCGCTTAAAATCGCCTGGACATCCCTTTTAAACTCAGCCGCCGTGCTGTAGCGGTTCTGCCTGTCTTTCGTCATAGCCTTGGCCACTACCGAGTCCCAAATTTTTGGAAGCCCTGGAATGATGGAGCTGGGAGGGACGGCGATCTGTGACACGTGCTGGTAGGCTATAGCCACAGGAGAATCGCCTGTGAAGGGCGGGCGCCCCGTAAGCATCTCGTAGAGAACACATCCGGCAGAATACAAATCCGAACGCATATCGATGTTTTCGCCCTTGGCCTGTTCGGGAGAGAGGTATTGAGCGGTGCCCACCACTCCCTGGGACTGGGTCATGGTTGTAGCCGAATCGTCCAGCGCACGGGCGATCCCGAAATCCATGACCTTCACTACCCCTTGCTCGCTCACCATCACATTGCTGGGCTTTATGTCTCTGTGGATGATGCCCATCCTGTGGGAGTACTCGAGCGCGTTCAAGATGCCGACTATGATCTGGCCGGCGTCCGTAGGGTTGAGGGCGCCGTTTTTCCTTATAATTTCCCGCAGCGTCTGGCCCTTGACGTACTCCATTATGATGTAGGGGACTTTTTCTTTTTCCCCGTCAGGGCCGTCCACTTCTTCTTCGCCCGTATCGTAGATGGAGACGATGTTGGGGTTGTTGAGCTGGGCTACGGACCTGGCCTCTTTGCGGAACCTGGCCAAAAAGACCTGGTCGTTTGCCAGGTTAGGGCGCAAGATCTTTATCGCCACCTGCCTGCTGAGGCGGGTGTCTGTGCCTATGTGCACTTCGGCCATTCCGCCCTGGCCAATCACCGGCCCTACCGTATAGCGGCCTTGAGCCAGGCTCTGAGGAGTGAATTGGCTCATTTGAAACTCTCTTTCTCAACTCTGGTAGGCCCGGTAGAGGGCAGGACCCCTTCTATAAGTTTGTATTCGCTCATGGCGTCTGTGTGTATATAGTACTTCGCATGGTGCGGATAGCTCGCAACCCTCCTTGGCACCACTTCGCTGCCGATGATTTCTGAGAGCCTGTCAATGTCGTTTGCCACAGCCAAAGCGCTCCTCGGCCTGCAGGCAGGATCTTTTTCTAACATAACCATAACATACCTTTGGAGAGCCTTGGGCACATCCGGCGGGAGGGAGGGCACGGGGTCGTTGACCTGGGAGGCGGCGATGTCTACCGGAGTGGATCCGGTGAAAGGACGGTGGCCGGCCAGACCCTCATAAAGCACAATTCCTAAAGAGTAAATATCGCTTTGGGCCACGGGTTTTTGGCCTTTGGCCTGTTCGGGGGAAATGTATTGAGCCGTTCCCACTACCATTCCCACTTTGGTGATCTGGGCCTGGTTGGCGGAGTAGCTCACTCCAAAGTCCGTTATCTTCACCTTTCCTTCGGGGCTGACCATGATGTTGGCGGGCTTTATGTCTCTGTGAATCACCCCGTTTCTATGGGCCACATAAAGTCCCTTGGCGACCTGGGAGATGAGGGGGAGTAGCTTTTGGGGGGGCATCTTTCCGGACGCCTTGTAGATCTGCGCCAAGGAGGGCCAGGGGATGTACTCCATTATCAGAAAGCCCATCCCGTCCTTCTCGCAGTAGTCAAAGAGGGCCGCTATGGCGGGATGCACGAGATATGCGGAATTTTTAGCTTCTATCCTCAGCCTTTCCAGGCGGGTCTTGTCTTCTGCCAGATCTCCCCTGAGGGCTTTAACCGCCACGTCCCTTCCGGCCTCAAGATCGTATGCCTTCCATACTTCGCCCATGCCCCCCTGGGCCAGGCGCTTTACGAGCCTGTAGCGCCTGTGGATGATCTGCCCCTCTATCAGCTTCATTTTTCCGCCTCTTTCAATACGCTTCCCATAAGGGAGGCGGCCTGTACGGCAGTGGAGTTTTGCAGCATTACCGCCACCACCACATTCGGATCTGAAGGCGAGAACCCTGCAGCCAGGGCGTCGGTGCGATCCGCTTGGACATTATCTTTGACCTGGGCCATAACCGACGCCACTTTGCCGAGCGAGGGATCTTGCACTGAGGTCAGGTTTTCCATCATGGACTCAATCTCCTGCGCCTCTTGGGATGTGAGGGGGGAAGATAGGCGAGAGGAGGGAACCACTGAGAGGACCTGAAGCCCGGAAGAAAGGGTGCTTTTCACCAGCTGAGGCTCCATGAGGGCTCCCGCGTCTGCCACGGCCCCCACCATCATGGCCTCCTGCATAAGGGTGACTTTGCCCGTCCCCTCCCCAGCGCCAGTGAGGGCGAGGTTTTCTTTGTCCCCCACGTCCCCCAAAGAAGAGGCCTGGGTCTCTACGGGGGTTCCGTCGGATCCTCCCCCGCAGATCCGGATTTGGCTTCCCAGCCCAAAGGCGGAAGCTTCATCTTCCAGAGGCTTTGCTCCAAAGTTTTGCGCCAAGATCGCGAAGGCGGTGGAAGAAGAGTAGGCAAATGCGTCGGACAAGGACATCTGACTGTTCATGGTGTAGTGAGGGTAATAGACCCTGTTGGCCACCACCATTCCGGACGAAAGTTTAAAAGTGCTTGGCGCCTTGACCTGGGAGGAAGGCAAAGTCCCCTTCTGCAGGGCGACGGCGGAAGTGAGGATATTGAAAGTGGATCCGGGGCTCAAAAGGTACTGAGTGGCGAGATCTGTCAAAGATCCATCCTGTGAGTAGGAAGAGTAGAGCGACTGGGCCTGCTGGGAATTGTGTACGGCCAACAGGTTTGGATCGTAAGTGGGAGAAGAGGCAAGAGATAAAATGGCGCCTGTCTTGGGATCTATGGCAACCACCGCTCCGGTTTTGCCCTTGAGAAGGGAATAGGCCTCTTGCTGGAGGGAGGCCACTATATTGGTCTCCACATTTACCCCTCCCTGCTCCTGGCCGTCAAAAATGGATTCGAACTTTTGCTGCCATACGCTCCCCGATCCGCTGGAAAGCACTTTGTCGTACCCCATTTCAACCCCCCGGCTGGGAGGGGTAGCTATGGAGAAAAATCCCGTCACGGGCGCGAAGGCTTCCCCCTGCGGATAGGATCTTTGGTAGTTGAAAGAGTCTCCGCTTTTGCGGCTCTCGGCCAAAATCTCCCCTCCGCTCGAAAGTATCTCCCCACGGTCCATCCCCACCTCGTGGTAAAAGGCTACAGTATTTTCCGGGTTGGCGTCGAGGGAGGGGGCGTAAATAATGGACCAAAAGAAGGTGGAGCAGGTGATGATCAAAAATAGGACCAGGACCGCAATGAAAAGCTGGCGCAGGGACTTGTTCACTTGGACCTCCTGATGGCCGACAGATCCAAAATTCCGGTTCCTTCCGCCCCCACCGAGGGCCTGGGGGATTTGTCTATGACAAGGAGCAAGACCAAAATAAGCCAGTCGGCCGTGAGGCTGGAGCCTCCCGATGCGAGGAAGGGCAGGGTCAATCCCGTGAGGGGAAGGACCAGGGTTATGCCTCCGGCGATGGTGAAAATCTGGAAGGCCAAGGAAAATACGAGGCCTGAAGCCAAAAGCTTTCCAAAGCCGTCTTCAGTCCTCATGGCAATGACAAATCCAGCAGTTATCAGGCAAAGATACATCAAAAGCAGGAGGCATATCCCGACAAACCCCATCTGTTCAACGAGTGAAGAATAGATGAAATCGGAATTTGCAAAAGGCGTGAGTGCCGGGTAGCCGGCCCCGAAACCGGTGCCGAAAAGCCCCCCGGCCCCGAGGGCAAAGAGGCCTTGCACGATTTGATAGGAGCTGCCGTAAGAGCGCAAGTAGAGCTGCTTTGAGAAGGGGTGGAGCCAGATGTCGATGCGGGAAGAAAAGGTGGGAAACAGGCCGGCGGAGGCAAAAAAGAGGATCACAAACAGCACTACTCCGCACACGACCCAGATTTTCCTCTTGCTAGCCACATACACCATTCCGGTAAACAGCGCAAAGAACATGAGGCAGATTCCCAGATCCCCCTCAGCCACCAAAATTACCGCCACCAGGATCCAGACCGCGGCCAGGGGGCCCGCATCTTTTAGGCGGGGAAGCTTCACCTTTCCGACTTTAGACTTTTCCTGGAACTTGTCTCTATGGGTGAAAAGGTATGAGGCGAAAAAGATGGCTAAAAACAGCTTGGCAAATTCGCAGGGCTGCCAGGAAAAGCCTCCAAATTTCACCCATACTTTCGCCCCATTCACCCTTTCGCCGATTCCGGGAACCAGCGGGAGGGCGAGGAGGATGAGGCCTATAGCCATGAAGGCATAAGAAAGGCTGCGAAGCTTTCTATAGTCCGCAAAAAAAGCCACGGCAAACGAGGAGAGCGCGAGGGCTATCGCGAGCCAGATCATCTGCCTAAGCCCATAGTCGGTCGGAGATCCGTTTTGGGCATACTCGAGATCGATCCTCGTTATCTGCGTAATTCCTACAAGGGAAAGAAGGACCCCTATGGGGACGATGGACCTTATGCTGGCCGGAATCTTCCTGTCGACTAGGACTGTCAGCAAAATTGCCATAGCGCAGTCGATCCCGCCAGCCAGAAGATAGGGCCACGAGATGTGGCCCTTGAGCTTCAGCATCATTGAGGCGAAGGCGAGGCCTCCTGCAAATATTGCCAAGAGCGTCAAATAGATCCGTGCCCCGCGTCGCTTTTTCGCCTTTTGAGCCGTCCCCCGCCTCATTTTTGAGCCGTCCCGCTGCCAAGTTTTTCAGCCTTTTGCTCTGCCTGGGCGAGGGAGGAGGCAAGAATTCCGTCCTTGAGCTGCTGGCGCACAGAAGGCGGGAGGGAAGAGACGGGCAAGGAGGTGGATTTATCTACATGCGAGAGTCTGATTCCTAGGATGTTCGTAGATACCCCCTTGTAAATAGCCACATAGCCTTCCCACTCCCCCACGTAATACTGCGTCTGGCTCCAATAAAAGAGGTACCCTCCTACAGAAAGTATTGTAGTTAGCAATAGGCATAAAAATATCCAAATGGCGGCTTTCCACCGCTTTCTTCTGCGTCCCGCCTCCTTTGCGACCCCTTTTCCGTACTGTTCCATAGCTTGCGCGTCTACAGGATCGGCGGGATTTAGGTCTTTTTCTCCTATGACTGGGATTTCGGCCGTATCTGCAGGAGGCTCCCCAGGTTCCTGTGCGCCTTCGTCCTCTTTTTCTTCCAAAGGTTGGGAAGGCGAAGGGAGGGCGCTGTCCTCTTCCTCTTTAAGAAGATCGCTGGCCCGCTTTAAAGGCGAATCTTCCTCCACCAGAGGGGGGGCCACTTCTACCTTTTCTCGGGCGCTTTCCGCGATTGACCGCAGAGAGGAGCTCACAGCCCCCGCTATTAGGGCGGGGTGCTTTGGGCCGCGAGGCCCCGGGAGGCAGTCGGCCACTACGGCCGTGACATTGTCGGAGCTTCCCGCTTTCAGGGCCAAGTTCACAAGAGTTTGGGCGCAAAGCTCCCTATCCTCGATTCTTTGCAGGGTGTCTTTGATAGTGGCATCTTCAAGCGATCCCGACAGCCCGTCCGAGCAGAGCAGGCACCTGTCCCCCTTTCTAGCCCTCCTCACGCAGATGTCGGGGCTGGGATTGATGTTGAAGTCCCCCACCACCCTCATCACCACATTCTTTTGCGGATGTATCTTGGCTTCTTCCTCGGTGAGGATGGAAGAATCCATGAGGTACTGCACATAACTGTGATCGTGGGTGAGGCGGATGAGGTGCCCGTCTCGCAAAAGGTACACTCTGGAATCGCCTATGTGGGCCAGCACCCAGTAGCCATTTATTAAAAGCAGCGCATCTACAGTCGTCCCCATGCCCGACAGGGCCTTTTCCTTGCTGGCCTTCCCCACTATGGCGTCGTGCGCCAAAAGGATGCTTTTCTCAGCCGCCCTGCATACGGCCTCGACATTGCGTTTAAAGGCCTTGGGATGCTCCATGTGGCTGAGGGTCCTTATGGCTATGGAGGAAGCCGTAGCCCCGCCAGCATGCCCCCCCATGCCATCCGCCACGGCCACGAGCACAGATCCGGCAAATCCGGAATCCTGGTTGTCCTTCCTTACGTACCCCTTGTCGCTGACGAGGGTAGAGGCGAGGTGAAGCTCCATCTCTACCTCAGCTCAAAAGTCGTGGCCCCGAGGCGCATGAGCTGGCCGGGCTTTATGATGACGGGGCCGGCTATCTGCCTTTCGTCCAGATAAGTGCCATTAGTAGATCCCAGGTCTTCTAGGACCCACTCCCCTTTTTTGCCCTTATAGATGCGGGCGTGGTGCGAGGAAATGAACTGATCGGAAAGGACGATGGAGTTGTCCCGGGCGCGCCCGAGAGTGCAGGAAGGGGGCAGCGGGAAGGTCATCCCGGCATTTTTGCCGTCCACTATGACGAGGACCGTGGTGTCGCTTTTGGAAGGGGAGACCGGGGAAGGGGAAGGCGGCACATGTGTCACGAGAGAAACTATGGAAGTTTGAGTGACGGAGGCCGGGGGATCTGCCGGAGAGAGGGTGGAAGCCGAAGAAGACCGGCTCCTGGCTTCCTTCATCTGCTTTTTTCTTTTTTTTATCCATTTGTCCCTGGAAGGGAGAAATGCAGACACGTCTTTATGCAGGGAGCGGACCGCGAGCCATGCGAAAAGCATGAGGGCCAGGATGAAGCTGTACTTTAGAACCGCATAGGTCAATTCGGTCATAGAGAAGCCTTAAATCCCACTCAGGACCTTGGCTCGGAGGAGGCCCAGAATACGATCCTGGTCCTGCCTATGGTGATGGTGTTGCCGTCCAGCAAGGTGGCTGCGGGCACAAGGTGCCCTTCTACATACACCCCGTTAGTGGAGTGCAGGTCCCTGGCTACCACCCCCCTGGGGGTGATGGTGATTTCGAGGTGCTTTCTGGAGATGCCCGGATCGTCTATGACTATGTCGCAGTCCGACCCCCTCCCGATTATGGTCTTGGCCGCCGTGAGGAGGTACTGGCGGCCGGAAATTTCCAGCACCGGGAAGTCCTTGGCTTCATCTCTGTTGGTAACGGGGGCGGCATTGCCCCGGACGGTTTCGCTTGTCAGCCTGAACTCGCCTTTGGAAATGTCCAGGTTCTCTTCGAATATCACCGTCACCGGGCCTTCAACGCTGTAAGACTGGGATGCCGCGTACTTAGTCAGCCCGTCGGCCAGCTCATTTGCAAGGGCCTCTGACCCCCATTCCTCTATCTTGTCGAAGTCGGGGGTGCTCAATTCAAACCTGTATTCGTTGGGGACGACGGTTCTATTTTGAGAAATCACCCTGGCCTTGGAATCTATCTCCTTTTCGAGCGCACCGGACAGATCAACAGGCTGAAGATCTTTCGATCCGAACCGGGAAAACACCCCGTTGACCCCGCGCTCAACGTGTCTTTCAAACCTATCGAGTATGCTCATCAGACCTCACTTGCTCTTTAAATCTAGTCTAGCAAGAGGAACTAAAAAAATTACAGCGTGGCCTTTACGGCTTTGGCCTCTTCCTTCTTCTGCTTTTTCTTCAGGCGCCGTAGGACATACATCTGCATGGGCAGCGTCATCAGGGCGGTGCAGAGCATGGCCACAGGCTGGGACATAGCGATCCCCAGGAAGTGGAAGAAGTGCGGGAAGATGAGCAGGGCCGGGATAAAGAAGATGCAGTTGTTGCCCAGGCCCACGATGGAGGCTATGACGACATATCCCAGGTTTTGCTGCATCATGTTCGACATCACCACGTATGCGTTCAGCCAGAAGTCTATACACTGTAAGCGCAGAGCCAAGGTGCCGTAGGCGACTACCTTGGAATTGTCTATGAAAATTCCGACTATCTGTGGGGCAAAGATGAATTCCAGAATGCAGATTATAACTAGCAAAATGAAGGAGGCGACGAGGATGAGGTTGTATCCCTTGAGCACCCTGTGGTACTTTTTGGCCCCGTAGTTGTAGCCGCACACAGGCTGGTAGCCCTGACCGATTCCCACCTGGATGACGTTCCCAAGGTTTACAATTCTCCCCACTATCGTCATGGCGCTTATAGCTACGGCCCCGTAAGCTGCGGAGACCACGTTCAAAAGATCGGAAGAAACTGCAAACAGGCCGTTCCTTATAAAGCTGGGGAAGCCTACGGAGAAGATTTCTTTCCACATCTGCCTGTCGAAAGACACGAGTTTTATGTTGAGGCGGGCCGTGGCCTTCTTTATATAGATCCAAAGCATTACGCCAAAGCTTATGGCCTGGGCTATGGCGGTGGCCACGCCCGCGCCAAAGACCCCTAGGTGCATGGCGAACATGAAAATGGGCTCAAGGATGGCGTTCACTACGACGCCTGCGATCATGGCGATCATAGATTCGGTGGGGTAGCCCTGAAACCTCATGGCGGGGTTGAGGACGTAGGTTGCGCAAAAGAGGGGAGATATCCAGAGCAGGGGCTGGATGTACTGCCTGGCCAAAGGATCTACAGAAGGGGTGAAGCCCAGGATATGTATGAGGGGGGTCTGGAAGATCAGGCCTAGGCCGCCCAGGACTATGCCAAGAACCAGAGAACCGAAGAGGGCTGTGGAAATCAGCTGTTCGGCCTTCTTTATGTTCTTCTTTCCCAACTCCACCGACACCCTGTTTCCGGCCCCAATTCCCAAAAGGAGGCCGAAAGCCTGGATCACCACTATCACTGGCATGCATACGCCCTCGGCGGCGCTGGCCGCGGCCCCCAGCGATCCTACGTAGAAGGCGTCCACCAGGCTGTAACTTATACCCACGATGTTTGATACAACCGACGGGATCGCCATTTTTGTTATCAGCCTGCCCAGAGGGGCCTGGGTCATTTCAATATATTTTTTATCCTGCATTAGAAGGGCTTCTCGATGTGCTTAATAAGGGTATTTATATGAGATAATTCAAATGTGAAATTTTACTTGTCCCGCCCGACAACGAGATGGGACAAAAAGGGGGGAATCATGCTTTCCGCACTTCCCGTCCGGCCGTCCACGGGGCGCTTTGCGCCCAGCCCCACCGGAAAGCTCCATATCGGAAACGTATACACCGCCCTCGGGGCGTACCTGAGCGCCAGGCGATTTGCCCATTCCAGGTTCATATTGAGAATTGAAGATCTAGACACTTCCAAAGACACTAAAAGGGAAAGTGAAAAGATAATAAGGGATTTGGAATGGCTGGGATTCGACTGGGACGATCTGGTCTTTCAGTCAGAGCGCCTGGACATCTACCGAGAAGCTCTAAAGGAGATTAAGAATCTTAATCCCGAAGACCCCCTCATCTACCCCTGTTCATGCTCCAGAAAGGAAATTTGCGCCGAGAGCCCTGCAGACCCCATAGACGGCATGAGAGTGTACAAAGGAAAGTGCCGCAAAAATCCGCCCGCATCCGCGCAGGGGTGCTCTCTTCGTCTCAAAGTCCCCCATGAGGGAGAAAAAAGGGTGGAAGTTAGAGACTTCATCTTCGGGCCCCGCATTTTCGATCTTGAGAGGCAGATAGGAGACGCGGTCCTTATGCGCAGGGACGGCCAATTCACCTACCAGCTGGCCGTGGCGGTAGATGACGGAATTGAAGGAATAGGACAGGTCGTCCGCGGAAGGGATCTGTTGAAAAGCAGCGCACTTCAAATCTACATTCGGCGCCTTTTGGGCTTGAAAGACCTCAGGTTTGCGCACCTCCCCCTGATTTTAGAAAATGGAGGCGGAAAAATGAGCAAGAGCCGGGGATCGGTGGACGTGACGGCCTTGAAGGAGTGGGGAGCCTCTCCAGAGAGGATCATAGGCTTTTGCGCCTGGCTCATGCATCTTTATCCAGCCCCAATGCCCGTTCCATTGGGAATAGAAGAGTGCGTCAAACTCTTTTCTTACAAGAAAGTAAAATTCGGCCCCAACAGACTCGGGGACGTGGAGCTCCCTGCGTACTTTTCCGACCCCCATTGGTGGAAAACGGGCGCGGAGCGCTTTGAAAGGACTTTATATGGCATACATGGATAATAAAGATCTCACCAATCTTGAAATTTCCGAAAGAAGGGAAAAAGAAATAGGCGAGGCCGTGGCAAGGGTCATAGATCAGATAGAGGACGCCGCCAAAGGGCGCGAAGTTCGCCTCATGGCCGCGACCAAAACGAGGGATGTGGGTGAAGTTATGGCAGCCATAAGGGCCGGAGTCAAGTGCATCGGCGAGAACAGGGTCCAGGAGCTGGAAGAAAAGATGCCCTTGGTGCTCGAAGAATGCGGGAAGGCTGGGGTCAAAATCTCCTCCCACCTCATCGGCCAGCTCCAGAAGAACAAGATCGCCAAGGTGCTTCCCCTCGTGGACTGCATAGAGAGCGTAGAGAGCTTTGATAAGGCTCAGGAAATCTCCGAGAGGGTTCCTGCTGGCAAGCTTTTGGACGTGTATCTCGAAGTAAACGAATCTGGAGAAGAGAGCAAGAGTGGGTGCAAGCATGAAGAGGCCTTCGACTACGCCCGCTCCATCTCTTCGCTTCCCGGCCTCAGGCTCGCAGGGCTCATGACCGTAGCAGATCCTGTGGAGGGCAGGGCCTGCTTTGAAAGGCTGAGGGACCTTAGGGATAAAATCTGCCAGGAAGTCGAAACCTGCCAGAGGCTGTCTATGGGAATGAGCGGAGACTTTCTCGAAGCCATAGCCTGCGGCGCTACGGACGTCAGGATCGGAACGGCGATATTTGGAGAGAGAAGCTTCAAGTGAGGATAGCCAGGTTCGTCAAAGGCGACAACCTTCCCCAGTACGGGTTCGTGCAGGAGGAGGGTGATAAAAAGATAGTGGCCGAAATGTCCGGCAACCCTTTCAGTGGGCAGGCAAATCTCTCTGGAGGGAGATGCGATCTGGCCGATGTAAGACTCTTGGCCCCTAACTTTCCGCTGAAAATCTTCTGCTGCAACGCCTTTGAAGACTTTTATCTGAAGCCCGCCACATCCGCTATAGGACCAGACGATATTCTCTCCATCCCCGCTTGGAGCCATGGAATCGAGATCCACCCTGGAGTAGGGATAATTGCCGCCACCACTATAAGAAACTGCACAGTGGAGGAGGTAGAAAAGCGTCTCCTAGGCGTGACTTGCGTTTTAGACTCTACTGCTGTTTCAGACAGGTCCGGAGTATGCAATACGGCCTTTGACGACTCCCTCGCCATAGGCCCTTGGGTGGAAAGCAAGATCGATCCCGATTCTCGCCTGATTTTTGGCAAAGGAAGTCCCGAAAGCATGCGGGAGCTCTTAAAGCGCGCGATCAAAAATATAGCTTTCATTTCCACTTTTTCGACACTTCTGCCGGGTGACATGGTGCTAGCTCGCAGCCCCCTTTATGTGACGGTGGATCGAGCCGATCAGGTGAGGGTGGATATTGAAGGCCTGGGGTATCTCAAGGCGTACGTGCGCAAAGAAGAAGCGGCACTCGAAAACTCCTGAAATGCGCCATCGGGCCTTCCCAATTCCGCTGGGCTTTATAAGCGGGAATTGTTCGAAAATTTCTGAAAAGCTGGCAGAAACTGGCCTTAATTAAGGGCTACGCCTCAATTTATGATTTTTGTCTAAAGTTTTAATCCATATTCATTGAGAGCCTGGAAACTCTCTGTACCTGCGCGCTCATTTCAAAACCGGGCACAGAGAGCGCGGCATAAAAATCAAAGATAAAAACTAAAATTAGGGATTTTTGAAGCATATATAGGACTATGTTTGCTGCAATGAAACTTGTGGAAATTTGCCTCGCTCGGTTTCACAAGAGAAAATATGCCTGATGCTAACTGCAGAAGGCGCCAAGGAATGAAATTTCCATGTGTCTGGCGACTAGCGCGGATGCAGCAACCCCTATGCTCTCGGTTGCAGCGCATGGCAATGCAGGAACCAACAACAATGAAGATAAAAATATCGAGGGAACGTTTTTCCATAGCAAACTAGGGGCCCTCCCCCTATTTTTTGGAGAGGGCTTCTCAGCTTAATTGATAGGTAAGAGCCCGGAGTGAGACTAGGCCTATTTTCTGTTATTCTGAATGTAAAAATAGGGGGCCTATTGCATCAGAAAGAGGTTGTCTCATGACGAAGAAGCGTGCTGCTCATGCTCTCGACAGTAAGGGCAGTAAATTCGGCGTAGGAGTCATAGCTGGGGCGGCTGGCGTAGCAGCCATGTTCTCGGTTGTAGCTCCCGCCAATGCTGCTACTGCAAAAGTCAAACAAGTTGAGAATCAAGTAACTCCAGAAATAACTCACTTGAAGGAGCTAAATGGGGCTGAAGGTGTTCTAAGCTCCATTGAAAGCCAGCTGAATTTATCTAAAGACCTGAAAGGTAATCTTAACCAGGCAAAACTGGAGGATGTCACCAGTTCCCTTCAAGGAATAGTGTCTAATCTCCAACCCTTGCTAAAGAGCGATTCTGACTCCAGTTCGATCCTTTCTCAAATTTTGTCTCAGCTCAAAGATATAGAGGAACAGCAGCAGGTAAAGCTTAATCAGAATACTCAGAATGAAATGCATGCCCTACTGCAGAAGATTGTTTCAAATCTTCAAGAGGTAGTGGAAGGTGCCATCAGCAAAACTCAGGAAGAACTTCAAAACCAAAAGAATGCACTCGACGATGCTCAGAAGCAAGAAGCATCTGATCAGAAAGCGTTAAATGCCCAAGCTACGACTTTAAGCAATGCCATTAATACGCTCACTGCTTCCGCCCAGAAGGCCTTGGCCAATGCAGAGTCTGCAAATATCACCTCTGGAGACAGAGCCGCTGCGGCTTCTAGTACTGAGGCGGCCGCCAAGGCAGCATTTGGAAATGCGGTAAGCCAACTTCAGGCCTCCGCCCAGAAGGCCTTGGCCAATGCAGAGTCTGCTACCGATACAGCAAACAGTGCCCTTAAGGCTCCAGATAGCGCCAAAAATGCTTATTCTGCCGCTATGCAGGGAATCGTAGCTTCTGCTCAGAAGGCTGTCTCCAACGCAAGGTCTGCAGCTAATAGTTCGTCAGAATACGCTAATCAAAAAGCTGAGGCTGCTCAAAGCGCCAAAAATGCTTATTCTGCCGCTATGCAGGGAATCGTAGCTTCTGCTCAGAAGGCTGTCTCCAACGCAAGGTCTGCAGCTAATACAGCCACAGAATTTTCTACAGCTTCTGAAACAATAAAGTCGCTCACTTCCCAGGTGCTACAGGACGCCCAGAGCGCCAGCACCTCGCTCACTTCCGCCCAAAGCGCTTCTACCCCCGCGGACGCGGTCACGGACCTCACTTCCGCCCAGAACGCCGCGGATAATGCCGTGAGCACGGCTAAGCAGGCCATCTCCTCTATGAAGGCCGCAGGCTATTCCCAGACCGACATCAACAACGCCAACTACGACCTTGAAACTGCCGAGGCCACTCAGGGGGACATAGCCTCCGCCCTCCAAGATGCCAAGGCATGGCAGAGTGCTGAAAATGCATCCGCTGCCGCCACAGAGGTTGCAAGCCTCACTTCCCAGGTGCTACAGGACGCCCAGAGCGCCAGCACCTCGCTCACTTCCGCCCAAAGCGCTTCTACCCCCGCAGACGCGGTCACGGACCTCACTTCCGC